>NZ_SEHL01000008.1:0-178159 GCF_004151355.1 Dermacoccus sp. 147Ba
CCGGTGCACTTGTGTCGATCTGGCCGCGATATATCGCCGCCAGATCGAGATAACTGCACCGGATGCGTCGCGGGCCTTCGCCCTCGCCTTTACGACAGGTTGCCCAGGCGCTGCAGGCGGCCGCGCAGCGAATCCTGACGCTCGGCGTTGCCCGGCAGCTCGACGAAGCGCTCCCGGAACCGAGCCAGCAGGTCGTCCTCGAGTCGGCGAACCGCGCCGGGCGGGAAGCTGTAGCCCATCGCACGGGACACCCGCTCGGACGAGACACCCTGCAACTCCACGCGCAGGTCGTGGATCGACTCGACGCCGAGTTCCGTCAGCAAGTCGGCCGTGTCGACGTAGTGATCGACACGGGAGAAGCGCGAATCGGCGTAGCGGCCTGCGAGGAACGACGCGAGCTCGCGCGGGTCGATGCGCCCACCGGCATCGTCGAAGTCGCGCTCACGCACCCCCGACGCCAAGGTGTCGCGGATGACCGAGAACTCCCGGTCGGCCAACTCGATGAGCCCTGCCGCCAGTGTGAAGCGGCGGTCCAGCTCCGACGCGTGCTCGCTCGGCACCTCACCCTTGTACCGCGCGTCGTGCTCGAACTCGGCCCACGCGTGCTGCAGCACCGTGCGCAACTGCACCGAGACGCACTTCGACGCCTCGTACCCCGTCGCGTCGGGGTCGGTCGAGATCAGCATGTGACGACTCGCGTACCCGAACCGTCCCTCGCTCGCGGTTTCGCGTCCCATGTCGCGATCCTCGAGGACGGTGTAGTGGTCGCCGAGCAATTGGGCGACCGGCTCGATGTCGCTGAGCGTGTACGTCACGATGCGCACGCCCACCTGGTCGGTGATCTCGACGAGCGGGTCGAAGTCGGTGTGACCCAGCTGCTCCGCGCGGCGAACCACCTTGGCGGAGAAGGACGCAGGAGATTTCGCGCGACCCGTCACCGACAGGTAGTTGATGCCGGCGTCGTCGACGATCGCGCGGATGCGGCGCACCGTTTCGTCGGTGCGCCGCACGGTACGAGGGTGACGGGACGCGTACGTCGCGTTCGCTCGCTGCAGTGACTTGCGGCTCATGGGGGAATCCAAACAGAAACGACCGACGGCTGTCGGGAGGTGCGGGTTTCGAATCGGTGGGAAGGCGATGTCGGAGACGGTCGGTACCCTGGAAGGTAATATCCGCGCGTGCTCCGAGGCTCGCGCCGCACGAAGCGAGGCAAGTACGTGGTCAATGAGTCGGGCCAGGGGCGCGGTAACGCGGGTGGTCGCCCCGCCGCCGGAGGCAGGAAGCCGCAGGCTTCTTCGAAGGGTTCCTCGAAGAGCGCTGCGGCCGGGTGGATCGCCTCCCGCCGCGCCAAGGCGTCCAAGCGCTCGATGCCGGTGCGCATCCTGCGCGGTGCTCTCATCGGCTTCGCCAGCCTGTTCCTGCTCGCCGTCCTGGCTTTCGTCGTTCTCTACATGGCCATCGACATTCCCAAGGCCAACGCGCAAGCCACCCAGTCCGTCTCTGTCGTCTACTACGCCGACGGCAAGACGGAGATGGGTCGTTTCACCACGACGAACCGCGATCCCGTTGCCATCGAGAAGGTGCCCGAGCACGTCCAGCGCGCCTTCATCGCTGCGGAGGACCGCAGCTTCTATTCGAACCGAGGCATCTCACCGAAGGGCATCGCCCGAGCGTTCATCAACAACTTCAAGGGTGAGGGAAGCGGCAGTCAGGGTGGTTCGACCCTGACGCAGCAGTACGTCAAGAACTACTTCCTCACCCAGGACAAGACGATTACCCGCAAGGTCAAAGAGGTCGTCATCAGCCTCAAGGTCGACCAGGAGATGAGCAAGAACCAGATCCTGGAGGCCTACCTCAACAACGTCTACTTCGGACGTGGCGCGTACGGCGTCCAGGCTGCGGCCAAGTCCTACTTCCACAAGGACGTCTCGAAGCTGACGCCGGTCGAGGGCGCCTTCCTCGCGTCGGTGGTCAACAACCCGGAGAACATGGATCCGACGGTCGGTCCCAACTCCGAGAAGCGCGCCAACGCGCGTATGGCGTACACGCTCAACGGCATGGTGAGCATGGGGTGGCTCTCGGAGGCGGAGCGCTCCAAGGCGACGATGCCCACGTTCTACAAGCGTGAGCCCGTCAAGTACGCCGACGGACCCGAGGGGTACGTCGTCGTATCGGTGCGTCAGGAGCTGTCGCGCAAGCTCAAGCTCTCGACCACCGACATCGACCGTGGCGGTCTGCGCATCACGACGACGATCGACAAGCGCACCCAGGACGCCGCCGTCCGCGCCGTCGAGGCCCACACGCCTGTCGTGTTGCAGGGCAAGTTGCACACGGGTCTCGTCGCGGAGAAGGCGAACAACGGTGCCGTCGTCGCCATGTACGGCGGAGCCGACTACGACCCCGTCAAGGCGCCCTACTCCGACGCCGACCGCTCGATGCTGCAGAGTGCCTCGACGATGAAGATCTACGCAGCCATCGCTGCGCTGCGCGACGGCAAGACCATCGACACGCGGTACAACGGCAACAACTACATGCGGCTCGGGCCGAACTCGTTCGTGCAGAACGACCACAACAAGTCGTACGGCTTCCAGCCGATCACGAACATGCTCGCGTACTCGATCAACACGGCGTTCGTGCGGCTCAACCAGGACATCGGCCCGGAGAAGACCCTCAAGGCCGCACAGGATTCGGGCATGCCCAAGACCCTCGGTGGCATGAACGACACCAAGGAGATCCTCAACGTCCTCGGTACCGGTGACAGCCGCGTCGTCGACCAGGCCACGGGCTACAACACGCTCAACTCCGGCGGAAAGCGCTACGACCGCTACCTCATCTCGAAGGTGCGTACGTACGACGAGAGCTACAGCTACGACGTGAAGGTCGAGGGCGAGCAGGCCTATGACAAGGGCATCGCCGACGACGTCACGTGGGCTCTGGGCAAGACCGGCGTCTACGGAACGGCCGCCGGCACGCAGTACCAGCTGAACCGTCCGTTGGCCGCGAAGACGGGTACCGCGACGGGTAACAAGTACATCTGGTTCAACGGATTCACGCCGGGCCAGCTCACGACCTCCGTCGGGATGTACTACAGCGAGGACGGACGCACGGCGAAGCCGATGCAGAACCTGCCCGGCATCCCGTCGGCGGACGTCTACGGCGCCGGCCTGCCTCGCAAGGTGTGGGTCGACTTCATGAAGGCCGCGCTCCAGGGCCAGGAGGTCACGAAGCTGCCGGAGCGCTCGTACTACAACCAAAACAAGCCGCAGACCCAGGATCCTCTGCCGAGCAGCACCTACGTGCCCCCGTCAACGGCACCGACGCCCTACCCGGAGCGCAGCACGTCCTCGACGTCGTCGCCCTCGCCGGAGACGAGCGACTCCCCGGAGTCGTCCTCGAGCAGCTCGGGCAAGCTGCCCAGTTCGTCGAGTTCGTCCCCGAGCCGTTCCTCGAGTACGTCGAGTCCCAGGCCGTCGACGCCGCGGCCAACGTCGAGTTCTCCGCCGAGCCCGACGCCGACACCGAGTGGTTCCCTCACCTCGGCTCCGTGACCTAGCGGCCACGCTCTAGGGTTGGGCCCATGAGTTCAGGTGCGCAGAGGAAGAGCATGCGTCCTCAGCGTGTGCCGCGGCGCGCCGCGATGCCCTCGCGCACCGACTCCGTCGTCGCAGCGGCTTCGCACGTCATCGGAGGCCCGCTCGGGCGTCACGCCGTGCCGGGGGTGCGCGGATGGCGGCCCGCTGCGGCGGTTCTGTCGGCCCTCAGCTCGGTCTTCGTCGCGCTGGGCGTGCTCCAGAAGAACCACTGTGTCTCGACGGGCTGGGCCACGCCCGGATCGTTGTGGCGCGCCTGTTACTCGGATCTCCCCGTGGCCGTTGCGGGTGACGCAGGCAGCACGCCGTGGTCGTCACCGGGGAATGCGGGGCAGCCACCGCTGACCGCGGCCATCACCTGGATCGTGAGGATCCTCGTGCCCGGTGGTTCGCAGCTGCGTCTGCAGCAGGGCATGTTCGCCTGGGGCGCAGCGCTCATCGCCCTGCTCATCGCCCTCGCCGTCTGCTTCACCGCGGCGTCGCTGCCGAAGGGACCGTGGGCTGCTGCGCACGTTGCCCTCTCGCCCGTCCTCATCACGACGGCTCTCATCTCGTTCGACGCGTTCGCCGTGCTGCTCGTTGCGGCCGGGCTGTGGGCCTGGAGCCGCAACCGGGCGGCGCTGAGTGGCGGGTTGCTCGCCGCAGCGCTTCTCACCAGGCCCGCGTTGGGCACCGTGTTGCTCGCCGTCATCCTCGTGGCTCTGGCTCGTCGGCGCACCCGCGATCTGGCCGGCGTTGCTCTCGGCGCAGCCGTGACGTTCGCCGTCGTCGGGGGTCTCATGCTGATCTCCGGAGCCAACCCGTTCGCGTCCTTCACGACGTGGAAGGCGCAGGGCGCGTCGTACGGCTCGCTGTGGCAGATCTTCTCGTTCGCAGGCTTCACACTCTCGCCCACGTCCCTGACGGCGCTCGCTGTCACCGGCTGGATCCTCGCCATCGGTCTCGGCTGGCTTCTCGCGAGCCGCGACGAGACGATGACGCCCGCGGCCGTCGCGCTGCTCATGCTCGTCGTCGTCATGCTCACCTCGCGGGCGCTGCCGGTGCAGGCTGCTCTGTGGGTGCTTCCGCTCGTCGCCCTGTGCGCGATTCGTTGGCGCGACCACCTCGCGTGGGCGGGAGCAGAGTTCGCCTACTTCGTCGTCGTGTGGGGTTTCATCGCGCGTTCCTCGAACTCGGCCAAGGCGCTGCCGCAGGAGTGGTTCGCGGTCTTCGTCGCCGTGCGGCTCATCGCCGTTCTCTTCCTCGTGCGAGCCTGCATCGACTCCGTGGCCGGCACCGCCCGCCGGGCGAAGTGATCGCCGCCCGAGCCGACGCACCGACTCATGGGCAGTCGTCCACAGATTTCGTCCGTCGTGACGGCAACGGGTAGTCTTGAGAGGCTTACGCCCTCTTGTCCACAACCCGTGGACGCCACTTTCTTCCCGAAAGCGCTCACGACGAGCACGATCGGGCCAGGAGGCGGTGAGGGCGAGCAACGCTGCAACCCTCCTGTCACGGAGAGACCGTGACCGCTTTAGACCAAAGGAGGTGGGTTACCGCATGCGTCACTACGAGATGATGATCATCCTCGACGGCGAGCTCGACGAGCGTACGGTCCAGCCCTCGCTGGAGAAGTTCCTCACCGTCGTCACGAAGGACGGTGGCACCGTCGACAACGTCGACACCTGGGGCCGTCGTCGCATGGCGTACGACATCAAGAAGAAGTCCGAAGGCATCTACGTCGTGGTCGACTTCACGTCCACCCCGGCCACCGCCGCAGAGCTTGACCGCCAGCTGGGCCTCAACGAGTCCATCCTGCGCACCAAGATCCTGCGCAAGGACGCCTGAGAACTCCCCACACTTAAGTAGGAGGAACCACCCATGGCTGCAGGCGACGTCAACATCACCGTGATCGGCAACCTCACCGCCGACCCCGAGCTTCGGTACACGCCGAACGGGGCAGCGGTCGCCAACTTCACCGTGGCCTCGACCCCCCGCCAGTTCGACCGTCAGTCGAACGAGTGGAAGGACGGCGAGACCCTCTTCATGCGTTGCTCCATCTGGCGTGAAGCGGCGGAGAACGTCTCCGAGTCCCTGCAGCGCGGCACTCGGGTCGTCGTCACCGGCCGACTGAAGTCTCGTTCGTACGAGACGAAGGAAGGCGAGAAGCGCACGACGACCGAGCTCGAGGTCGACGAGATCGGCCCCTCGCTGCGTTACGCCACGGCGAAGGTCAACAAGACCCAGCGTTCCGGCGGCCCCGGCGGCGGCTTCGGAGGAGGCCAGGGGGGCGGCAACGTCTCCCAGGGCAACTTCGGCGGCCAGCAGGGCGGCAACGGTGGTGGTTTCGGTGGCGGCCAGCAGGGCGGCAACTTCGGTGGCAGCCCCAACGACGACCCGTGGGCAACCGGTGGCAACACCGGCGGCCAGCAGGGTGGTCAGGGCAACGCCGGCGGTCAGCAGGGCGGCAATGGTGGCTGGTCCACCGGCCCGTCCTACGACGAGCCCCCGTTCTGATCGGCTCCTCCTCACACCGGTCGTGATTCGTCACGACCCACCTCGCACCGGCCGACGGCCGAGGCGAAACAAGACACTCGCTATCCCGAGTCACCCACTCGGGCTCTCATAGAAGGAGAGCACCACGATGGCAAAGCCCGTTGTGCGTAAGCCCAAGAAGAAGGCCAACCCGCTGAAGGCGGCGAAGGTCGAGAACATCGACTACAAGGACGCAGCCCTGCTGCGCAAGTTCATCTCCGACCGCGGCAAGATCCGTGCGCGTCGCGTCACGGGCGTCTCCGTCCAGGAGCAGCGCCTAATCGCCAACGCCGTCAAGAACGCCCGCGAGATGGCCCTGCTGCCGTACTCGAGCTCGGCTCGCTGATCAGGCGGAAAGGAACACCATCATGAAGGTCATCCTGACGCACGAGGTTTCCAAGCTCGGCACGGCCGGTGACGTCGTCGACGTCAAGCCCGGCTTCGCCCGCAACTACCTCCTGCCGAACAACCTCGCCACCGAATGGACGAAGGGCGGCCAGAAGCAGGTCGACTCCATCCAGAAGGCTCGCGAGTCCCGCGCCGTCAAGACGCTCGAAGAGGCTCAGTCCATCAAGGGCAACCTCGAGAACGCCAAGGTGACGCTGAAGGCGCGCTCCGGTGAGAACGGTCGCCTCTTCGGCGCCGTGACCACGCACGAGATCGCCGACGCCATCAAGGAAGCCGGCGCCGGCTCCGTCGACAAGCGCAAGATCGAGATCACCACCCCGATCCGCTCGCTCGGCGACCACAGCGTCCTCGTCCGCCTCCACCCGGAGGTCCAGGCGAGGGTCAAGCTGAACGTCGCGCGCGCCTGACGCGTTCGCGTAGACCACGCAGAAGCTCCCACCCTCCTGGCGAGGGTGGGAGCTTCTGCATGTCGTGGGCAGAACTGTCCTCGACGACGTTCGATCTCGCGTACGCATGGCGAAGGCCCCGGCACATCCTCCTCGGATGTCCACGGGGCCTTCGCCGTCACACTTCGAGGACTGTCACAGTGGCGTCGCGAGGTGATCCCACATCGTCTTCGCGACGCGGTTGGCCACGCTCGTACCGATGGCCATCGTGGGGGTGCGCTGCAGGATGGCGAGCGTGTGGTTGCGTCCGTAGCCACCGACGTGGCCGACGCTGTTGATGCGCCACTGACCGTTGTAGGGCAGCCACCCGTTCTTGACCTGGGAGGTGCCGTACGTGCCGACACCCCAGCGCTGGCCGGAGGTCACCTGACCCATGAGCGTGCTGATGTAGCCGCGGTTGGTGCTGTTGAGCACCCGCCCGAACCAGAAGATCTCGTCCATGAGCACCATCTGGTCGTAGGCGGACGTCGTCGTCAGGCCCCAGGCCTTGTTCGTCACCGTCTGGGACATGCGCAGCTTCGTGGCCATGGCCTGAACGGCCGGCGCGCCGCCGACGCTCTTCCACAGGTTCGTCGCAGCGTTGTTGTCGCTGTAGCGGATCATGATGCTCGCCTGCGACTTCTCCCACGCCGTCAGGGCGCGCCCGAGGCGCTGAGCACGGTCACACACCGTGGCGAGGATGAGCACCTTGACGATGCTGGCGCACTCGTTGCGCACTCCCGCGCTGTACTGCCAGAACCGGCCGGAGCGGCGGTCGTAGACGGCGACCGACAGGGTTCCGGTCGTCGCCGCATCGATGGCGTAGATCTTGTCGCGAAGGCCCACGGTGGTGGCAGAGGCCTCAGCTGCGCCGACGAGACTCGGCAGCGCGAGAGCCGTGCCAGCGCCACCGGCGCCCAGGACGACGCCTCGTCGAGTGTACCCCTTGGGGGTTTCATGATGCTTTCCGACGCGAGCCATGTGGCCTCCCGAACTTCTGTGGTGTGGCCCTCAGGGTACGTGCAGTCAAGCGTCGTTCTGTCGACTTCGGCATGTCGATTCGGTTACGGAACAGCCAGTTCCATCCACGCGTCCACGCGGCGGCGACGATCCAGCACGACGCAGCGAGCCGTCAGGTAGAGCGAGTAGCAAACCCACAGAGCGGTCAGCGGGGCCGCGACGTCCAGCCCCTCGAGCCACTCGTCGGCGAGCATGAGCACGCCCAGGGCCGGGAGGTAGGCGAGCAGGAGGGCGACCTGTGCCTTGGCGAGGAATGGGCCGTCTCCGGCCCCCATGAGGACGCCGTCGAGGACGAAGAGGACCCCCGCGACCGGTTGGACGAGGGCGATGACGACCAGGGCGCCCGTGGTCGCGCGCAACACCGAGGGGTCGTCGGAGAACAGGTGGGGCAGGGGCCACGCGGCGGCGAGTGTCAGCAGGCCCGCTGCGGCACCGCTGTACCAGCCCCAGCGGGTGATGACGGCCGAGAGCTCGCGCGTCTCGTCGTGGTCGCCGCGCCCGAGCGACTCCCCGATGAGTGCCTGCGCGGCGATGGCAATGGCATCGAGGGCGAAGGTGAGAAAGGTGAAGATCGTCATCGCGACCTGGTGCGCGGCCAGCGTCGTGGCACCGAACGTGCCGGCCGCCGCCGTCGTCAGCAGCAGGACGGCGCGCAGCGCCACCGTGCGCACGAGCAGCGGCGCGCCGAAGCGGGCAGCCGCCAGGACGCGGGCGGGATGGGGACGCAGGTCGAGGTGGCGGGTGCGGCGCACGATGGAGACGAGTAGCGCCAGGGCCATGAGCCACTGTGCGACCACCGTTCCCACGGCGGCACCGGCCAGCCCCCAGCCGACCACGAGGACGAGAAAGGCGTTGAGAGCGGCGTTGACCGCAAAACCGATGCCTGTCACCCACAGAGGCGTCTTCGTGTCCTGGAGGCCCCGGAGAAGGCCCTGTGCCGCGAGGGCGATGAGCATGGCCGGGATGCCGACGGAGCTGATCTGGAGGTAGGTCGTGGCTTGGTCGACCACGTCGGCCCCGCCCGAGCCACTCATGGCGCGTGCTGCGGGACGGGCGAGGACTGCGGTGACGGCGGACAGCGGCAGGCCGAGAGCGAGGGCCAACCAGACACCGTCGAGGCCGGCCTGGACGGCGTCGTCCTGGTGGCCGCGGCCGAGGTGTCGTGCCACGACGGCGGTCGTCGCATAGGCGAGGAAGACGAAGATGCCGGTGGCGGTGAGGAGGATCGCGCTCGCGGCTCCGAGCGCGGCGAGCGCCGACGTTCCGAGGCGCCCCACGACGACCGAATCGGTGAGGAGAAACAGGGGCTCTGCGATCAGGGTGAAGAACGCAGGCACCGCGAGTCGGGCGATGGGGTGCGTCACACGGCTCCTAACGTCTCACGATGCGAGATGCACCACACATTTTTTCGCGGAGTGTCGGCGCGCCTTCCATGACGTTCGACCTGTATCTGATATGGGCCGAAATTCTGCAGAACCACGCACGATCGGGTGATTCACAGCGTCGTGCTTTTACGCGCATACTGCTCGACGAGTCAAGCATCCACCCCTGCGTGTCGGCAACTTTCACTTTCTTCACAGGGTCCGGTCAGGCACAGTAAACGAGCACCTTTGTGAGCGGGGGCTGGCAGGGGTGTGGCAGTGACGTGCGCACGCACCCGACGTCCGAGACGTCGGGGGTGTGCACGTCGTGACGACTTCACCTAGGAAGGCTGCTCATTTGAGTACCCACGTTCCCTTGCACATGAGGCGGCGCCAACGCTCTACCTCTGCGCTGCCGCGCCTGACGGTCAAGCAAGCCGTCGGCGCCGGTGTTGCGCTCGCCATTCCGACGGGTGGCACGCTGATGGCGGCCGCGCCGGCGCTCGCCGCGCCCGGTGACGACACCACCAACGGCTCCGCCTCCACCCCCCGCCCGACGCTCTCGTACGGCTCGCGCGGCGCCGCCGTCAAGATCGTTCAGGCCCGCGTCGGTGTCACCGCCGACGGCATCTTCGGCCCCGCCACGCTGAGCGCGGTCAAGACGTTCCAGCGCGCCAACGGCCTCGTGCCGGACGGCATCGTGGGAGCGCGCACCTGGGCCAAGGTGGGCGGCTCGGCCGTCACGCCGACGCGTCCGACGACACCCACCACGGGCACGACGACGCCCACGGTGCCGACGACCACGACCCCGGCCTGCTCGCCGACGTCGACGACGTTGCGCATGGGCAACTCGGGCCAGCTCGTCAAGGTGCTGCAGGACCGTCTCGGCCTGCCCACGGACGGTTGGTTCGGTGCCGACACGAAGGCCAAGGTGCTCGCCTTCCAGCGCGCAACCGGTCTGTACGCGGACGGCATCGTCGGCCCGCGCACGTGGACGAAGCTCGGATGCGTCGGCCCGAACGCCCCGCAGCCGACGACGCCGCCGGTGTCGACGCCGTCCGTGCCGAGTACTCCGGCCACGGGTACCGCGGCGCAGGTCATCGCCTTCGCCCAGACGTTCGCGGGAACGCCGTACGTGTGGGGCGGTTCGTCGCCTGCCGGCTTCGACTGCTCCGGTCTGACGAGCTACGTGTTCAAGAACTTCGGCTACTACATGCCGCGTACCGCGGCTCAGCAGCAGGCGTACTTCCCGCGTGTCTCCGACCCGCAGCCCGGTGACCTCGTCTTCTGGGGTTACCCGGCGTACCACGTCGGTATCTACGTGGGGAACGGCATGATGATCGACTCGTCGCAGCCGGGCGTTCCGGTTGCGATGCGCAAGGTCTACAGATTGCCGTCGGGGTACGCGCGCGTCATCAAGTAGGGATCACCAAAGCCTCCGCGGTGTGACGGGGATGGCGCTCGGATCGGTTCGGTACCGGCAGTGGGGAAGCTGACACGGTCGACGAGCTGAGCGCCGTCCCACATCGTGGACAAAATTGAAGAAGAAATTTTCTGTCGAACATTTTTTCGAAGAGCGAAAGGATGTTCGATTCGTGCTGCCCGAAAACTCGCACAATTCGCCCGAATTTCCCGTCATCACAGGCAGATCACGGCGGCTCTGAACGACACGAGTGTAATTTTTTCGGTGCTTTGAAGCGCTCATTCGGTGGGGCATCCTCGGTCATGTCACGCATTCAGCGTGGCCTCAGATCCCTGTGAGCGCGTTGTCGGCTTCGCCCGTGCGCTCCACGAACTCACGGAGTGCAGAAGCCATGACGAAGTACGTGCCCAAGCATCTCTCCTCGCATGCCGGCTACCTCGACTCGGCTCGTGTCGGTGCCGCAGCTGCGCGCAGTGGTCGTTCCGCCGTCGCGCTCGGTGTGAGTGCGGCCCTTCCGACCGGTGCGGCAGCCCTCATGGCGGCCCCCGCTCTCGCCGTCGAAGGCGACAAGGCCGCCGAGGCAGCTGCCGGTGACACCCCCAAGACGGTGGCGTTCGGCGCTCGTGGTGGTGACGTGACGCAGGTCCAGGCCCGCCTGGCGCTCGTGCGTGACGGCATCTACGGCCCCATCACGACCGCCGCGGTCAAGGACTTCCAGCGCGCCAACAACCTTTCCGTCGACGGTGTCGTCGGATCGAAGACCTGGTCCGTTCTCAACGCCACGTCGACGAAGCCCGCCTCGAAGCCGGGTTCGAAGGACTCGGTCGTCAACATCGGCGACGAGGGCGCCGTCGTGCGCGCGGTGCAGAAGAAGCTCGGCATCACGGCCGACGGTGTCTTCGGCCCGAAGACGCTCACCGCCGTCAAGGCGTTCCAGACCGATAAGGGCCTCGCCGTCGACGGCATTGTCGGCGTCCGCACGACCTACGCGCTCGCCAAGACGGATGCTGCTTCCGCCAAGAAGAGCACGCCCAAGAGCTCGTCGAAGAAGGTGGCCCGCAAGGCTGCTCGTCCGACGCTCGTGAGCCCGAACGCCCCCTACGAACTGCCGTTCCCGAGCGGTTACGCGGCGCCGATCTCGCAGGGCCCGTACGGCTCGGCCAGCCACTACAAGTGGAACGACAAGCACCACGTCGACTTCGCGGTGCCCGCAGGGACGCCCGTCGTCGCGTCGGCCTCCGGCGTCGTCATCATGGCGGAGTACAACACCGGCGGCGGCAACACCATCCTCATCCGCGACGCCTCCGGTCACGCGATGGAGTACGCGCACCTGTCGTCCATGAACGTCGTTCCCGGTCAGCGTGTCGTCCAGGGTCAGCAGATCGCTCGCTCGGGCAACACGGGCAACTCCACCGGCCCGCACCTGCACTGGGGCATCGTGGACGGACGCAACTTCGTGAGCATCAAGATCGCGGAGTCGAAGGAGCTCGGTACGTCGTACGTGCCCGGCACACTCGCGATGTCGCGCAACGGCTGACCCGCCGTGTGCTCACCGACGGGCGCCTCTTCCGACTGGGAGAGGCGCCCGTCGGCGTTCGCGAGCGTAGGGGTCGGGACGTGTCGTTGAACAGTCGTGAACGTGAAGTCACCGGTGAGCAGTTGCGTCGTCACGTCGAGGTGCTCGGGGTGAGCGAGCAGGCGCTGGCAGCCTGGCTTGACCTCGAACCGCAGGCGGTGGAGGACACCGTTGCCATGCGGGGTGCGGATCCTGTCGTCGTGTGGCTCGTGCGGGACGGGCTGGACGCGCTGGCGCGTCACCGCGGCGTGAACGCAGGTGGGTGGACGGTGTTGACGGACTCGTCCCGGCAAGCCGCGCAGCGCTGGTTCCGTCTGCGGGCGGTTCCACCGGTGGAGTCCTTCAAGGGGTGACGAAGGCCGCCGGGGCTTTACCGGTGGCCGGCTCCGACCCGGTGCTCCGAGCGCAGCGGCGTCGCTTCGGATTTCGGTCTGTGCCGGGTGGTTGCGTGTCGAAGCGTGCTGCACGGTCGGTTTCTTGATTTGGTGAGGGTGGCGTCTCGGTTCGTCAGCCCCCAACCGCTCGTCGCCGAAGGACGCAGGCTCGCTTCGCGGGTCGGCGTCCGGGGTTCGTCGGCGAGCACCATCGCGAGCCGGGACGCCACCACGTCGCCTTCGCGTCCGGCAGGCCGGTTTCACGTCGTGATTTCGCCCAGCCAGGTCGGGCGGACGGGGCCCGAACGGCTGTTGATCGTACGGTGAACGATCCCAACGCCTGTGGACGGCAATATTTCTTGTCGCACAGGACGGAAGAGATTTTCGTCCCCAGGCTGGGGACGAAGGTTGCGCCGTCATGACGGGATTTTCGTGAGGGTCGGTTCAATTCGTCCACAGGCTTGTCCCCGTGTTTCCCACAGGGGTGGACGGCGTTTCCAACACGTTGTGCACAACGTTGTCCACAGGCCGGTTGGTGAACGGACGGGGTTGCTCCGTACGGTTGTCGGTGCTGAGTGAGATGGTGCCTTCTGTGCCGCTCGAGGTGGCACCGACGGGCAGTGCGACGCGGCGAGTTCGCGCCGGGATGAGGAGTGGCGGCATGGCCGAGTTGGAGCCGTACGAGGCGCCGCCGGAGTTCGACGCACCCGGCGACGCGATGCCGCCCGGCAAGCTGCCGCCGCAGGATCTGCAGGCCGAGCAGAGCGTCATCGGCGGCATGATGCTGAGCAAGGACGCCATCGCCGACGTCATTGCAGAGGTCAAGGGCGTCGACTTCTACCGTCCGGCGCACGAGGTCGTCTTCGACGCCATCACCGACCTGTACGGGCGCGGCGAGCCGGTGGACGCCATCACCGTCGCCGACGAGCTGACGAAGCGCGGCGAACTCGGGCGCATCGGTGGGCAGGCGTACCTGCACCAGCTCATCTCGAGCGTGCCGACCGCGGCGAACGCCGGGTACTACGCGCAGATCGTCGCGGAGCGAGCGGTGCTGCGTCGCCTCGTCGACGCGGGTACGCGCATCGTGCAGATGGGCTATGGCGATGACGGCGGGGATGTCGAGGACATCGTCAACGCGGCGCAGGCAGAAGTTTATGCGGTCGCCGACAAGCGCGGCGGTGAGGACTACGTCCAGCTCGGTGACGTGCTGGAGCTGACGGTCGACGAGATCGAGCAGATTCAGGGTGGCGGGCAGGCGGCCGGCATCCTCACGGGCTTCGCCGACTTCGACGAACTGACGAACGGTCTGCACGCCGGCCAGATGATCGTCATCGCGGCGCGACCGGCGATGGGTAAGTCCACGCTGGGCATGGACTTCATCCGCAACGCGGCCATCCAGCACGGGCACTGCGCGGCCTTCTTCTCCCTGGAAATGGGGCGCACGGAGATCACCATGCGCATCCTGGCCGCCGAGGCGGGCATCCAGATGCAGAACATGCGCAAGGGCACGATGACCGACGACGAGTGGGTCAAGATCGCCACGACGATGGGGCGCATCAACGAGGCGCCGCTGTTCATCGACGATTCGCCGAACATGTCGCTCATGGAGATTCGGGCGAAGGCGCGCCGCCTCAAGCAGCGGCACAACCTGAAGATCTTGGCGATCGATTACCTGCAGCTCATGAGTTCGGGCAAGCGCGTCGAGTCGCGTCAGCAGGAGGTGTCGGAGTTCTCACGTGCGCTCAAGCTGCTCGCGAAGGAGCTCGAGGTTCCGGTCATCGCGATTTCGCAGCTGAACCGTGGCCCGGAGCAGCGCACCGACAAGCGTCCACAGATGTCGGACCTGCGTGAATCGGGTTCGATCGAGCAGGACGCCGACATGGTCATCCTGCTCCACCGAGACGACTACTTCGACAAGGACTCGCAGCGCCCCGGCGAGGCCGACATCATCGTCGCCAAGCACCGTGCCGGCGCAACGAAGGACATCACCGTCGCCTTCCAGGGCCACCTGTCGCGCTTCAAGGACATGGGCGGCCAGAACTTCTGATCGTTGTCGAGACCGCCCCTACTTTGCACAACTGCCCGCGTATGCAGCATACGGAGGCGACGGCGTGTCTACGGGATCAGGAGAGTTGTTGCATGATAAAGGCACCCCGCGTTGGGGGTGAGTGTGCTTAGTTCGTGTAGACGCAGTGAGGGCGTCCCGTTGCAGCGGGACGCCCTCGATGACAAAGACCTGCTTCGCGACGTTGAAGATGAGTTCTGTCGTGTCCAGTGTAGGACTGTCGCTGGTGAGCCCGCTGGAAGGTTCACCGACGTGGAGGGTTATTGGGCCGGATGGCGTCCTGTCCGAGTGGGACTGGGCTTCCGGGGCGCCACCGGTGAGAGATCTCTGCCGGTCCGCAAGGTGCGCTCCGCGGCGTTGTCCCGCCACATCCCGGTGCGGGCGCGCGTGTCTACGATCGGCGGCCCACTGCTGCTGGAGTCAGGTCTGGAGCACGAGCTGGTGACCTGGCTCGACCATCGTCGGGACGTGGAGTGGATCGTCGCGCAACCTGTTCGACTGACGTGGTCTGACGGGATCTCCCATTGCCCTGACATTCTTGCGGTCAATTCGTATGGACAGGTTCAGGTGTGGGACGCCCGCCCTGCGGCGCGCCAGGATGACGCATTCGATCTGAAGGCTGCTCGCACTGGGGCCGAGTG
Source organism: Dermacoccus sp. 147Ba (assembly GCF_004151355.1). Classification (NCBI taxonomy): domain Bacteria; kingdom Bacillati; phylum Actinomycetota; class Actinomycetes; order Micrococcales; family Dermacoccaceae; genus Dermacoccus; species Dermacoccus sp. 147Ba. The sequence goes on from NZ_SEHL01000008.1 coordinate 15,398, forward strand.
TGAGCGGGTGGGATGGTCATACTCGACCTTCGCCGGCCTGCCGGCGGTGGCTTCGTCCAATTTGCGGTGGATCGCCGGTGCGCGGCGAATCCCCGAGTGGTTGGAGGCGGCCAGGCCGGCCCTGATGGAGTTGTTCACTGCGGGCCCTCGGCCGCTCAGGGACGTGCTGGCCAGTGATGACGGACGAGGATTTCGGACCCGGGCGTTCTGGCACCTGGTGTGGACCGAAGACCTCGTGATGGAGCTGGACGAGTTGTGGGACGAGGACACTCTCGTGGTGGCCCGCGGTGGGGCGGAAGCATGAACGGCGGGGTGCGTGTAGACCTGGTTGCGGGTTCAAGTGTTCTGCTGCCCAAGGGTGTTCGCGTGGTGGTGTCGGTGAATCCGACCGGAGTGGTCGTGAAGGACTTCTCCGGCGACGCCACGACGCTTTTGTGGGCTGACCTGCAGACAGCTCGCAGGGTTGCGGATGGACGCGTAGACGCGGTGGCACTTCCGGTGGCCTCCTTGCTGGCCGGCCTGAGCAAACCTGCGAGGGATGCGGCGCTTGACCGGCTGGAGGTGGTGCAGACCATCTTGACGGGATACGCCAACGGACATCCTGCTCTCGCCCGGGAAGGGGAACCGTTCTCGGCGTTCGACCCCAAGGGAGGCTTCAGCGAACGTGCAAGGTGCCTGTCCATGGCCGCTCTCTTGGAGTCGGAGGCTGCGATCAACCGTCGCGCGCAGCGCGCCCGCGAGGACCGCGAACGCCGCCCGTACGAGTCGATCGGCGGCACCGCGTTACGCACGATCCAGGCGTGGGTCCAGGCCTACAACGATCCCGTCAACGGCGGTGTCCTCGCCCTGATCGATGGACGGAGCAAGAAGTCTCACAAGGACTTCGCCAGCCTTGACCCCGAGTTGATGCGAGTCGCCGACGAGGTCCTGTCGGCCATGGACGGGACCCAGTCTCTGCTTGAGATCAACGAACTGTACCGGCGCACCCGACTGGCGCTGAATTGCGAAGGTCTGCACGACGTCCACGTTCCCGAAGCAACTCTGCGGGCCTACCTGTCTCGTGGCCTGAACCAGCGCGGACGGACGACGCGTAGGCAGACGACGACGCGCCTGCGCGGGGCCATGGCCGTCACGTCGTACCCGGCCTTGCGGCCTGGGCAGGTGGTGGCGGTGGACGTGACCCGAGCCGACAACTTCGTGGTGGACCCGTGGACCGGCGAGGCGATCTCGGTGGAGATCATGACGGCGCTGGACGTGAGCTCCCGGGTGGCTCTCGCCCTGAGGGTGGTCCCACGAAGCGCGACGTCCATAGAAGCCGGGCTCCTGCTGTACGACGTGCTGCGCCCGTTCAGCCAGGCCGTCAGCAAGGACCGCGCAGATGACTGGCGGTGGGCCGGCGCGCCGGAGTTCTTCGGCCCCATCAGCAATGCGGTTGTCAAGGCCGAGGAGTTGTCCGTGCGCCCGTTGATCGGGGAGCACGTGATCCCAGGCGTCCTGCCCGAGGCGATCAGAGCCGATCACGGCAGCATCTTCACCAGCCGGCACTTCATGATGGTGTGCGATCGTCTGGACATCCACCTCCTCCTGGCTGCATTTGGCGCGCACTGCGCACAACGCGAAGGCTTCACTGTTTCGGGCGCCGGCCGACAGCCTGGCCTGACATGATGGGGCAAAACGACCCGAAAGGTCCGACGATGCGATCTCTCACCGTCCGCCGCGCGCTCGCCGTAGTGGCCGCTGCGTTATGTGCGGCCGTGCCGGCTGCATCTAGCGCCTCCCCTTCCGGGGAGAATGGGTGGCTTTCTGCCGGGCGGGCGCACACGTGCCTGGTAACCGACGGTGGCGGTGTCGAGTGCTGGGGCGACAACTCCGACGGTCAGCTCGGTGACGGAACGAGAACGAGCTCTAATGTCCCCGTCAGCGTGCAGGGGTGAGCTTCGTCGTCTCGGCTCTCAGCTGGGCGTTCTCCGCCTCCAGCCGTGCCACGCGCTGCTCGAGCGGCTCATCAGGATTCGATGTGGAAGCCGTCGGCGCGGACCGCAACGGGCTGTCTGTCAGCGTGCCGTCAGCCGCCGTTTTCTTCCCGGTCCCGTGAGTCTCCAGCCACTGCCGCAGCGTTCCCCGGACGATCCCGAGGTCCTCCGCGATACCGCGGGGCGTCGCTCCCGGAGTCGACTCATACAGGTCGACCGCCTGCCGGCGGAACTCCTCGGAGTAGTTCTTTCTGGCCATGGTTCATAATCTCGCTTCCCCAGCCAATGCTGGAATCAGCGTGTCCACGAACAAGGGTCAGGCCCCAGCGTGGCCACGCCGGTGTTGGCCACGCAGGCGCGCGTGGCGCTCGGCGACCAGGTTGGCGAGCAGTTGGGCGTCGAGACGATGCTCGTCGTCATCGGCGAGCGTCCGGGCCTCAGCGCCGTCAACAGTCTGGGCATCTACATCACCCACCAGCCACGCCCCGGACGCCACGACGCGGAGCGCAACTGCATCAGCAACGTGCGGCCGCCGAGGGGCGTCGGCTACCAGCAGGCCGCCGTCACCACGCTGAGGCTGGTGCGCCGCATGCGGGAGCTCGGCCGTTCAGGCGTCGACGTGAAGGACGTCGCGGAGCCAGCCCCCCTCACCAACCGACCAGCACCGGTGGTCCAGGCGAACAGTTCGCTGTAGGGTGACCGCGCTGATGAGGATGACGTCGCGGCCGTTGTGGCGCCGTGCAGGTGGGTCGAACTCGCCGTGGTCTCCGCCTCGGCCGGGATGGCAGGAAGCGCAGGGGCTTGCACCAGGCGTTGCGAGAGGTTGTGGAGCAATGCGTCCAGTCTACCGGGGGGCAGCGGCCATTCGAGACGACCCCCTGCCTGGCGGCCACCAGGCCTCGGGGCGCACCGGGGGGACCTCCGCAGGATCGTGGGCATGCCAACGCCCAGCCCATTCGGAGGTCCCCCCGGTCAACTGTCCGTGGTGATGTCACCGCGGACGAAGGCAGCCGATGACCTGCTCAGAGGTTCACGATCATCTTGCCGGTGTTGGCACCGTCCAGCAGATCGATGAAGGCCTGTGGGGCGGCGTCGAGACCGTCACGGGCGGTCTCGTCCCAGTGGATGGAGCCGTCGGCGATCCAACGGCCCATGTCCCGCTCGAAGTCCGCCCTCGCCTGCTCGGCGTACTTGGCGATCACGAACCCACGCAGCGTGAGCCGCTTGCCGATGGCCAGCGCCAGGTTGTGCGGGGCGGAGGCCGGCTCGGTGGAGTTGTACTGGCTGATGGCCCCGCACATCGCCACCCGGCCATCGGTGCGCAGGTTCGCGATCGCGGCCTCCAGGTGGTCACCGCCGACGTTGTCGAAGTACACGTCGATGCCCTCCGGGGCGGCCTTCGCGAGCTGCTCGGTCACGTCGCCGTCGTGGTAGTTGAAGGCAGCATCGAAGCCGAGCTCCTCCAGACGGGCGATCTTCTCGGGGGTGCCAGCCGAGCCGATCACCCGGGAAGCGCCCTTGAGCTTGGCAATCTGTCCGACGGCCGAGCCGACTGCTCCCGCCGCGCCGGAGACGAAGACGGCATCGCCCTCACGCATCTCGCCGGCCAGCAGCAAACCCGCGTAGGCGGTCAGGCCGGGCATGCCCAGTACGCCCAGGTAGGCGCTGTCCGGCACGCCCCGGGCTGTCAACGGTCGCACCGCATCACCGGCCAGGATGGCGTGTTCCCGCCACCCGAGGCCGTGGGTCACCTTGGTGCCCACGGGCAACTGCTCCACCCGTGACTCGATCACCGTGCCGACGGCGCCGCCGTCCAGCGGCTGGTCGATCTGGAAGGGGGGCACGTAGGACTCGACGTCGTTCATGCGGCCGCGCATGTACGGGTCCACCGACATGATGGTGTTGCGGACGAGGACCAGACCGTCATCGAGATCGGGCAGGTCGACCTCGACGGTGCGGAAATTGTCAAGGGTGGGCTTCCCGTCGGGGCGGGAGGCGAGGTGGATCTCGCGGGTGTGTGTGGTCATCCCTGTACTCCTGTGGGTGGGTGGTGGTCAGTGGGTCAGCAGGTCGAGGAGGCGGCGGGCGGCATCAGCCGACGAGGCCGGATTCTGCCCGGTGACCAGCGTGCCGTCCGTGACGACGTAGCTGTCACCGTCGGGGCCCTTGCTGTAGCGGGCGCCCGCTTCCCTGAGGGAGTCCTCGACCAGGAACGGGACGATGTCGGTCAGCCCGGCGGCCTCCTCCTCGCCATTGGTGAAGCCAGTCACCGAACGGTCGGTGATGAACGACGTCCCGTCCTGCTTCTTGATGGCATGCAGCACGCCGGGGGCGTGGCAGACCAGGCCCAGCGGCCTGCCGGCGGCGCCGCTGTCGAGGATGATCTGCTGCGAGGTGGGATCCTCCACGAGGTCCCACAGCGGGCCGTGGCCGCCCGGGTAGAAGACCGCGTCGAACTGACTCACGTCAACCTCCGACAAAGGGGTGCTGGTCGTCAGGGCAGCCTTGGCCGCGTCGTCGGCCTCGAATCGACGGGTGGAGTCGGTCTGCATCTGCGGCAGCGTGCTGGTCGGGTCGACCGGCGGTCGCCCGCCCTTCGGCGAGGCCAGGGTGATGTCGTGTCCGGCATCGCGGAACACGTAGTAGGGAGCGGCGAACTCCTCGAGCCAAAAACCGGTCCTACGGTCGGTGTCACCGAGTTGGTCGTGGGATGTGAGGATCATCAGGATGCGGGACATGGCATCTTCCTTTCGATGTCTCGTGGAGTGGTTCCATGGTCAGGGGTGGCTGTGCCCCGGGTTGGGGCGGGGTCCACTGCTCAGGACCCACGGGGTCGGAAACGCGGACCAGACGCTTGTTGACGAACTCGTCGACGCCGTAGTCGCCCAGTTCCCGGCCGAAGCCAGAGCGGCCGACGCCGCCGAAGGGCAGTCCGGCGAGGCTGGTGCCGTGCTCGTTGACGTAGGCCATGCCCACGTCGAGGCGGCGGGCGGTGGCCTCGGCGAGTTCGAGGTCGTCGGACCACACCGAGCCGCTCAGTCCGAAGTCGGTCTCGTTGGCCAGGGCAACGGCCTCGTCCACGTCCGCGGCGCGGCACACGACCGCGACCGGTCCGAACAGCTCCTCCGACCAGGCCCGCATGTCGCGGGTCACGTCGGTCAGTACGGTCGCCTCCATGAAGGCGCCGGCACCCTCGCGCGGGTAGCCGCCGACGAGGACGTGGGCGCCGTGGCCCACGGCATCGTCGACAAGCTCCATCAGCTCGTCGCGGGCATCGGTGCTCGACATGGGGCCCACGTCGGTGGCCCCATCCTGGGGGTCCCCGACGACCGCTGCGGAGAAGGCAGCCGACAGCTTGTCGACGAAGGTGTCGTAGAACTCGTCGAGCACGATCATCCGCTTGGGCGAGTTGCAGGCCTGGCCGGCGTTGCTCAACCGCGCCCGGGCGGCGGTGCTCGCCACCGCGTCGATGTCACCACCGAGGACGATCAACGGGTCGGAACCTCCGAGCTCCAGCACCACCTTCTTGAGGTGCTTGCCGGCTGCGGCGGCGACCGAGGCCCCCGCGCCCTCACTCCCGGTGAGGGAGACACCGCGCACGCGCGGGTCGGCGATGATGTCCTCGATCTGGGAGCTGTCCACGAGGAGCGTCTGGTGGACTCCCTTCGGCAGACCGGCCTGGTCGAGGAGCTTTTCCACCTCGAGGGCGGAAGCAGCGCAGATCGAGGCCGGCTTCAGCAGCAGCGTGTTGCCGAGCAGCAGGTTGGGTGCGATGAACCGGGCGATCTGGTAGTAGGGGAAGTTCCACGGCATCACGCCCAGCAGGACGCCCAGGGGCTGCTTCTCCACGCGGGAGGAGTTCGCCCCCTGGTCCGGCAGGACCTCGTCGGCCATCAGCTCGTCGGCGCGCTGGGCGTAGTAGTCGAAGATCTGGGCGACCAGCTGCGCCTCGGCGATGCCCTGGGAGACGGGCTTTCCCATCTCGGAGGCCGCGATTCCGGCGAGCTCCTCCGCCCTCTGCTCGAACAGGTGCGCGGTCCGGGCCAGCACACCGGCGCGCTCCTCGACGCTCGTGCGCCGCCAGGAGGTGAAGGCCTCCTCGGCGGTGTCGATGGCCGTGCCCACCTCGCGTGGGTCGAGGGAGTCCCAGCTGCGGACGACCTTGCCTGTCGAGGGGTTCTGTGTGCGGTAGGTGGTCATGGTTGCCCCCGTTGTGTCGATGGGTTGGGGCGGTGCAGGTGGCGCGGTGGGTGGGGCCCAACGCGTTGGTGTCGCGGCGAGGCGGGAGGGTCAGTCGTCGACGACGACGACGTCGACGCGGATGTTGCCGCGGGTGGCGTTCGAGTAGGGGCACACCTGGTGGGCTTGGTTGGCCAGCTGCTGCGCCTCGTCGTCGGGCAGGTCGGGGATGACGACCTCAAGGGTGACTGCCAGGCCGAACCCCTCACCGGCCTTGCCGATGCTCACCTGGGCACCCACCGACGAATCGCCGAGATCCTTGTGCGCGTGGCGGGCCACCATCTGCAGGGCGGAGTGGAAGCAGGCGGCGTAACCGGCGGCGAACAACTGTTCGGGGTTGGCGCCCTCACCGCTGCCGCCCATCTCCCGCGGGATGGCCAGGTCGAACGAGAGCCGGCCGTCGGCGGTCTGGACGTGGCCGTTGCGGCCTGCGCCGGTGGCGATGGCCTCGGTGGTGTAGACGGGCTCGATCTCGATCATGGTGCCTCCTGGGCGGCGTCTGTGCGAGGCCTCTCCTGCCTCGCGATTGCAGAGACAACATAGCGCACAAGTGGATTGCGCACAATCAGATTGTGTCTGAGGTAGGATTGGGGTGTGAGTGACCAGATCCCCGACCTCGACCACCAGCTCTGCTTCTCCCTGTACAGGGCCAGCAGGGCGGTGACGCGCGCCTACCGGCCACTGCTCGAGGACATCGGCCTCACCTATCCCCAATACCTCGTCATGCTCGTCCTGTGGCACGCTGACAAGCCCGTCGGTGTCAATGACATCGGAGCTCGGCTGCACCTCGACAGCGGCACCCTGACCCCCCTGCTGCGACGGCTGGAGCAGGCTGGTCTCGTCACCCGGTCGTGGAGTGGCAACGATGAACGGCGCCGCCTGATCAGCCTGACCCAGGAGGGGAGTTCGCTGCGGTGCAGGGCAACCGGAGTCCCCGCACAGATGCTCGCGCTCTACCCGGGCCCACCAGAAAAGCTCGTCCAGGTGAAGGCATTCCTGGACGACCTGTCCACCCAACTCGAGTGACAACCACCATCCAGGAGGATCATTTCCATGCCCACCACACACCGCTCCCAAGAACTCGCACGAATCGCGCTCGGAGCGTTCATGGTCTACGCCGGCGTCTCCCACCTGAGCTTCAAGCGCCAGGAGTTCCAGGCACAGGTGCCCGACTGATTCCCCGGTGACAAGGATTCCGTGGTCATCGGCTCCGGCGTCGCCGAAGTCTTGGCCGGCAGCGCGATGCTGGCGCTGCCGCGTCATCGCATGCTGACCGGTGGTGCCCTGGCTGGGTTCTATGCCGCGGTCTTCCCCGGCAACATCGACCAGTATGCGGCGCGGCGAGACGGTTTTGGCCTCGACACCGATGGCAAGCGACTCGCGCGGTTGTTCGGCCAGCCCGCCCTGATCGCCGCGGCGCTGTGGTCGGCCGGCCTGCCCCGGTCGTAGCAGAAGACCGACCCCGGGCCCCACGCCCAGGGGCCGGGCGCAACCGGTCGGCATCGCGACGTGGAGGTGCACGCGCAGCGCACCTCCTGTCAGGACGGGGAGGTCTCGACCATGGCCGTCACGCCCAGCACACCGTGCTGGGCGTGGACGACACGCAGGTGTGGAGAAGGAGGTCGAACGCGACGGGTGGCACCTCCCGGGCCCTGCGGAACCGGCTTCGCGGCCTTGACCGTCCAACCCGGGAGGCACGCTGGAGTGCCAGCCCTGGCATGCAGGCCGGCACCCCGTAGGAGCGCGACGGTGCCACCGGCCGCCATGAGCCCTGTCACGGCGGTCGGGCCCCGGTCTCAGCAGAAGTCGGACTTGCGGATCAGGCCGTGCACGCCGGTGGTCTTGTCGACGAACTGGCTGACGTAGAAGTCGCTGGCCGCCGACAGGTAGGCGTAGGCGACAGCGCGGGGGATGCCCACGTCGACCTGCAGGTGGTCGAGCGCATTGATGACCGCCCTGCGCATCGCCCCACGTTCAGGTCGGTGTCGTCGCCGCCGACCAGGCCGTCAGGGTCACTGAGGCCGATCGGGATCCACGCGTCGCGGGTCTCGCCGAAGGGGTGGTGGAAGGCGACCGACGGGGCATCCCCAGACCCCTTCTTGCAGACCGACAGGCGGAAGGTGCCGCGCAGGGAACCCTCCATCGCAGTGAGTGCCCTCGCCCGGGCCCATCGCGTGGTGCGGGTCGCCGACGTAGAACAGGGCGCCCTCGGCCGCCACGGGCAGGTAGAAGGTGCTGTCCAGCCCGAGGTGGCGGATGTCGATGTTGCCGCCACCGAGGGGTGGGAGGGACGGAGTGCGCGGACGGGTCGTTCAGCGTGGTCGCCTCCGAGCGGGCGACGCCCATCATCCCGAAGAACAGCTTGCTGGCGGTGTACTCGCGCTTGCGACCGGCCTTGGCCATTCCTGTGCCCTCTTGCGTCACGGGAGCATCGAATGCTGGGGCTGGAACTCGACGGGGCAGTTGGGCAATGGGGCGACCATGGACTCCCTTGCGCCGGTGAATGTGGAGGGCATCGACGGCAAGGTCACCTCAATCACGGCTGGCTACAACCACACCTGTGCCCTCACGCGCGACGGTGGCGCGTGGTGCTGGGGATGGAATATGCAGGGGCAGCTAGGTGACGGAACGAGCACCAACTCAAGCACACCTGTTCACGTCCAGCTTCCCGGCAAGGTTAAGTCGCTGCGCGCGAGCGGCAACCAGACGTGCGCCGTTGCGCGCGACGGCGTGGGCTGGTGCTGGGGCGACAACTCGTATGGGCAGCTGGGCGACGGCACGCTCGTCAACGCAAACACGCCCCAGCGCGTAAGCACCACGAGCAGGCTGACCAGCATCAGCCCGGGTGGCAATTCCACTTGCGCGGTGACGGCTCGGGGTGGCGTCGAGTGCTGGGGGTGGAACTTGGGTGGCAGCTTGGGGTCTGGAAGCAGCGCGCAGTACCTCACCGCCCCCATGGCGGTCGTCGGGCTAGGGACCGGCATCTCCGAGGTATCGACCGGAGGCGATCACGCCTGCGCACTCGCCAATAGCGGCGACGTCTGGTGCTGGGGCGTCAACTTCAACGGTCAAACCGGCGGGGCTACGCCAATCGACGTGACTCCCACGCAGATCAGGGGGCTCCCCACCCCGACCGCGAGCATTGCCCTAGGAGACACGCACTCCTGTGCCGCCACCAAGGAGAAGAACGTGTTCTGCTGGGGGGCCAACCAGGTCGGTCAACTCGGAAATGGAAAACTCGACAACACCGCTGTTCCAGTGGCGGTTGTGCAGGCCGGGCACTAGCCGGCGGTTGGCGCCCACGAGGCCGCGACCCGGTTGGGTTCTCGGCAGGTCTTCAATGCGGCGGCGCGTCACGCGCTGTCGCTCGCGGGGCCTCGCCTACCGCGACTGGTCTGGCCCGAGGGCTCCGTCATCTCGAAATCGTGGGCCGATGAAGAGCGGGGGGGCGGGATCGTGCCAGGAGAACACCGTCGCGATGGCGTCAATGAGCCTGCCCTCGCTGACATATTGGGCCCCGGACTCAGCGTGGTGTTTGTGGGTACCGCGGTCGGGACCGCATCTGCCGAGCGAGGCCACTACTACGCGGGGAGGGGAAACCGGTTCTGGCAGCTACTTCACGAAGCAAAACTCACGCCCAGGCTCCTAGCACCGGAGGAGGATGCCTCCCTGTTTGACTTCGGGATCGGCATCACGGACCTAGTCAAGGGCGTTGCCCAGAGCCACGATCGCGGACTGGACTTCAGCGGGGCTGCGGGGGTGGCGGCTCACCTGGTGGCAGCCTGCCCACGCTGGGTGGCGTTCAACGGTTTGACCGCGGGGCGGGAGGCAGCACGCATACTCCGTTACGGCGGCTCCGTTGCTCTTGGCGAACAACCATGGACCCTCGGCACGAGCAGGGTCTTCGTGCTACCGAACAGCAGCGGTGCCTACGCGAGCATGCCGTACGCCGAAAAGTTGCGCTGGTGGACGGCCTTGGCGGCCCTGGTGGCAGTTTGAGACGCGGCTGTGGCCGCGATGCCGCGGAGTGGCTGACCCTGCGCCCATGGCGCCGAGCCCCGACGATGATTCAGAGGGAGGGCACATTCTCAAGCCGCTTCTTGGCTGCCTGGGTTGCAGCGCGGAAGCGTGAGAAGGTGTCAACAAACCATTGGGCCATGGCGGGGTATTGGCTGTGGTCGAAAATGTCCCATCCGGGGTCCGACGTGACTTGGATCCGGCAGCTTTTGCGCTCAGGGAGGGGGAGGAACTCGAGGCTGCCGCCGAAGTCGTTCTCGATCTGGGAGCGTTGTGTGCTGTAGTCGCTGAACTGGCGTGCGTTGAGTTCGGCGTCGGCGGATCCGAAGTAAAGTTCGACGCGGAGTACCCCATCCGCGTATACGAAGTGGTACCAAGCGGACGACATGCCGAAGGGCAGGGTCATCCAGTTGACCGGCTGGGCCGCCCGGGCGCGTGTCCACGAGCGGTCCTTGGTAGTTACCGTTTGCAACACGGTCGCCCAAAGAGCCTCGTACGCGAGAGAGCGCCCAGTGGCGCTGGAAGCTTCTTTCGCTCCCTGGACTCGTTTGGTCCAGTCGTTGGGTTTGACCACCAAGCGGAATTGGGGCGCAGGGGTGGACTCGCCGATGCGGACGGCGGCTATCTCGACACCGAAGAAGCGGATCTCCTCGATCGTGTTCTCGTTGAGCCAGTCCAAGGCGGCGCGGTGCTCGTCGCGGAAAGACGCTGCGCACCACACTATGGTCTTGGCCTTGGTGCCGCCGGCATACGTAAGCAACTGGCCTAGGTGCGTATGGTCAGTCTGTTCGAGTTGGTCCTCGATGATGACCTGCTCCCCGGTCTGCATGTCTCTGCCGATCAGGTCGAGCGCGAACCCACCGACTCGGTACTCCGCCTCGTCCAGCTCGAGGTCCACTCCGAGGACGTCGGCGAGCACGTCGGCGTTCTGGAGCAGCCACTGAGTGAACTGGTGGGCTTCGTGCTTCCACACCTCACGCAGCGGTACGACCGTCAAGCGCCCGAGCGCCGGAAGTTCACTCACCGTCGTAGCCTAGCCCGGACGAGGGTGCCTAGTCGCCGGTCTCCCCAACCCTGAGCGAGCGACCAGAGTCGTCGCTGCCCCCCCGTGACGACTACTTTGCACAGTCGCCCGCCGCCCGCCGATCTGCGCAGAGTAGTCCCGCTGATCGCGTGCAGACTTGGTCGCATCTCGACATCGGGTCGGCTGAATGACCGTGAAAAGGTCAGGTTGTGCGTGATATTTCGTGCACAACCTGACCTTTCGGCGTCAGCCAACCCATCGACCGGTTCGGCGTGAACTCCGCCCACTGCGTCAACCCGTCGGTGAGACTGGTTGTCAGGGCGCGCCGTGCCGGGCGTCCACCCCGACGATGCCTGAGGTGACGATGACGACGCCGACGTTCACCACCGAATCCGAACGCCACGTCTGGCAGACGTTGACCGATGCGATGCCGCCCGACTGGCAGGTCGTCGCCAACGTGCGCCTCATGACGGAGCGGCGCGACCACGAGGTCGATCTCGTCGTCCTCATCCCAGACGCGGGCATCGTCGTTGCCGAAGTCAAGGGCGGCAGCGTCTACTACGAGGACGGTGGCTGGTGGCTCACCTCCGGTGGGCAGACACGCAGCATCGATCCCATGGGCCAGGTCACCGACGGCCTCTACGAACTGCGGCGCTATGTCGAGGAGGACCCGCGGTGGTCCGGCGGCCGCGTGCGCTGGACGAAGGCGCTCATCGCTCCGTACACCGACTTCGCCGACGACTTCGCCGCTCCTGAGAGCCCGCGCTGGGCCGTCCACGGCCGCCGAGACATGGACGACCTCCCCGCTCGGCTCGAAGCAGCCGCGCGCAAGGGCGACCTGGCCGTGCCGAGCGCGGCGCAGTGTGACCTCCTCCGCGAGATCCTCGCGGGACGCAGCCTTCCCGTGCGTGACGTCGTCGCCCTCGCCGCCGAACACGAAGCGCGCGCCGAACGACTCACCGCCGAGCAGGCCACTCTGCTCAAGGTGACGCGCCTGCTCAACCGCGTCGAAGTTCGGGGTGGTGCCGGTAGTGGCAAGACCGTGCTCGCCCTCGCCCAGGCGCGCGAACTTGCTCGCGGCAGTGCGGAATCGCCCGCGCAGCGCGTCGCCCTCGTCTGTTACTCGATCGGCCTCGCCGCCCACTTCAAGCGGCTCACTGAGACCTGGCCGCGACGCCAGCGTCCCGCGTTCGTCGGCACCTTCGAGGAGCTGGGACGCTACTGCGGCATCGACGAGTTCGGCGCTCGCGACAACCCCGACTTCTGGGAGCGCGAGCTGCCGGAACAGATCGCCGCAAAGGCCGCCGAGTTGCCCGACGGTAAGAGGTTCGACTCCTTCGTCGTCGACGAGGCGCAGGACTTCGCCGACCTGTGGTGGCAGCCCGTCGTCGCGCTCCTACGCGACCCCGACCAGGGCGGCCTCTACGTCTACTCCGACGAGAACCAGCGGGTCTTCGATCGCTTCGGTCGCCCGCCGATGGCGCTCGTGCCGCTCGTTCTCGACCGCAACCTACGCAACACCAAACAGATCGCCGAGGCGTTCCGTCCCCTCGCGCCGGCGCGCATGTACGCCGGCGGCGACTCCGGGCCCGACGTGGAACTCGTCCGGTGCACGTCGGACGAGGCGATCAATGCCGCGGACGACGTCGTCGACAGCCTCTTCGAGGACGGTTGGGAGGCGACCGACATCGCCTTGCTCACCACCGGTCGCCGCCACCCCGTCCAGGTCGAGCAACAGGAATCGCTCGGCCAGGAGGGGTATTGGCGTTCGTTCTGGGACGGCGACGACGTCTTCTACGGCCACGTGCTCGGCTGCAAGGGGCTCGAGCGTCGCGTCGTCATCCTGTGCGTCAACGAGAAGGTCGGCCAGGAACGCGCCCGCGAACGCCTTTACGTCGGCATGTCACGTGCAACGGAGCAGCTCATCGTCGTCGGCGACCCGGATGTCATTGCCGAGATCGGCGGCCCAGGCGTCGCGGCGCGGCTCGGGTGCGGCTGATTGATCGCGAAAGTGTCAGGTTGTGCGTGATATTTCGTGCACAACCTGACGTTTCCGCGTCACTCGCCGGTGGGATCGTCGGCCGCGTTCGTGTCTACTGGGTCGCGTGAGTTCAGCCGAAGAGCACGATTACGCCGCCAGCATCGCCCGCGCGCTCGAGTCGCAGGACGAGTCGCTGCGACTGCGCGCAGCCCTCGCGGCGGGCACCCACCCGCATCCGAGCCTCGTCGAGCCCCTCGTGCGCCGGTGCGGAGTCGAACCCGACTTCTTCGTCCGCGAGAACCTCTCCTGGGCGCTCACGCGCCTGCCGGCCGACGACGTCCTGCCGCGCCTGCAGCGTGAACTCACGTCGAAGAACCTCTTCGCGCGCACCCAGGCCGTCCACACCCTGTCGAAGATCGGCGACCGCCGTGCCTGGCCGTGGATCACCGCCGACCTCCTCCACGACCCCGACGACGACCTCGCCCGCACCGCCTGGCGCGCCGCGGCTGCCCTCGTGCCCGACGACGAGGTGAGCGCCCTCGCCGGCGAGCTCGTCAAGGAACTCGGCCGCGGTGACGACGGCGTCCGCATGGCCCTGAGCGTCGCGTTGCTCGGCCTCGGCGAGCCTGCCGTCACGCCCGTTCAAGCCGCCATGAAGAGCCCTGAGTCCGCCGTCGCGGAGCACGCCCGCGCCACGGAACTGATGCGCACGCGCCCCGACCTCGCCTTCGCCGGGGCCCTCGAGGAGGCCAAACGCATCATCGCCATGGGCGGCGCGACGGGCTGATTCACCCCTCGAGGCGCACACGCTCACCCAACGGGCTTATAACGATTCGCCCTTTCGGGCGTGTGAAGTGTGATCTGCGCCATGACGCCTGGTTCTCTGGTGAGAGTTCGTTTCTGCCTCATGATAGATCCCCATGGACACCACGTACAAAATCATCGCGCTGACGATCTATTTCGGCGCGATGCTGGCCATCGGCCTGTTCGCCTTCCGCCGCACCAACGACGGTGACGACTACATGCTCGGCGGCCGTCGCCTCGGGCCGTTCACCGCGGCCATGTCCGCCGGAGCCTCGGACATGTCCGGCTGGCTCCTCATGGGCCTGCCGGGCGCGCTCTACATGAGCGGCCTCGTCGAGTCGTGGATCGCCATCGGCCTGCTCATCGGTGCGGCCGTCAACTGGTTGTCCATCGCCCCGCGCCTTCGTGAGTACACGGCTCTGGCGAAGAACTCCATCACCATCCCGAGCTTCTTCGAGAATCGTGTGGACGACCGTAGCCGCGCCCTGCGCGTCGCCGCGGGCCTCGTCACGCTCGTTTTCTTCACGTTCTACGTGGCTTCCGGCATGGTCGCCGGCGGCACGTACTTCGAGTCGACGTTCGGTGGCAACTACATGCTCGGCATGTTCCTCGTCGCCGGCGTGACGCTCGCGTACACCCTGTTCGGCGGCTTCCTCGGCGCCACCTACACCGACATGGTGCAGGGCCTCATCATGCTCGCGTCGCTCATCCTCGTTCCGCTCATCGCGATGTTCGCTGTCGGGGGCCCGGGCGAGATGTTCGACACCGTCAGCCAGATCAAGCCCGAGTTCACCTCCCTGACGGCGTCCGCCACCTTCATCGGTGTCGTCTCGTCGCTCGCGTGGGGCCTCGGCTACTTCGGTCAGCCGCACATCATCGTGCGCTTCATGGCGCTGCGCAGCTCGAAGGACGCCAAGGTCGGCACCGTCATCGGTATCGGCTGGATGCTCCTGTGCGTCCTCGGCGCGATCTTCACGGCGCTCGCGGGCCTCGCATACTTCCAGAAGCACAAGGACGCGCACCTCACCGACACGAAGAAGGGTGAGACCGTCTTCCTCGACCTCGCCCAGCAGGTGTTCCACCCGGCCGTCGCGGGCTTCCTGCTCGCCGCCGTGCTCGCCGCCATCATGTCGACGATCTCGAGCCAGCTCGTC
This sequence comes from Dermacoccus sp. 147Ba, assembly GCF_004151355.1. Lineage (NCBI taxonomy): Bacteria > Bacillati > Actinomycetota > Actinomycetes > Micrococcales > Dermacoccaceae > Dermacoccus > Dermacoccus sp. 147Ba. Next base: position 30,590 of record NZ_SEHL01000008.1, read on the forward strand.
GTCACGAGTTCCGCGCTCGTCGAGGACCTTGCCGGCATCCGTCAGAGCCGTCCGATGACGGCGAACCAGCAGCTGTGGGCCGGTCGCGCCGGCGTCGGCATCGTTGCCGTCGTCGCGATGCTGCTCGCGATGCAGCGCAACGACTCGATCCTCGAGCTCGTCGCGTTCGCGTGGGCCGGCTTCGGTTCGGCGTTCGGTCCTCTCGTTCTGCTGTCGCTGTTCTGGCGCCGCCTCAATCGTCAGGGCGCTCTCGCGGGCCTTGTGACGGGTGCGGTCGTCTCCTTCGTCTGGGGCAAGTTCGAGCTCGACACCAAGTGGGGCCTGTTCGGCGACCAGCACCTCTACGAGATGGTGCCGGGCTTCCTCCTCGGCCTGCTCGCGGCCATCGTCGTCTCGCTCGTGACGCCGGCGCCGTCCAAGGAGGTCACCGACACCTACGACGAGATGCTGCGTCTGCACCGCTCGCCGCGTACGGACGAGGAACTGGCCGCCAAGGCCTGACCCGTTCCGTTACGAATCGATCGGCGCGCAACCTGCATCGGGTTGCGCGCCGATCGGCGTCAACGGGGATGTCGGAGTCAGCCGGTAGGTTGCTCGCATGAGTGACATCTGGAGTCGTGTCCATGACGAGCGTCGGGCGCTCATCGCCGACCTCGCGGGTCTGCCCTCGCAGGCCTGGGAGCAGCCGTCGCTCGCGGCCGGGTGGACGATCCACGACGTGGCGGCTCACCTCGTCGACAATGCGAGGACGACCCCGCTGCGGCTGGTCGTCGCCATGGCCAAGGCGCGGTTCGACTTCGACCGGCAGAACGCGAACGGCGTCGCTGCTGCGAAGGGTTCGTCGCCGGAGGAGACGCTCCAGAGGTTGCGTGACGTCGCCTCCCGGCGTTCCGGACCGCCCGCGCCGAAGGCGAGCCGCCTCGTCGAGGAGATCGCGCACGGAGAGGACATCCGACGCCCTTTGGGTATCGAGCGTGACTATCCCGTCGCGTCCGTTCTCGACGCGCTGGACTATCAACTGCATACCCCGCAGCGCTTCGACGGGGCCAAGGAGTTGTTGGGTGACGTTCGGCCCGTCGCCACGGACGCAGACTTCTCCGCTGGCGACGGGCCGGTCGTCGAAGGCTCTGCGCTCGACCTGCTCATGGTGGCGACGGGCCGGGCACCTCGCACGGAGGGGTTGAGTGGTGCGGGTGTTGCGCGCCTCGTGGAGTTGGGCCGCGCGACAGCCTGACGAAGGCGAAGGGGCATCATGCCAAACGCCAACCAATATTGCTAATCGGCTGGGGTTCTGCCGCCGAGCTTGGCATGGTGGAACGCGAGCACGAACTTTCACCGGCCCTGCCAGCGCGCCGAAGCGGCTTGCGCGAGAGCTTGATTTCCTGCGGGGCTGACGACCCGAGGAGGAATGAATGTTCACGCGCTCCATGGAAGAAGTCGAAGCCGTCGAGTGGGGAAGTGGCACGAGCCACCGCCTCGTCACCGAGGACGACAAGATGGGCTACGCGATCGCCCGCACCCTCGTGCGTGCAGGCACCGAGTCGAAGCTCGAGTACCGCAACCACCTCGAATCCTGTTACTGCATCTCGGGTTCGGGCAACGTCGAGGACACGAACGGCAACGTCTACGAGATCACGCCGGGCACGGTCTACATCCTCGACAACCACGACCCGCACTACCTGCGGGCCTCCGAGCACGAGGACATGGAACTGCTCAGCATCTTCAACCCGCCGATCACCGGCAACGAGAAGCACACGCTCAGCCCTGACGGGTTCAGCTCCTACTGATCGGAGCCAGCGGACGTCGGACTCGGCGTTCGCTGACGAGGGCGAGCACCTCACCGACGCGCAGCCGCGCGGGTGCGGTGCTCGTTCTCGTTCGGCGTCAGCGAACTTCCCAGGGCTCGACGTCGCCGGGCACGACGTCGAACAGCGGGTGCGGTTTTGGGCGCGCGGTGACGACGACCGCCTCGAACCACTCCGGGTCGCGAGTCTCGACCTTCGCGCGCAGGTGCTGCCACTCGTAGTCGAGTTGGCCAGCGGTGACGCTCAGGCGGAGGCCCTCATCGGCGGGGCGTGACACGCGGGAACGGTCGAACGAATAGCCGCGGGCATCGGCGTCGTCGGCGAGGGCGTGCAGGTAGGTCGCGATGGCGACGAGCGGGTCGTCGGTCGCCCGAAACCGTTGCAGCTGCGGGTGATGCGTGTATCCGCGCGTTCCACCGGCGAGCACCTTCTGCGCGAGCAGCGCCTCGCGCCAACCGGCCACGAGCGCGCGACGATCGAGCTGGGAGGGGTGCAGGCTCCACAGGCGCACGGCTACTCCTGCCGCCAGGTGAGCCGCGGCGACGCGGGCGTCACAGCCAGTCCTTGCGCTTGAACATGAGCCACATGACGGTCGAAACGGTCGCCATGAGCAGCAGCGCGAACGGGTAGCCGAAGAACCAATGGAGTTCTGGCATCTTGTCGAAGTTCATGCCGTAGATGCCGGCGACGATCGTCGGTGCGAAGAGGATGGCGGCCCATGACGAGGCCTTCTTCACTTCGTCGGCCTGCGTGTTGGCCACCTCGGCGAGCCGCTTCATGTCGTCGTTCTGCACCTGCGCGACGAGGATCGCGTTGAGCTGCAGGATCTCCGAGAGCGATTGGCGGAAGCCGTCGGAACGTTCGATGACGCTCGTGACGTGGTCGTGGACGTCACGCATGAGCGCGATGATCTCGGGGTCGGTGCCGTACTGCTCTGCGCCGCGCTCGAGGCCGGCAAGCACGCGGTGCAGCGGCTTCACGGCGCGCTGCAGCTCCATGACCTCCTGCGAGAGCTCATAGATGCGGCGCGACACGTTGGGATCGGACTCGAAAACCTGCGTCTCGATCTCGTCGATGTCGTTCTCGAGCCCGGAGAGCACCGGCGCGTAACCGTCGACGACGAAGTCGAGCAGGCCGTAGAGAATCGCCTGCGGGCCGGCCGCGAGAAGGTGCCGGTTCTTCTCGAAGCGCTGACGCACGGCACCGAGCTCGGGCTGCGCGGTGTGGCGGACGGTGATGACGAAGTCGGGCCCGATGAAGGCGTGCACCTCGCCGAACTTCACGGTTTCCGACGTGTCGTCGTAGGTGGCGGGGCGCAGGACGACGAAGAGGGCGCCGCCGTAGCGTTCCGCCTTCGGCCGCTGGTGCGCGACGATCGCGTCCTCGACGGCGAGAGGGTGCAGGTCGAAGATCTCCGCGACGGTCTGGACCTGGCGTGCGGTGGGGTGCGTCATGCCGATCCAGGCGACGGGGTTGCCGCGCCGGTCGGGCTTGCGCAGATGCTCGAAGGTCTCGCGGATCGAGGCCGGCTCCGCGAGCGTGTAGCCGTCGTCGTAGATGGTGCTCTGCACGATCGTCGACTCAGGCGGACGCTCGTCCTCGTCACGTACGGGTTCGAAGGGCGTGTTGTCGCGTTCGGTGCGCAGGGGCGTGCCGGTCTGCTCCGTGCGCAGGACGGCGAGCGGCCCCGCGGTGATCGGCTTTCCTCGCCAAGTGGGCATGAGGTGAATCGTAGTGCGCGCCCAACGTTCGAGTTCTCGGCGCTGCGCGTCGTCGGTGGCGCGGAAGGCGGGGTGGGTACCCTCGGCGCAATCGGAACTACGCGAGGAGTGGGTGTGGGTCAGGTCGTTGATTTCGTCGAGGTGTCGACCGAGGGGCTCGAGTCGTCGCCCGCCGCCGAGGCACTCGCGGGGCTGCGCGCCAACGAGGCGCGCTACTTCAACACGAAGTACAAGACGACGTTCGTCGTCGAGAAGGCTTCGGACGCAACAGAACTGCTGGAATGGGTGACGCGCATCCTCAAGGAGGAGCGCGACATCGTCATCGCGTCGCCCGCGCTCGAGGTGAGTGAGAACGACGTCGACGGCATCACGTGGGTGCACGTGTTCTACGAGTCGGGTCTGTCGATCAACGTGCTCTACACGCGTGAGGACGGCGGAAAGCGCGCCGTCGGGTTCAAGCTCAGCCAGGGCATGGAGGTGCCCGAGGAGCTCTCGAGCTTCAAGTTCGCGCGCCAGAAGTCGAAGCTGGCCGGCGAGATCCGCGGGTCGTACTTCGTCATCAAGGGCGAGTACTGATCCCAGCTGTCTACGTTTGCTGCGGTTGGTGACGTTCCGCCGTCACCAACCGCAGCAAACGTAGACACTCACCGCACGTCAGTGCTTCGTCTTGCCTCCGCTCGAGAGGACGAACTGCTGCTGGGGCGTGTCCGACAAGGCCGCACGGGCCCGAGAGGTCGTCGCCCTCGGCGCCGTCTTCGTGGAGATGCACGCCGGCCTCGATGAGCAGGCGGAGGACGGCTACAGCCTCGACGCCCTGCTCGCCGCCGGCGAGGCCGCCGAGGTCCCGTTCTCCGTCGCCGGCGGCGTCAGTGCGGACTCCGTCGAGGCCGTCCAGCGGGCGGGAGCAGACGTGGCCGTCGCGGGCAGCGCCATCTACAGCGCATCGGACGTCGCCGGCGCGGCCGCCGCCATCCGCTCCGCCATCAGGTGACCACCGCCCACCGCATCCCGTGGTGAGGGGCAGGTGGCGGCACGCCCGGACCCTTTCCCCTCCCACCGGGTGCGGTGGACGCAGAAGCGCTCGATCCGCGTCATGGCGATCGTGACGTGCCGGGCGGCGCCGCGGCGCATCCCAACGGCCCCGCCGTGGGCGATGTCGCTGCGGTCCCCTCGGACCTTCTCCGCGCCGGACCCGTGGTGGAGCGGCGCTCGTCCGCGTGACACCCCCGCTGGAGCTGCCCGCCAGGACCGGCGCCGGTGACACCGGTCCCTCCGCGACGTGCGCGAGCCGACGGCCCTGGCACCAGTGATCGTCCACCCTCGCCCCGCGATGCGATCCGAATCGGGGGGTGAGGGGCGTCAGGAGCGTTGCAGCGACCTGCCCCCGTCTTCCCCGATCACACCCCCTACGCACTCGTCACCGCCGCTGAAGCTCCGGCATGCTGGCCCCACCGGCGCCAGGCCCGCCCCGGGCATCGTCCAGGACGGGATCGGCGAAGGATCCGTGCACAGAGCCGGCCCGGGATCAGGCGGGGATCATGCCGTGGGGATCGATGATGAACTTCTCCGAGACACCGGTATCGAACTTCGCGTAGGCGTCGGGGGCCTCGTCGAGGCTGATGACCTTGGTGTTGAGCATGTCGCTGAGGTAGGGCATGCGGTCCCACAGGATCGACATCATCAGCTCACGGTTGTAGTGCATGATCGGGGCCTGGCCGCCGGAGATCCGAGGCGACTTGATCCACGCCTTGCCGAAGTCGAGCGGGTAGGTGCCCTCCTGCTCGGCCTTGGACGAGGCCAGCGGGTCGGGGCCGTAGACGCCGACGATGCCGGTGGCACCGCCTGCGCGGGTGGCGTCCATGACCTGGTTGATGGCGTGTGCGGGGCTCATGTCCTTGGCCTCACTGCCGATCCCGTGGGCTTCGTTGCCGACGTAGTCGACGGCGCAGTCCACCATGGGTTCGCCGAGGATGGCCTCGATCTGATCGGTCAGCGGCACGTCCTGGTTGAGGTCGATGGTCTCGCAGCCGTTGTCCTTCATCAGGTCCAGCCGGTCCTGGTGGTAGTCACCGACGATGATGCAGGAAGCGCCCAGGAGCCGGGCTGCTGCGGCGCCACAGCGTCCCACAGGTCCGGCGCCGGCAATGTAGACGGTCGAGCCGGGCTTGGCCCCGGCCTCCATGAGGCCGTGGAACGCGGTGGGCAGGATGTCCGAGAGCAGGGCGAGGTCACGGATCTTCTCCATGGCCTGGTCTTTGTCCGGGAAGCGGAGCAGCTGGAAGTCGGCGTAGGGGACGAACAGGTACTCCGCCTGCCCACCCTGGAAATCACCCAGGTTGAACCCGTAGGCGCCGCAGGACACGTCGGGGTTCACGGTCTCGCACACCTCGGTGTGGCGGGCACGACAGTTGCGGCATCGGCCGCAGGCGACGTTGAAGGGAACCGAGACCAGGTCGCCTTCGGAGAGGAATTCGACGTCGGAGCCGATCTCAACGACCTCGCCGGTCATCTCGTGCCCCATCACCATGCCCTGGGGTACGGGGAAGGAACCGCGGTAGATGTGCAGGTCGGAGCCGCAGATGTTGGTGGCGACGATCTTGAGGATGACGCCGTGCGGGGCGCTCCTCCCGTTCGGCATCTCGAGCTTCGGGAAGTCGAGGGTCTCGACGCGCATGTCCTTGACGTTCTGGAACACGACGGCGCGGTTGCTGCTTGCCATGACGATCTCCTCCAGTTGGGGATGGCCCGGTCGCGGAAGTGCCACGGTCATATGGATGCCCGTCGTCCGCGACCTCGGCTCGTTTCGAGCATAGGACAAGGCGGAGCCCCGTGCTCCACCCTGGCGCCTGCCCCCGCTGCGGCGACAGGCGCCACGGGCAGGTGGGCCGTGGAGGACGGGGCCGTGCTCCGACCGATGGGTGGAACGCGTTGCTAGTGTCGCCGGCATGGTCGAAGCACGCAGGTCCTCGTCGTCGGACTCCTCACCCGTTCAGCCCGACGTGCTGGTGCTCGGCGCACGCGAGCACAACCTCCAGGACATCGACCTCACGGTGCCCCGCGACGCTCTGGTGGTGTTCACCGGGGTCTCCGGCTCGGGGAAGTCGTCTCTGGCGTTCGGAACCCTGTTCGCGGAGTCCCAGCGCCGTTATCTCGAGTCCGTCGCCCCCTACGCCCGTCGCCTCATCGACCAGGCAGGCGTCCCGGACGTCGATTCCATCACGGGCATGCCGCCGGCCGTCGCTCTTCAGCAGCAGCGCGGGGGCCGCAGCGCGCGGTCCTCAGTAGGCAGCATCACCACGCTCTCGTCACTGGTGCGCATGCTCTACTCCCGGGCCGGCCACTACCCCGATGACCAGCCGATGCTCTACGCCGAGGACTTCTCCGCCAACACCGTGCAGGGCGCATGCCCGGAGTGCCACGGCATCGGCCGGGTGTACGAGGTCACCGAGGACACGATGGTGCCGGACCCCTCACTGACGATCCGCGAGCGGGCCATCGCCTCCTGGCCGACGGCCTGGCACGGTCATCAGCTGCGCGATGTGCTCGTCGCGCTCGGCTACGACGTCGATGTGCCCTGGAAGGACCTGCCGAAGGAGGATCGGGACTGGATCCTCTACACGGACGAGACGCCGTACGTCCCGGTCCACTCGCGGCTCACGCTCTCCGAGGCGCAGGCCGCGACCGCGGCAGGCGTGGAACCGAGCTACTCGGGCACCTTCGTCGGAGCTCGTCGGTACGTCCTGGACACGTTCGCGAACACCAAGAGCGAATCGATGAAACGGCGCGTGGCGCAGTTCCTCACGGTTGCTCCCTGCCCTGCCTGCCATGGGAAGCGGCTGAAGCCGGAGGCCCTGTCCGTGACGTTCGACGGCCTCGACATCGCCGATCTCTCCGCTCTGCCCCTCGCGGAGCTCTCGACGCTGATCGACCGGGCGGTCGAACGGGCCACCAGCGCTCTCGACAGGGCCGATTCGGCGGGCAGCACCGGTGGCCGGGCTGCCCGACGCGACGCCGGGCAGCGGGCCGACTCCGCGGGATCAGCGCCCGCGGCCGCCGACGGCGTGATCCCGGCGCCTGACCGCTCGGTCGAGAAGCTGGCAGCGACAGCGCGATTGGGCGCGGAACTCGTCAACAGACTGCGGCCGATCATCGATCTCGGTCTGGGGTACCTGTCCTTGGACCGCACCACACCCACGCTCTCCGGCGGGGAGCTGCAGCGACTGCGACTCGCGACCCAGCTGACCTCCGAGCTGTTCGGTGTGGTCTATGTGCTCGATGAGCCGTCCGCTGGGCTTCATCCGCAGGACGTCAGCGCGCTGCTCGGCATCCTCGACGGGCTCAAGCGCCGGGGCAACAGCCTGTTCGTGGTGGAGCACTCGGTGGACGTGATGCGGCACGCCGACTGGCTGGTCGACATCGGGCCCGGCGCGGGTGAGCGCGGCGGCCGCGTCGTCTACAGCGGGCCCTACGAAGGGCTCGCCGAGGTGGAGGAGTCCGTCACCCGCGGATACGTCTTCGGGGGCAGCGGCCTGCCCCACCGGACGCCTCGCGAGCCGCAGGGATGGCTGAAGCTCGAGCACGTCACGCGCAACAACCTGCGCGACGTGTCGATCTCCTTCCCGCTCGGGGTGTTCACCGCCGTCACCGGAGTGTCGGGATCAGGCAAGTCCAGCCTGGTCAGCCAGGCCCTCCCCGCGCTGCTCGACGAACGGCAGGGACGAGCTGACCAGGCGGAGGACGCTGACGCCGCCGAAGGGGACGAGCTCCTGCTGTCGGACGAGCCCGACGAGCTCGAGGGAGAGATCCGCGGCGACGTCGACGGGGTGCGCCGCGTCGTGAGTATCGACCAGAAGCCCATCGGGCGCACCCCGCGCTCGAACGTCGCCACCTATACGGGCCTGTTCGACCACGTGCGGCGGAGGTTCGCGGAGACGCCCGAGGCTCGCGCTCGCGGGTACAAAGCGGGCACGTTCTCCTTCAACGTCACCGGCGGTCGCTGCCCGACCTGCAAGGGCGAGGGATCCGTCATGGTGGAGCTGCTCTTCCTCCCCTCGGTCTACACCGAGTGCCCCGACTGCCACGGCACCCGCTACCAGTCCAGCACGTTGGAGATCGCCTGGCGCGGCCGCAACATCGCGGAGATCCTCGCCATGAGCGTCGAGGAGGCCCACGACTTCTTCCACGGCGAGTTCGACATCATGCGGTCGCTCGCGGCGCTGGTCGACGTCGGCCTCGGGTATCTCCGTCTCGGACAGCCGGCCACCGAGTTGTCCGGAGGTGAGGCGCAGCGGGTGAAGCTCGCCTCCGAGCTCCAACGCTCCCAGCGCGGGGACACCCTCTACGTCCTCGACGAGCCGACGTCCGGGCTGCACAGCGCCGATTCCGATCGGCTCGTGACCCACCTACAGGCCCTCGTCGACGCCGGCAACACCGTCGTCGCGGTCGAGCTCGACATGCGCATCGTCGCCGTGGCGGACCACGTCATCGACCTCGGGCCCGGGGCGGGGGACGATGGCGGCACGGTGGTCGCCTCAGGCACGCCTGCGCAGGTCGCCTCGTCCGGAGCCGGTGCGTCGGCACCGTACCTTGAGGCCGCGCTCCGGGAGGCCGCCTCCCGGACGTGAGCGTCGGACGGCTGCGACGGGGTCGATGACCTCGTCGCAGGGAGCGCATCGGACGAACAGGCTGCGTCGCCTGATCGGCGACCCTCGAACGACGCTGAACGGACGTCCTGCGGCGTCGTCGACGTCCTCGTGCCCCGACGTCCCGGCGTCCCGGCGTCCCGGATGAGATGGCCACGGGCGCCCCGTCGCTGACGTACGAGGTCTACACTGGCTGACGGGCCAGACGCTCACATTCGGCCAGGCCCCGGTGAAGAAGCCCCACCGTCGATGGCGGAACGTCAGCGACGACCTCCGGGCCGAAGGTTTTTCTCCGTCCCCCACCACCCGGCCCGAGAATCGGCAGCCACCACCTGCCGGTACCTCGATGAGCGCAACGACGACTGCACCCGAGTCGTCCTGCACCCGAACCACGCCGCCCGGTACGGACGGCGTGCGGCTCGCCCCCACGGGCGAGCCGTCATCTCTCGCAGAACGGAGCAGAACATGGCAGACGAATTGCATGGCAAGCGGATCGCGATCCTGGCCGCGGACGGCGTCGAGCGCGTGGAGCTCGAGCAGCCGCGACAGGCGCTTCAGGACGCCGGGGCCACGACCGTGCTGCTCTCGCTGCACGATGGCGAGATCAAGGCCCGCGAGAACGACCTGGACGAGGCCGGAACGTTCTCGGTCGACGCCCTGGTGAAGTCCGCCTCGGCCGACGAGTACGACGCCCTGCTGCTTCCCGGCGGCACGGTCAACCCCGATCAGCTGCGCGTGGACGCCGACGCCGTCGGATTCGTGCGCGACATCATGGTCGCCGACAAGCCGGTCGCCGCGATCTGCCACGGACCGTGGACGCTGGTCGAGGCCGGTGTCGCGAAGGGTCGGACGCTGACCTCGTACCCGAGCATCCGCACCGACCTGCGCAATGCCGGAGCGAACGTCGTCGACGAAGAGGTGGCGCGCGACGGGAACCTGATCACCAGCCGCTCGCCCGAGGATCTCCCGGCCTTCAACGCCGCGATGGTCGAGCTGTTCAGCCAGGAGAAGTGAGGAAAACATGGTCAACGTTGCATTGTCGGTCGTCGTTCACGCCAAGCCGGGGAAGGAGCAGGACGTCGCGGACTTCCTCCGCAGCGCCCGCCCCATCGTCGAGCAGGAGGAGGGGACGCAGGCCTGGTTCGCCCTGCAGTTCGACGCATCGACCTTCGGGATCTTCGACGTGTTCCCCGACGACGAGGCCCGCCAGACCCACCTCTCGGGTGGCGTCGGTCAGGCACTCGCTGCGCAGGGAGCTGATCTGTTCAGCACCGAGCCGAGCATCCAGAACGTCGACGTGATCGCGTACAAGCTGCCCGGCGAGACCGCCTAGAGCATCAGCGTCGATTAACGATCTGGCCGCGATATCGCGGCCAGATCGCTATTTCTGCACCAGATGCCCGGGCCACCTTGGGCGACCCACCGCAACGCGGCGCCGGGCAGCCCGCGGCTGCCTAGACTCACGGAGTATGTGCGGCATCGTGGCGATCCATGACCCAACCGGTCCGAACGAACAGATCGGGCGCGAGATGCTGGCCCGTATCCGCCACCGCGGCCCCGACGGCGTCGGCGAACACCTCGCCGGCCCCATCTGGCTGGGCCACGTGCGCCTCTCCATCGTCGACCTCGCGGACGGAGACCAGCCGCTCGGCCCAGCCGACGGCTTCTGGGCCGTCGTGAACGGCGAGATCTACAACCACCGCGAACTGCGCAAGGTCGAGGGCCTGCACTTCCGCCGCGACGCCACGGACTCCGACTCCGAGGCCGCCCTCGCGGCCGCCGTCGACGGTGACCTGGAGGCGCTCGCGGCCCTGCGCGGCATGTACGCCTTCGTCGTCGCGCACCCCGACGGGCGCGTCACCGCCGTCCGCGACCCGCTCGGCGTCAAGCCGCTCTACTGGGCGCACTCCGGCGGCGCGGTCTACTTCGCCTCCGAACTCGCGGCGTTCCCCGAGTCGATGCGCGGCGCCGTCGAGGACTTCCCGCCCGGCTTCCGCTGGACGCCCGACGAAGGCCTCGTACGCTTCCGTGAACTCCACATCGGCGGCGAGTTCGTCGCGTCGAAGGACGAGGCCCGCACCGCCATCCGCGACACCCTCGTCACCGCGGTGCGCCGCCGCATGATGGCGGACGTCCCGGTCGGCGTCTTCCTCTCCGGCGGCCTCGACTCGAGCCTCGTCGCAGCCATCATGGCGCGCTACGCCGACGACGTGCCCGGCCCGATCCACTCGTTCGCCGCGGGCACGGCGGGCAGCTCCGACCTTGCGGCCGCACGCCGCGTCGCCGAGCACCTCGGCCTCACCCACCACGAGCGCATCTACGACGCCGACGAAGTGGTGGCCGTCCTGCCCGAGGTCGTCACGTCGATCGAGTCCTACGAGCCGTCCCTCGTGCGCAGCGCCGTGCCCAACTACCTCCTCGCGGAGACGACCGCCGAGACCGTCAAGGTCGTGCTCACCGGCGAGGGCGCCGACGAACTGTTCGCCGGCTACGCGCACTACCGCGACATCGACGAGGCCCACGACCTCGCCGACGAACTGCGTCGCGGCATCAGCGGCCTGCACAACCTCAACCTCCAGCGCTGCGACCGCGTGACGATGGCGCACGGCCTCGAAGCGCGCGTGCCCTTCCTCGACCGCGACCTCGTCAACCTCGCGGGCCGCATTCCGATCGAGTGGCGCCTGCCCGGAGAGCTCGGCCAGGAGAAGGCGCTCCTGCGCGAGGCGTTCACCGGCTGGCTCCCCGAGGATCTGCTGTGGCGGACCAAGGAGCAGTTCGGAGACGGCAGTGGCACCGCCGACGTCATGACCGAACGCGCGGCCCACCTCGTGCCCGAGGACGACTGGGCCGACGAACGCGTCGCCGGCCTGCCTGCGCCGCGTACCCGCGAAGAACTCGCTTACCAGCGGATGTTCGCGACGCGCCTCGCCGGAGTGAACTCGCACGTCCTGGGCCGGTTCGCGACGGCGTGACGCGTGGCGCGAAGCCCCGACTCACCGTGAGTAGCGGACTGCGCCGTCGGTGTAGCGATACCCGATGGGGAACTCGGTGATGATGACCCCGTTCGGGTAGTCCACGAGGACCTCGTCGGAGTACGCGTCCGCCTCGTCCGCGGTGGCGAAAACCCCGAGCACTGTGTTGTGAGGGGACTCGTCGTGCTGAACGATCCAGACGGAATCCGGCTTGCGTCCGGTCGGCCCGGTCGGTCTGCGCATGCTCGTCATGGTGGCACGCCGATGGCGGCGTAACACCGGCGAGCGCCCCACCCTGCGGAGTTCGATCCTGCGGTGGAAGCCACCCGATCCCTACGTACTGAACGGTAGGTGCTCCGTGGGCGGCACCATGGCCTGAAGAGGTCGCTCGAGCACGCGAGTGACCTCGGGACGTCACGCACACATACCCGTGAGGCGTCAACCAACAGCTTCGACAACAAGGGGAGTTGGCTCAGTTGGCAACGGAATCCGCACACCGACCAGTCGAGAGCGCCGTCGTCGTCGGCGCTGGCATGGTGGGCCTGGCCACGGCGTGGCACCTTCAGGAACACGGTGTCGAGGTCACCGTCCTCGATCGCTCCGGGGTGGCCGCCGGCAGTTCGTGGGGCAACGCCGGCTGGATCTCCCCGGGCCTGTGTGTGCCGCTTTCCGACCCGTCTGTGCTCAACTACGGCCTCAAGTCGCTGCTTGATCCAGACTCGCCGCTCTACGTCCCGTTCAAGCCGGATCCGTCGCTCGCTCGCTTTCTCCTCGGCTTCGCGCGCCGATGCACGCCGGGTCAGTGGAAGCGGACGATGGCCACCTTCGTGCCACTCAACCAGCGCGCCATCGGCGCCTACGACACCCTCGAACGCGGCGGTGTGCAGGCGACCTCGCACGAGGCGCCGATCGTCGCCGCCTTCAAGAACCCGGATGACGCCGCGGGACTCGAGCACGAGTTCGACATGATCCGCGGCGCCGGGCTCGACCTCGAGACGGAAGAAACGAGCCCTGACGTCCTGCGCCGCACCGTGCCGATCATCAGCGAGCACGTCCAGCGCGCGGTGAGCATTCGCGGGCAGCGCTTCATCAACCCCGGCGAGTACGCCCAAGCTGTGGCGGACGCCGTCACCGCCCGTGGCGGGCGTGTCATCACGGGCGCCAACGTGCGCGCTTTCCAGCACGTGCGCGAAGGCGTGCGCGTCGACCTGACCGCGGGTGAGCCGTTCACTGCTGACGTCGTTGTGGTCGCCACGGGCGCGTGGCTCCCGGAGCTGACGGCGGGCTTCGGTGTGAAGGTTCCCGTGCGCGCCGGACGCGGGTACAGCTTCAAGCTGCCCATCACCGACCCGGCAGCTCGCCCGGTCGCTCACCCCATCTACTTCCCGTACGAGCGCATCGCGTGCACGCCGATCGACGACGGCCTGCGTGCCGGCGGCACAATGGAGTTCTGCGACACGGACGACCCGCTCCACGTGGGCCGCGCCGACGCCATAGCCCGCAGTGGCCGCGACCTGCTCACCGGCGTCGACTGGGAGGCGCGCGACGACCTGTGGTGCGGCAACCGGCCCGTGCCGCTCGACGGCCTGCCGCTTGTCGGAGCGACCCGGGTGCCGGGCGTCTACGTCAACGGCGGGCACGGCATGTGGGGTATCACGCTCGGCCCGCTCTCAGGCGAACTTCTCGCCGAACAGATCGTCACCGGACGCGTTGCTGACGAACTGCGTCCGCTCGACCCGCTGCGCTGACCACTCCGGACAGCCGAACGCGAAAAACGGTCCGCACCGAACCGGTGCGGACCGTTTCACGTGAAACGTCAGATGACGTCGACCGACTCGTGGTCGCCCACGCCCTGCGCGAGACGTGCGAGGTGGTAGCGGGTGTCACCGAAGGTGCGCTCGATCGATGCGAGGCGTGACGTGTAGTGACCGACTGCGTACTCGGCCGTCATGCCGATGCCGCCGTGCAACTGGATGGCCTCCTGCCCGACGAGGCGCCCGTAGGTACCCACGAGGTACTTCGCGCGGGAGACCGCGTCGACGTTGACCTCCTCGGCCAGCGCCATGGCGGCGAACAGCACGGCGCTGCGCGTCAGCTCGACGCCGACGTACATGTCGGCCGCGCGCTGCGTCAGCGCCTGGAACGTCATGAGCGGCACCCCGAACTGCTTGCGCGTCTTGAGGTACTCCACCGTCATGCCGAGGGCGGCTTCCATCGCGCCGATCGCCTCGCCCGACTGAGCGACGTTCCCCAGCGCCAGTGCGGCGTCGAGTACCTCGCGACCGCCGAGGCGAACGGCTGAGGCGCCGTCGAACGTCGCGACGGCCCGGTCGACCGAAGGCGCCTCCACGAGGTAGACGCCGAGTTCGCCGTCAGCCAGCGCGGTCGTGACGACCGCATGTGCCTCGCTGAGATCGGTGTTGCCGACGCCGACGCCGCTCAGCGTGACGCCGTCACCCGAGCCCGTCGCCGTGCGCGTCGGCTGATCGGGCGCCCAGACGCCGCCCTTCTCACCGAAGGCGGTGAGTGCGACCTTCTCGCCGCCGATGACGTCGGCCAGCAGGTCGCTCCCCGCGGCGTCGAGCGCGGCAGCCGCAGCCATGGCGTCGGCGTAAGGCAGAGCGACTCGAGCCTTGCCCAGCTCCGAAGCGGCGAGAGCGACCTCGATCGACGAGGCGCCGAAACCGCCTGCGTCCTCGCTGAACGGCAGGCCGAGCAGGCCCATCTCCGCCATGCGCGACCACCCGGTGGGGTCGAACGGCTGCGGGCCCGTGGGGGCGCCGTTGCCGTCGTCCTTCGGCGTGAGGCTCGGGGCCATGTCGCGCACGGCCGAGGCCAGCGCGCGCTGTTCTTCGTTCGGCTTGAAATCCATGAGTCAGCCCCTCAGTCCGAGAATGCCGCCGGAGATGATGTTGCGCTGGACCTCGTTCGATCCCGAGTAGATCGAGGCCTTGCGGAAGTTGAGGTAGCGCGGCAGCGTCTCTCCACCCCAATCACCCGTGTGCCAGGTGAGCGCTTCGACGCCGGCGACGTCGACCATGAGCTCGAAGACCTCCTGCTGCAGTTCGCTTCCGCGCAGCTTGAGGATGGACGACGCCGGGTCGGGCCGGCCGTCACGCGAGTCGCCGGCGACGCGCAGCACCGTCAGCTCCAGGGCCATGACCTCGGCCTCGAGTTCGGCGAAGCGTGCGGCGAGCAGCGGGTCGTCGAGGGCGGTGCCGTTCGGCGAGCGGGTCTCGCGGGCGTGCTGCTTCGCCTGGGCGAGAGCGGCCTTGATCGAGCCGACGGGCGCGGCGGACGTGCGCTCGTTTCCGAGGAGGAACTTCGCGTAGTCCCAGCCCTTGTTCTCCTGGCCGACGAGCTGGTCGGCGGGCACGCGCACGTTGTCGAAGAACACCTCGTTGACCTCGACCCCGCCGTCGATCAGCTTGATCGGACGGACCGTCAGGCCCTCGCTCTTCATGTCGATGAGCAGGAACGAGATGCCCTTCTGCGGCTTGTCGGCCTTCGGGTCGGTGCGCACGAGCGTGAAGATCCAGTCGCCGTACTGCCCGAGCGTCGTCCACGTCTTCTGACCGTTGACGACCCACTCGTCACCCTCTCGCACCGCCGTGGTGCGCAGCGACGCGAGGTCGGAACCCGAGTCCGGCTCGGAGAAGCCCTGGGACCACCAGATCTCGAGGCTCTTCGTCTTCGGGAGGAAACGCTCCTTCAGCTCCTGGGAGCCGAACGCCGCGATGACCGGCCCGACCATGTTGATGTTGAACGGCAGCGGGCTCGGCAGCCCGGCGCGCTGCAGCTCGGAGCGGTAGATGTGCAGTTGCAGCTCGTCCCAGCCGCGGCCACCCCACTCTTCGGGCCACTGTGGGGCGGCGAGGTTGTGCTCGTCGAGGAACTTCTGCGATTCACGCAGGATCTCGGGGACGGCTTCTCCGTCCTTCATGTAGCTGTTCTTGAGGTGGTCCGGCACCTCGTTCTCGAAGAACGCGCGCAATTCGTTCTGCAGCGCGACGTCCTCCTCGCTCAGTTTTCGCTCCACGGTGACTCCCTGGTGTGTTCGAGGCGAAGGCGAACCTTCCTCATCCATGTCTACACCGTTGTTGAGCAATGCTCAATAAGCCGTCTGCGGCCTGGAACGCGAAAGCGGCCCGGAGCGTCCGTGACGGACGTTCCGGGCCGCTCGTGCGAGCGCTTCGGCTCAGTGCCCCATAACAGGTTCGGCCGGCTTCTTGACGAAGAAGGTGAGCGCGACGGCGAGGCAGCAGATACCCGCGGCCACCCACATCGCGAGCGAAACGCCACCGGAAACTGCGTCGGCCTGGTTCTCGCCCGCTTTCGCGAGCGACTCGGCGCGTGACGTCATCACTGTGACGGCGAGTGCCGTTCCGGCGCCGGCGGCCACCTGCTGCAGGGTGCCGAGGATCGACGAGCCGTGCGAGTACAGGTGACCCGGCAGCGAACCGAGACCCGCGGTGAACAGCGGCGTGAACATGAGCGCGAGGCCCAAGCTGAGCAGCGGGTGGATGAACAGGTAGACCCACCACTCGGCGTGCGGCGCGACGAGCCCGCCGAGCGCGGTGGCGGCGACGACGATCATCGCGCCCGGTGTGACGAGGGGCTTCGGACCGACCTTGTCGTAGAGGCGCCCGATACGGGGGCCGAGCAGACCCATCATGAGCCCACCGGGCATCATGACGAGGCCCGCCTCGAGCACGCTGAGGCCGCGGGTGGCCTGCAGCCACAGGGGCAGCAGGATCATCGTGCCCATCATCGCGAGCATCGCGATGCACATGACGGCGACCGCGATGCCGAAGCCGGGCGAGGCGAGGGCACGCAGGTCCATGAGGGGCGCGCCGCCGTTACGGGCCAGGCGCAGCTGACGCCACACGAGCACGGCGATGCATGCGGCGCCGACGATGACGGCCACCCAGGGGTCGACGACGGGCTCGGCGCCCGGCGTGTGCCCGCCGAACTGGCTCATGCCGTAGATGAGGCCGCCGAAGCCGACCGCTGCGAACGGGATCGAGATGAAGTCGAGCGTTCCGCCCGCCTGCGATCCACTGCGCGGCATGAGGCGGAAACCGATGACGCCGCACACGACGGCGAGCGGCAGCACGAGGAGGAACAGCCAACGCCACGAGGCGAACTGGAGGATGAGCCCCGACGTCGTCGGGCCCAGGGCCGGTGCCACCGAGATGGCGAGCGAGACGTTGCCCATCGTGCGGCCGCGCTCGGCGAGCGGCACGATCGTCATGACCGTCGTCATGAGCAGCGGCATCATGATGGCCGTACCCGTCGCCTGCACGATGCGCCCGACGAGGATGACCCCGAAGTTCGGCGCAATCGCGGCGAGCAACGTGCCCAGCGCGAACGAGATCATGGCCGCGGCGAACACGGCGCGGCGTTCGAAGCGCTGCAGCATCCAGCCGGTCGTCGGGATGACGACGGCCATCGTCAGCATGAACGCCGTCGAGAGCCACTGTGCGGCGTGCGCCGTGACGTGGAGCGACGACATGAGCTGCGGAATCGCGTTGACCATGATTGTCTCGTTGAGGATGACGATGAACGTGGCCACGGTGAGGATGCGCAGCACGAGCTTGTAGTCACCCACCGGCTCGGGGGCGCCGGGCGCGCTCACCGCGTCGCTCTCGGCCGCGTGCTCGGAGAACTCGTCGCTGGTGGCGGCCGGCGGCACGGGGGTGGGGATCTCGTCGGCTGCGGTTGCCGATGACGAGGGGGTTTCGGGCATGCGGGTGCTCCGGCATCGTGGAGGGTGGATTCCGGCGAAGGTGACGAGCGTCGAGGTCCGGAGAAAAGTCGGGCTTCATACTCTACGGTGAAGCGCGCTGACACAGCGAACGATTTTCGCGCCGTGACGTGTGGTCTTCGTCGCGCTCCCCACGAAACGGTTCCCTCACCGGACGGCTCGACGCCGCCCGTCGTCGACCCGGCAGACTGGGCGCAGTCGAAGGGACGAGGTGTGAGCACCGACCGCATGACGTGGGCCAGCCGGGGACGGCGAAAGCCGGTCTACCGCCACCCCGACAAGATCGAGCGCAGCGGACGCCATCTGGGGCGTGCGTGGGTGGAGAACGTCTTCTTCGTCCTCGTCATGCTGCTGTCGTTCGGCTTCGCCGTCCTGCTCCTGCTCGAGGTGCGCTGGTCGTGGTCGCTGCTGCTGTTCCTCGTCCTGTTCTGGGTCGTCATGGCTTACCTCGCGCTGCCGCGACTGCAGCGTGTGCTCACGTCGATCTACGTTCCCGACTACTTCATCGGCCGCAGCCGCACGAGTGACGGCCTGCTCGGCGATCCGCTCAACCTCGCCGTCATGGGCAGCGAGGAGCAGATCCACGAGGCGATGACGCGTGCGGGTTGGACGCGCGCCGACCCCGTCACGCTCGCCTCGAGCGCCCGGATCGTGTACTCCTCGCTCGCCCGACGCAGCTATGCCGCGGCGCCCGTGAGCCCACTCGTCCTGTTCAACAAGACGCAGGCTTTCGCCTACCAGCAGGAGGTCGAGGGCAACCCGTCGCAGCGCCACCACGTGCGGTTCTGGCCGACGCCGGAGGGTTGGCTGCTGCCCGGCGGCACGCGCGTCGACTGGTTGGCTTCGGGTACGTACGACCGCGCGGTTGGTCTGTCGCTGTTCACACTCCAGGTGACGCACAAGATCGACCGCAACATCGACGTCGAGCGCGACTACGTCATCGGCACGGTGCTCCACGCCGTCGAGGAAGCCGACGTCCACGTCATCGAGAACTTCTCCACGGGGTACCACTCGCGCAACGGCGGCGGCGATGCCGTTCAGACCGACGGCAACCTGCCGACCCTGCACCTCGAGAAGGTGGAGGTGGCGCCCGAAGCCGGGGGATCGGCGGATGCGGTGTCGTCCGGCGCCACGAGGGTGCAGACATCCACTCCAGGCGACCGAACTCTCGAGGCGACCAACAGCGACAGCGCTCGCGACGTGCTGACGGAGGTCGGTCGACGGCCCATCCCGGTCGTCGCGGCCTTCGTCCTGACGGTGGCATCGGCGCTCCTGGCCATGGTCGGGTTGTTGTGGCGCGACCACGAGGCGCTCGGTGACAGCGGCCCGGACGTCATCAACGGGGTGCCCGTTGGTGTTTCCGAGACGACGGCGCTGTGGATC
Source organism: Dermacoccus sp. 147Ba (assembly GCF_004151355.1). NCBI lineage: Bacteria > Bacillati > Actinomycetota > Actinomycetes > Micrococcales > Dermacoccaceae > Dermacoccus > Dermacoccus sp. 147Ba. The sequence continues at coordinate 49,880 of NZ_SEHL01000008.1, forward strand.
AGCGTGCTCGCCTACGCGCCCATCCTCTGGCTCGCGTGGCGCACGTTCCGAGGCGGCCTGTGGGCGCGGCTGACGATGATCGCGCTCGTCACGGCGTCCCAGGCGTGGCAGATGTGGCAGTACCTGCAAGGTGGACGCCCCACGATGACGGCGCTGCTGGCCCTCAGCATCGACCTGCTCATCGTGTTCGCGCTGACGAGCCTGTCGGCCCGTGAGTGGGTCGAACACCGGCGCTCCGAGACCGAGGGCGCGGACGTCGACTGACGGCGCTCGCCGCGTCACAACGTCGTGGCGGCCTCAGTCCGTCGCAGCGGGGTAGGTGGCGCGTCCGTTCTTGACCACGGCACCCGGCGTCAGCGTGGCGGGCTTCGGCTCGCCCGGCCCCATGATGTGGCGGACGGTCTCTCCGGCGGCCAAGAGCTGGTCGGCGATGAGGCGACGGTGGCAGCGCCACCACACCGCCTCGGAGCACAACATCGCGGGAACCTCGGCGTCGAGTGAACGCAGTTGCGCGAGGCCCTCGGCGAACTCGTCGCTGAGTGTGAAGTCTGCGTAGTTGTGGAAGCTGCGGTTCTGCCAGAGGGCGTTGACCTCGTCGGGCACGTCCGGCTGTTTGGGCCTGCGGCCGGTGAGCGCAGTGAGGTGGACGTAGCAGATGGCGCGCTCCTGCAGGCTGGCCGTCAGTGCGTCCTGGTCGAACCACGGATACTTGCGCGAACCGGGTAGGCGGCGCACGTCGACGACGACATCGACGCGGGCTGCCTCGAGCAGTTCGAGGAACTCCGCGATGCTGCGGTCGGAGTGGCCGATCGTCAGGAACTCGACCGGTGAGTCAGTCATCCTTGACGAGACTCAAGGCCGATTCCTTGTGCGCGGCGACGTGATCCGTCTTGTCACTCTTGATCTCGTACTGCGGCTCGTCCTGCGACGCGTGGCGGGTGCGGCCCTTGTACTCGAAGTCGGACGTGTGGACCGTGGTGATCGTGCCGGAGACGTGGCCGGCCTCGGAGTTCCAGGTGACGTGGTCACCCTTGCTGAATCGCGTGCTCATGACGTACCTCCTGCCTCGACGATAGCGCTGCGAGTTCCCACCCCCGGGGAGGCTGGAACGTGAGGGCAAAGGTGTCTACATTCGAGGCATGAGCGACAACGAGAACGAGACCTTCAAGCCCGAAGTCGACCAGCAGGACGGCGGCCCCGGCGCCCAGACCGGCGGCGACGGCGGTGAGTACAACGACACGGCCAGCGGCGGCCAGTCCGACGCCGGCAGCGAGGACGAGGGCCAGCACGGCGACGCCGACAACGCCTGATTCACCGCACGAGGGGCCACCGAGCAACGCGCTCGGTGGCCCCTCGTACCTCGGTGGGATGCGCAGGCAGCGAGAAGGCTGGTTGCGCGACTCACCGGGCCGAAGGTCCCTAAGCCTTCGGGGTGGCTGCGCCTAGCGTGGGAAGTGATCCTTCGAAGAAAGGCAGTCGCCATGTCAGAGCAGGAGCTTCGCCCCATCGTCGTCGGATTCGACGGCTCCGAGCCCTCCCACCGCGCCCTCGCGTGGGCCACGCGGCAGGGGCAGGTCACCGGCGCGCCGGTCGAGGTGTTGACGACGTGGCAGTGGCCGACCAACTACGGCTACGCGATGGCCTTCGAAACCACGTACCGCCCGGACGACGTGGCCCGCGAAATGGTGGAGGAGGTCGTGCGCAAGGCTGCGTCGGAGCACCGTGACGTGACGTTCTTCGCGCACATCGTCGAGGGCGAGCCGCGCAACGTTCTCGTCGACCGTTCCTCCGAGGCCGAGATGCTCGTGCTCGGATGCCGCGGCCACGGTGAACTCACCGGCATGCTGCTGGGCTCCGTGAGCGGCTACTGCGTCACGCACGCCCACTGCCCGGTGCTCGTCGTCCGCGACTGAGACCCTGGCCCCGACGACCGTCGGCCCCTGATCCGGTGGTCCGCCTCTTCCTGGGGGAGAGGCGGGCCACCGATGTTGAGCGATGAGTGCGGCATCCGTGCCGCGTTCACCGCTCAACATCGCACGCTCAGGCGGCGGCCTCGGCGCGCTCGCGCTTGCGGTCGTACATGCAGAACGCGGTGGCCACGACGATGAGCACCATGATGAGGCCCATCGAGATGCGGAACGACGTGGGCCACGCCGTGCCACCCTCCGTCAGCGTGAACAGCACGCCGGGGATGAGCGCCGTGCCGACGGCCGTGCCGACGCGCTGACCGAGCGACAGCACACCGCCCGCGACGCCGCCGAACTTGGGGTCGACGGCATTGAGCGTCAGCGTCTGGTTGGGGGCGATCGTCATGCCCTGGCTGACGCCGATGAGCGTCAGCGGCACCGCGAATGCCCAGTACGGCAGGGAACCGGACTCGACGGGCCCCGCCACGAGAACGACGCCGAGCACCGCAATGAACGCGACAACGAAGCCCGCGATGACGAGGCGACGCCCGAGCGTCATGACGTAGCGCCCGGCGATCTGCGAGGAGACGGCGGCGCCCACGGACGAGGGCAGCCCGACGATCGACGACTCGAACGCCGAGTGGTGCAGGTGCATCTGCAGGTAGAGCGGGATGAGGATCCAGATGCTCGTCATGCCCATGAAGAACGCCGTGACGATGAGGATGCCGTTGCGGAACGACTCGGCACGGAAGATGTCGAGGTCGACCATCGGCGGGCGTCCACGGCCCTTGTACCGCTTCTCCCAGACGACGAACGCCGCCACGAGCGCGAGGCCCACCGGCAGGAGCGCCCAGACGGCAGCCCCGGCACCGCGCTCCATGAACGGCAGCATGATGACGAGCACCGCGAGGGCGAGCAGCACGGTGCCGACAGGGTCGAGGTCGAGCTTCTGATCGGGTCGACGACGGTCGTTGGGCACCCAGCGCAGGCCGAGGAGGAGCGACGCGAGGCCGAGCGGCACGTTGACGAAGAACATCCAGCGCCAGCCGGCGTCGTTGCCGAGGATCTGGATGAGCAGACCACCGATGACCGGTCCGACGGCGGTGGCGACAGCGACCGTCGTCGCCATGAGAGCGAACGCCTTCGCGCGCTCCTGGCCGCGGAAGTACTGCTGGATGAGCCCGATGGCCTGCGGGTTGACGAGGCCCGAACCGAGGCCCTGCACGACGCGGGCGATGTTGAGGACGACGATGTCCTGCGCCAAGCCGGCCATGAGAGAGCCGAGCGTGAACAGTGCGATGCCGACGAGGAGCATGCGGCGCCGACCGATGACGTCGCCGGCGCGGCCCGACGGCACGAGGAGGACGCCGAAGGCCAGTGCGTAACCGGAGATGACCCACTGCAGGCCACCCGAACTCGCGCCGGTGGACTCGCCGATCGCCGGGAGCGCGACGTTGATGACCGAGATGGCGACGAGCGCCATGAAGAGGGGGATGAGGAGCACCGTCAGGAGCCGACGGGGCCTGACCTCGGGGGTTTGTTCGGTCGTCCGTTCGGTGCTCACCGAACGACTGTACGCCCGCCCTCGCGCCGGTCTCTAGCAGACGTGGGCACGATCACTTTTCCGCGTGGTTCCGGGGGTTCCGGGCCACTTCAGGGATGAGATTCGCCCCGGCACACGACCGACCGCGAAGGGCGGATCGCGCACCGGGGCGAATCGAAGGGAGGCCGTCAGACGGCCGCGCGCACGACCTCCGTGATCGTCGTCGGTGCGTGACCCATGAGCTCCTCGAGGGCGTTCGAGTCGGTGTGCATCTCACCGGCGGCGATCGAACGGTCCACGCGTGCCTGGATGTTCGGCCACGTGGCGTCTTGGCCGTCGCTCGTCATGGTGGCGACGAGTTCGTCGGCGCTGACGACGCGGTGCACCACCGTCGTACCCGTGGCCTCGGTGATGGCCTCCGCCAGCTCGGTGAGCGTGAAGGCAGGGCCGCCCAGTTCGAACGTGCGCGACTCGGCGCCCGCGGAGCGCAGGGCGCCCACAGCGGCAGCGGCGAAGTCTGCGCGTGCCGCAGCGGAGATCGGGGCGTCGTCCGTGGCGCTGAGGATCTCGCCGGTGGCGAGGTACTGCGGCAGCTGCGTCGTGTAGTTCTCCGAGTACCAGGCGTTGCGTAGGACGGTGTGCGCGACGCCGCTGGCGGCAAGGACCTTCTCCGTCGCGATGTGCTCGTCGACGAGGGGGTTGCTCGAGGCGTCCGCGTTGAGGATCGAGGTGTAGACGATGTGAGCGACGCCGGCGTCCCTGGCCGCTTCGATGACGTTGGTGTGCTGCTCGACGCGCGCGCCGACGGCGTCGCCGGAGATGAGCAGAAGCCGCTCGACACCCTCGAGCGCCGTGCGCAGCGCGGCCGGGTCGGCGTAGTCGGCCTCGCGGACGGTGACGCCCTGCTCGGCGAGGCTCGCAGCCTTGGCGGGGTTACGGACGACGGCGACAACCTCGTCCGGTGCGGTGCCGCTCTCGAGGAGGTCGGCGACGACGAGGCGGCCGAGCGCTCCGGTGGCGCCGGTAATGGCGAGGGTGGTCATGGCAGGTCCTTTCCACGGGCGGATGCTGTACATGCAACAGCGCCCCCACGCGGATGCTTCCGAGGCGCCGCCCGAGGACCAGCAGGTGGACGCGTCAGGGCTGCCGAACCGCGCGTACGACGGCGTCGACCCCGCCCATCTGGTCGTCGCGGCGGCGGTTCTCCAGGGTGACGATCTCCCACTCGTCGCCTCGTAGCGCGGCGCCCGCCTCGTCGATGCTCACCTGGTGCTGCCCTGCGGCACGGGTGGGTTCGCCCGTGGCCGGATCGACGCTCTGGTGGCCGACCATGAAGAGCGTCCCGCCGGGTGCGACGCCGCTGGCGAGGCGCGTGATCATCTCGGCCATGTCGCCCGCGCAGTGAACGTAGAGGCACAGGACGACGTCGTGCGCGCGAGGCTCCGGCGCCCACACGCCGAGGTCGCCCTCGACCCAGGTGATGCGCTCGGCGACGTCGGCCCCGGCCTGTGCTGCGTTGCGTTGCCCGAAGTCCAGCGCAGCGGGCGAGAAGTCGACGGCGGTGACGTTCCAGCCGTGCGCGGCAAGCCACAGGGCTTCCGCGCCGTGGCCGGCGCCGGCGTCGAGAACGGACGGTTCGCTGTCAGGGCGACGTGTGGTGAACAGCTCCTCGAGCTCACCCGTGACGTACGGGTTCGGCGCTTTCGTGGCAAGCATGTCGGCGTGCGACGCCATGACCTGCTGCCAGCGCTGCTCCCAGCCGTCGCGGTCGAACGAGGGGGTGTTCATCGCGCGATCAGACGTGGCCGCTGAGCTGCGCCATGCGTGCTTCGAGCGTGGCGAGCAGCGAGTCGAGCTCCTTGGAGTTCTCGGCGCTCACGGGCAGCACGTCGATGGAGATCTTCGCGCCGCCTGCGAGGGCGCGCAGTTCGTCGAGCTTCGCGGCGAAGGGCGAACCGCTGCCGGGAGAGTAGTAGCGCACCGCCTCCTCCAGCCGGTCAGGGTAGAGATCGGCCTTCGTCACGGCGATGACGACCCACACGGGGCGCTCGCGACGCACCGCCATGGCGGCGATGCGGTGCGCGGTGATCGTCCAGTCCTCGAGCTCGGCCGCGAGCTGCTCCTCGACGCTCCGCTCCGGCGCACTACCGCTGACGCCGCCGCTGCGTCGGGGCGTGGCGTGGCCGTAGGCGACGACGTGGATGACCCCGTCGACGGGTGCCTCGTAGAAGACCTCGTCGAGGGCCGTCAGGCGCGTCGCCGCGTTGTCACCCGGCACCACGCGGAAGCGGAAACCCTTGAGTCGCGCGGATTTGGACGTACGGCGCTCCATCGTCGCCGACCCGTTCTCGGTGACGGCCTCCGGCGTCGTGCGTCGAGCAAGCCGGTCGACGAGACGTGTCTTGCCGACACCCGTCATGCCGGTGACGGCGACGGTCGGATAACGGCGGTGCAGCAGGGTCGACAACTTCTCCGGTGCCGTGGACACCGCGGTGAGAGCGCTTCCGGCGATGCTCGTGCCGATGGCGGCCTTGCCGGAGCCGCTCACGGCCTTTCCGATGGTATTCACGTTCTACCTCGCGTGACGTCGATGTACATCGGGGTCAACCTTACGGACGTCACCTGCGTACTCGTGCACGTCAGCGCGGCCACCGCGACAGCAGGGGACGAAACTCCCTCCAAGGGGTGGGGGTGCGAAGGGTCGTGCCGGTTAACGTGGGGGCATGACACGCGATGACATTCACGAAGCAGCCGAGAACGACGAGCCCAAGGGCGAGAAGCCGGGCTCCGGTGCCGAGCGTTCCGAGGGCGGGAGCGGGCTGAGCGGTTCCGACGCCGGCGCCGACGCCGTGCCCGAGAACACGACGGGTGGCACGAGCCCGCGCACGCCCAACCAGAGCGACTCGCCGAAGACCGCGAACTGAGCGCGCCGACCGGCGGGTAATGGCGTCGCGGCGCGCTTCCAGGGGTGAAATCCGTTGGGGGGTACCGGTTGTCGGAGGGCGTTGCTAGTGTCGCGAACATGACCGACATGAATGCACAGCAGCCGCCCACCGACCCCGACAGTGCCGCGGCGCAGGACGCTGGCGCCGCGCGTGAGCCGTCCGGCGCCCAGGGTGGCGCAGAGACGATCGGCGCCACGCCGAACAGCGACGCGGGCCGCAACGACGCGCTTCAGCGTGACCCGCAGGAGTGGGCCACGGGTGACGAGCCCATGACCGAGGCGCAGAAGTCGTACCTCGACACGCTGGCCAAGGAATCCGGCGAGCAGCTTCCGGCCAACCTGACGAAGGCTGAGGCCAGCGAACACATCGACCGGCTGCAGGGCAAGAGCAACCGCGTCGACTAAGGTCTGCGCTCAGCGCTCGCGCTGCGGCGGGTTCGTCATCGCTTCGGCAAGTTCGTCGTGTGCGGTGCCGCCGGACTCTCGGGTGAGGCCGTCACGCGCCCCGAGGCGGTCGGCGTCCGTGCGGTGTGAGCTCACCTTGAAGCGGCCCTCGAAGCGCTCGATCGGCAGCGAGATGCCGACAATCTTCGTCAGCATGTCGTCGATGTAATCGCCGGGGGCTTGCCCCATGCGCCAGGGGTTGTCGCGCCCGGCCTCCATCGCGCCGGTGAGCCGGGCGACGACGCCGCGCACCCACTTCGGGTCGTCGTGGACGACGAGCGGCCCCCACGCGTGAACGACGAGGTAGTTCCACGTCGGCACGACGCGGTGGTGCTCGGCCTTGCTCGGGTACCACGTGGGCGAGATGTAGTGCTCGCCGCCGCCGAACGTTGCGAGGCTCGTGCCCACGTGTTTGCCGTCCTCCCACAGGGGGTTCGCGCGGGCCACGTGTCCGACGAGGGCCTTGCCGCTCGGCGTCTCGGCATCGTCGACGGCGAGTAGTGGCACGAGATCGGCCTGCGGCGTCACGCCGTCATGTGTGATGAGCGTGGCGAGGGGGTGGGCGCCGACGAACTCTGCGAGCACGTCGACGTCGTCGACCCGGTCGTGGTCGGGGTTGTAGCCCATGCGTCGACTCCTGTGCTGACGTGCGATGTTGCGAGTTCCGGACGTGACGACGGCCCGCGCGGGCGGCCGATCGGGCCGGTGAGGCCTCAGTGTCGCACTGTGTCGGGCGGATTGGCGGGCGACCTCGCGGCACCGGTGTCGGTGGCTGCCGCTAGCGTGAGCGCATGTCGAACACCCGTCACCTCAGCGTCGTCATCGCCCGTGAGCCGGAGGCCGTCTACGCCTTCGCCCGCGATGTCGAGAACCTGCCGCGCTGGGCGGCGGGCCTCGCGACCGCCGAGGTGCACCCGGGTGATCGCGACGGCGAACTCGTCGCCGAATCTCCCATGGGCACAGTGACGTTCGCGTTCGCCCCCGACAATCCGTTCGGGGTGCTCGACCACGACGTCACACTGCCGGACGGCGCCGTCGTCCACAATCCGCTGCGCGTCCTCGCTCACCCGGACGGCGCGGAGGTCGTGTTCACGCTGCGGCGCCTCGCGATGAACGACGAGGAATTCGACCGCGACACCGCGATGGTCGAGGCAGACCTCGAGCGGCTCAAGGGGTTGCTCGAAGCGCCCTGATCCGCCGCCGCTCGACGGCCCTGAGCCGCGGATTGCCGCGCGGATTTCCGCCTCTGGGCGGAGGCGCACCCTGAGTCTCGGCGCTAGCGTCGAGACATGAGCAAGAAGTCAGCGTTCGACGTCGGCCCGTCGCCGGAGGAGGTTCGTCGCGTCGCGCAGGAAGCACGAGACCTCCCGCGGGAACAGCTCGAACGGGGCGTGCTGGGATGTCTCGGGCTCGTCGTCGCGGTGTGGGCCGTGACGGTGGCGGTGGTCGCGACGAAGCTGCCGGAGCGGGTTCCGACGCACTGGTCGGGTGAGACGCCCGACGGGTGGTCGAGCCGCACGGGCGCCATCGCCCTGTTCGTTCTCACGCCCATTGCCATCTCGGCTCTGCTGGTGCTCGTCAGCGGGCTGGTGATGCGCTGGCCCCAGAGCATCAACGCGCCGCAGAAGGAGGAGTGGCTGCGCACACCGCAACGGTTGCGCACGCTCGAGCGGCTGATGCGGGAGGACATGGTGCTTCTGTCGGCGCTCATCTTCGCGCTCTTCGCCCTCATCACCGCGACGACGGGCTGGGCCGCACATCAACCCGGTGGCGCCATGCCCGGCTGGCTCATCGGCGGGGTGCTCCTCCTGTTCGTGGTGGGCATGCTCACCTTCCTCGTCACCCGGATGCTGGGCAGTCGCTACACGCCGACCGACACCGTCGACTGAGCACATGCGTCGCCCCAATCGCCCCGAGTGTCGGCGCGGCAGGGCACAGTGGGGGCATGGCTGAGATGTGGAGAGACGACGAACTCGTCGTGGGCGAGTTCACCTTCGACGCGCTGCGCTGCGGCCCGAGCGACGGCGAGACGATCCTTCTGCTGCACGGCTGGCCCGAGTCGAACGCCCAGTGGCGCGACGTGGGCCCGATTCTCGCCGAGGCGGGCTACGACGTCGTCGCCCCGAACCTGCGCGGCTACGCGCCCGGTGCGCGCCCCGCGGGCGTCGAGGCGTACGGCGTGGAGCAGCTCAGCGGAGACGTCGTCGGCATGATCGAGGCGCTCGGCACGGAGCGCGTGCACCTGGTCGGCCACGACTGGGGCGGCATCATCGGGTGGTTCGTTGCCGGCGAGCACCCCGAGTTCCTCACGACGTACACCGCCGTCAGCACCCCGCACCCGCAGGCCGTCGTGCGCGCCACGATGGCAGACCCCGAGCAGCACGAGAAGCTGCAGTACATCAACCTCCTACGTCAGGAGGGGGTGGCCGAGGAGAAGCTCGCGGCCGACGACTGGGCGTACCTGCGCCGGATGATCGGCAACCTCGGCGGCGCGCGCCTCGACGAGCATCTGCGTCTGCTCGGCCAGCCCGGCGCCCTCACCGCCGTCCTCAACTACTACCGCGCCTACCGCCCCGAGACGGGCCTCGCGCTTGGCCCCGTCACCGTGCCGACGACGTACGTCTGGGGCAACACCGACGTGGCCTTCGGACGCCGCGCCGCCGAGGGCACGGCCGACTTCGTCGAGGCGCCGTACACCTTCGTCGAACTCGACGAGGGTCACTGGATCAGCGACCTTCAGCCCGAGCCGTTGGCCGACGCGATTCTCGCCCGGGTGCGCGAGTGATCAGCGCGGCAGCATCATGCCGAGCGAGTGCGGGGCCGTCTCGACGAAGCCGAGTTTCGCGTAGAGCGGGCGCCCCGGCTCGTCGGCCATGAGCGTGACGTAGGGGCGTGGCGGCGCTTCCTCACGGATCTTCGCCAGGAGCGCTTCCAGTACCGCCTGCCCGAGGCCCTTCTTCTGGTGCTCGGGCAGCGTCGCCATGTCGGCGATGTGGAAGTACCAGCCGCCGTCGCCGATGACGCGGCCCATCGCGACGACCTCGCCGCTCGCGCGATGACGCACGTGCACCCACGCCCACGAGTTCACGAGTGCCGGTTCGCCCTGGGCCTCGGTGACGGGTGACAGGCCCGAATCGGCGCGCAGCCGCAGGTAATCCGCGAGTGACGGAGGCGAGAGCGTGAGGTCGTAGTCGGGGTGCACGGTGGCTCCTTTCGGGTCAGGGGGTCGTCGTGGTGAACAGTGGCCTCAGAACAGGCTCTGCTGGCTCATCGTCTCCGGGGAGCGCACGTCCGCCGGGGCGATGCGTCGCCCGCGCAGCGCGTCGAGGTCAACGACGAGGGGGGCGTCGTCGTCATTCACGGTGGCGAGGGCGACCCCGCCGACAACGGCGGTCGGGGTGAGGCAGTGTTCGCCGCGGCTGAGGGGGTGCGGGTACGTGCCGAACACACTGTCACCGGTGAAGAACCCCGCGTGCTGCGCTGGTGGCTCCCACGGGTCGAGCGCGAGCTCGAGGCCACTGGCTTGGAGGAACGCGCGGGCGTGTTCGACCGCGTCGGCGTGGGCGACGTCGAGGCGCTCGCGGGAGAGCGGTTTCGTGAGGGAGCCGGCCTTGCTGCTCCTGTGTTTCGTCTGCGGGATGCCGGTCTCGGCCGTCACCGCGTCCTCGTGCACGCGGACGGCGGTGCCGTCGGCTGCTCGGGCAATGTAGGTGGCACGCACGGCGCCCTGCTCGTCGAGGCGTGCCCTCCCGCGCGACGCCGACGCGGTGCCGACCTTGCTCGCGCCGTCCGCGAATGTCGCGATGTAGAGCCAATGCGGCCGCGCGAGATAGCCCGTCAGCGACTCGGGCACGTAGCCCCCGCGGTGCACGTGATGCATGAAGCGCGAGTCGTCGCGCTGGGCACATTGCTCGCACTGCACTCCGACGGTGACGGTGCGCCGCCCGTCGCAGGGCACGTGGCGGGCGTCGCCGGGGCGGGCTGCGTCGAACCGGCCGGTGCAGAAGCGGACGTCGGGCTGGACGCGGAACGCCATGCGGCGGTTCATGATCGGCGCGCGGAGCCGTTCGCCGTGGTCGGTCAGGACGACGAGGTGCGGCTCACCGCCCGCCCACGAGGTGGTCTGCACGAGAGCAGGGGCGTCGGAGCGCCAGAAGTCGTCGTGCATGGTGCCCAGCAAACCACGGTGGCGGTCGGGTCGAGTTGGCCGGTCGTCGCGGCTGACGCAGGTCGGCGCGCCTGATGCGTTGTGAGCGGGTTCAGAGTGCGTCACGTGCACCGAAGTGCATCAGCTGCCCGCGCGTTCGGCGGAACACGTGCGGCTCGTTCCCTGTTGTCTCCTGCGAACCACGACCCCGAACGAGGAGTTCGACATGTCGAAGATTCTCTTCGTCGTCAGCGCAGCCACGAACTGGACGCTCGCGGACGGCACGCAGCACCCCACCGGATTCTGGGCCGAGGAGCTGCTCGCCCCGTACCGCCTCTTCACCGAGGCCGGTGACACCGTCGAGTTCGCGACGCCCGGCGGCGTCGCACCCGTCGCGGACGAGGCGAGCCTCGCCCCCGAGATGAACGACGGCAACGACGTGCGGCCCGAGCTCGACGCCATCGACGCGCTCAAGCAGCCGCTCAACCTGTCCGACGTCGCACTCGACGACTACGACGCCGTCTTCTACCCCGGCGGTCACGGCCCGATGGAGGACCTCGCGGTCGACGCCACGTCCGGCAAGCTCATCGCCGATACCCTCGTAGCGGGCAAGCCCGTCGCCATCGTCTGCCACGGCCCGGCGGCGCTGCTGCCCGCGCGGGACGAGAACGGCGACCCGGTCGTCAAGGGCCGCAAGCTCACCGCCTTCTCCAACGAGGAGGAGCGCGCAGGAGGCAACGCCGACAACGCCAAGTGGCTGCTCGAAGACCGCCTCCGTGAGGACGGCGCCGAACTCTCCGTCGGTGAAGCGTGGCAGCCCAACGTCGTTGTCGACGGCGACCTGCTCACCGGCCAGAACCCGGCCTCCAGCAAGCCCCTCGCCGAGGAGCTCAAGAAGCGCCTGGGCTGACGCGTCGCCGCGCCCGAGCGCCTCAGGGCGCTGGGTCGATCTCGGTGCGGTTGGGCAGGGTGTGCGACTACCCAACCGCACCGAACTCTGCCCAAGGAGGCTCCGCACCCGAGGCGCGTGGAGTCACGTTGTGGGTGGCGGGTGTCATGCTCGATTCATGAAGACACCAGAGGGCGGGCACACCACCAACTACGCCGACACTCTCATCACGGTCGCACCAGACACCCGCGCCGTGGCGGGCTCGCCGCCGCCCACCGGCAAGGGCAGCGTGGCCGAGCGTCAGTTCGCGCTGCTCCATGGGCATGACTACGAACTGACGAGCGACGACGTTCTGTTCACCGTGAGCGCCGATCGCAGCGGTGTCCCGGACGGCGAGCGTCACGCCGCACGCGAGGCCTTCTTCTCCAACGGTCAACCGTGCCTGCGCACGTCACCGCTTGCGAAGACGTACGGGTGGGGTTTCCACTTCGACGCCGACAGCCGCGTCGCGCTCGTGGCCGTCGACTCGCCCCGTTACGCCGAACTCGTCGAGGACGACGCCGTGACCAAGCACCCGGCCATGAAGTCGCGTCGTTGAGCGGTTTTCGAGCGCTCTCTGAAGCACCTCAGAGCCTCGAGGGGTGAGGAACCCCACCCCTTCCGTCTTGGGTGAACCGCACATCGGTGACAAGGTGGAAAGGCGAATCCGTTGCGGCAGCGCTTTCTTCGCCTTGCCTACGGGCCCGCTGTGGGGGCTGCCGTGACCTGTTGACGACAAGGAGGTCACATGGCGAACTCATCCGACGCTCCGCCAGAGAGCGAAGCATCACAGGGCGCGTCCGCGTTCGACGAACACGCGTCCACTTACTCGTCCACCCTGCAGAGTTCCTTCCCTGAACTCGACGTCGAGGTGCGCGACTCGGCCAAGCCGATCGCCCCGCACCTGCAGATCGCGGAGGAGGACGACGACGAGACCATCACCGAGAAGCTGAAGCTCCAGGGAGTTCGCCTCGGCAAGGGAATGGTTTCCCCGCGGGTCTTCTGGCCGGCGCTCATCGTCATCCTCGCGGTCGCCGTGGTCGGCATCGCCGCCCCGGAATCGACGAGTGACGTCCTCGTCGACATGCAGTCGTGGATCGTCACCAACTTCGGTTGGTACTACATGCTTGCGATCGGCTTCTTCATCGCCTTCACGGCGTTCGTGGGCTTCAGCAAGTACGGCACCATCCGTCTCGGCCGCGACGGGGAAGACCCTGAGTTCGGGCTCCTGTCGTGGTTTGCGATGCTCTTCGCCGCCGGCATGGGCATCGGCCTCGTCTTCTACGGCGTCGGCGAACCGCTCACCTACGCGACGAGCGACCCGAAGCCGGGCTGGGAGGGCAGCGAGACGGAGAAGGCGCAACTCGCCATGGCGCAGACCTTCCTCCACTGGGGTCTGCACCCGTGGGCGGTCTACGCCGTCATCGGTCTCGCGCTCGCGTACGCCATCCACCGCCGTGGTCGTCCGATCTCGATCCGCTGGGCCCTCGAGCCCCTCTTCGGCGATCGGGTCAAGGGCTGGCTCGGCGACCTCGTCGACGTCCTCGCCATCTTCGGCACCGTCTTCGGTGTCGCCACGTCGCTCGGTCTCGGCGTGCAGCAGATCGCGTCGGGCATGAAGTCGATCGGCATCGTCGACAACACCGACAACGCCGTGCTCGTGACGCTCATCGTCGTCATCACGTTCCTGTCGACGCTCTCGTGCGTCTCGGGTCTCGGCAAGGGCATCAAGTACCTGTCGAACATCAACCTGAGCTTCGCGGGCCTGCTGCTCATCTCCATCCTGCTGCTCGGCCCGACGCTGTTCCTCTTCCAGAACTTCGTCGAGTCGCTCGGCGTCTACCTCGCCAACGTGCTGAACATGACGTTCGACGTCGGTGCTTACACGGGTGAGAAGGGCGCCACCTGGAACGCGAGCTGGACGATCTTCTACTGGGGCTGGTGGATCTCGTGGGCACCCTTCGTCGGTGTCTTCATCGCCCGCATCTCGCGCGGTCGCACGATCCGCGAGTTCATCGCGGGCACGCTGTTCGTGCCGACGATCGTCGGGTTCCTGTGGTTCTCCGTGCTCGGTGGCACGGGCCTCGACCGTGAGCTCTTCGGCAAGGGCGGTCTCGTCGACCCGAAGGAGGGCGTGGACGCCTCGACGGTGCTGTTCACCGTGCTCGAGGACCTGCCGCTCGGTTCGGTGCTGTCGATCCTCGCCATCGCACTGGTGGCGGTCTTCTTCATCACCTCCTCCGACTCGGGTTCGCTCGTCGTCGACATGCTGGCCTCCGGCGGTCACCCCAACCCGCCGACCTGGTCGCGTGTGCTGTGGGCTGTGCTCGAGGGTGCGCTCGCCATCGGTCTGCTCCTCGCGGGCGGTCTGAGCGGGCTGCAGTCCGCGGCGATCGCCACGGCGCTGCCGTTCAGCGCGGTGCTCATCCTCATGTGCTTCGCCACGCTGCGAGCGCTGCGTGCGGACCTGGCGCTGCGCCGTCGTGACGAGACGGCCGAGCGCATCCGAGCGCTGCAACAGGAGTTCCAGGAGAGCTTCGACCAGCACTTCGGCCGCCACGTCGAGCCGCGCATCGACTACCGCATCTCGCGGACGACGTCACCGCGCGGCGGCGGACGCGGCGTCCCGACGTCGCCTCCTCCCGAGGCCGACTGACGCTGCGGCACGCGAACGGCGGGCCACCCTCACGAGGGGTGGCCCGCCGTTCGTTGTGGGCGGCCGGATCGAACCCGCGTCAGCGCAGGTCGCGCGGGAGCTGTTCGAGCATGCGCAACCATAGCTCCGACGCCGTCGGGTAGCTCGGCACGGCGTGACGCAGCACGCTGACAGGCACCTCGCCGACGATGGCGATCGTCGCGGCGTGGAGCAGTTCAGCCGCGTCCGGGCCGACGAACGTGGCGCCCATGACGACGCCGCGACGGCGGTCGACGACGATCTTCGCGCGCCCGTCGGCATCGTCACGCAGCAGCGACGTTCCGGCGGCGGTGCCGAAGCCCACCTCGGAGGTGACGACGGCGTCGTCGCCCAGCGCGGAGCGCGCCTCGGCCTCGCTCTGGCCGACGGAGGCGACCTGTGGGTCGGTGAAGACCACCTGCGGCACCGGCACGTTCGCGGGAGCGGGAGCCTCGTCGGCACCCGCGAGCTTCGAGCCGAGCACGCGCGCCTCGTACTTGCCCATGTGGGTGAGCGGGGCGCCGGGGCCGGCGTCGCCGACGGCGTGCAGCCACTCGGGCAAGGTGCCGCTTCGCACGTCGTCGGCGGACAGACCGAGCGCGTCGAGGCCGACGTCGGCGAGGTTGGGGCGGCGTCCGGTCGCGACGAGAACCTCGTCACCGGTGAACGTGCCCGACGCGGACGTCGTCACCGTCACCTCGCCGCCGTGGATGCGCCCCAGGCCCGTGTCGTCCGCGTGCTCACGAACGGCGGAGGTGACGTCGGCGCCGAGGACGACGGCGATGCCCGCCTTCTCGAGGGCGGAGCGCACGATGTCGCCCGCGAACGGTTCGTTCTTCTCGAGCAGTGCCGGGCCGCGCACGAGCATGCGCACCTGCGAACCGAGGGCCGCCATCCACGTGGCCGCTTCGACGGCGATGACGCCGCCACCGACGACCAGGAGCCGCTCGGGCACCTCGACGACGCCCGTCGCGTCACGCGAACCCCAGGGGCTCACGCCGTCGAAGACGGGCGGAACGACCGGCACCGAGCCGGTCGCGAGCACGACAGCGCGATCGGCCGTGACGGTGCGCGTGCCGTCGGGGCCGCTGACCTCGACGCGCTTCTCCCCGACGATGCGGCCGTGGCCGCGCACGAGCGTGATGTCGGCGCCGTCGGCCCACTTCACCTGGCCGGAGTCGTCGTAGTGCGACACCCACGTGTCGCGGCGGGCGAGGAGCTCCTTCGGCTGGACGGCAGCGTCTTCGACGCCGGGCAGGTGCGCCGTCGTGTGGGCCACGTCGATGGGGCGCAGGAGCGCCTTGCTCGGCATGCACGCGTAGTACGAGCACTCGCCGCCGAGCAGTTCGCCCTCGACGAGCGCGGCGCTCAGGCCACCCTCGACGGCGTACTGGGCGACATTCTCACCCACCGGCCCGCCGCCGATGACGACGACGTCGGCGTTGAGTTCGTCAGTGTCAGTCATCCGGGTCAGTCCTTCGCGGTGGTGGCGGGGGCGCCGTAGACGAGCTCGACGTACTCGCGGTGACGACCGATCCAGCCCTTGATGAACGGGCACAGCGGCAGCACCTTGCGGGTGCCCTCGTCACGCACGTCGTCGAGCGCGAAACGGGCGATCTGCGAGCCGACGCCCTTGCCCTCGTAAGCCGGGTCGACCTCGGTGTGGGTGAACACGGCGAGCTCGTCGGTGAGCTGGTACTCGGCGAAACCGGCCAGCGCGTCACCGTCCCACGCCTCGTAGCGGTTGGCTTCGGTGTTGTGCTTCATGGTCAGGTCGGACATGGCGATCTCCTCGGGGGATCTGGGTGCGTCGGGACGGTCGGATCGGAGGCGGGGTCAGCCGCCGATACGGCCGCGACGGTTGCGCGGGCGCAGGTGGACAGGCGGGATGGGCGGTGCCGGAATGCGGTCGGTCTTGCCGGTGTAGCCCTCGACGTGGCCGAAGCGCGGGTCCCCGGCCTCGTACTGTTCACGGGCTTCGACAATCTCCTCGTGGCTGCGGCCGACGAAGTTCCACCACATGACGATCTCCTCCTCGAACGGCTCGCCGCCGAGCAGAACGAGACGGGCGGGGAACTGGCCGATCGAGAAGTGCAGCTGCGAGCGGCCCGGGTCGAGGCACGCGAGGTCGCCGCGCTTGAGCTGCGTCCCCTCGAACGTCACGTCGCCGGAGTCGACGAGGACGGCGTGCTCGAACGACGAGTCGACGTCGAGGGTGAGTTCGGTGCCCGCCTCGAGGCGCAGCTCTGCGCCGAGCAACGGCGTGTACGTCGTCATGGGCGAGCGATCGACGCCGGGCAGCTCACCGAGGAAGACGAGCGCGACGCCGGCGAAGCCACCGTCGTCACCGGTGAGGTCGACGTCGTCTGGGGCGT
The DNA here is from genome assembly GCF_004151355.1 of Dermacoccus sp. 147Ba. Lineage (NCBI taxonomy): Bacteria > Bacillati > Actinomycetota > Actinomycetes > Micrococcales > Dermacoccaceae > Dermacoccus > Dermacoccus sp. 147Ba. The sequence goes on from NZ_SEHL01000008.1 coordinate 66,842, forward strand.
GGTGCTCGAACGCGCGTGCCGTCTCGCGGTCGGCGTCCGGCAGCGCAACCCACAGCTGGACGCCGTGCAGTGTGTCGGTCTCCGGCGTCGAGACCTCCGAGTGGGCGATGCCGTGACCGCTCGTCATGAGGTTCATCTCGCCGGGGCGCACCATGCCGTGCACGCCGCCGGTGTCGCGGTGCTCGATCTCGCCGTCGAACAGCCACGAGACCGTCTGCAGGCCGGTGTGCGGGTGCGGCGGCACGTCCATGCCGTCGCGTTCGAGGTCGCGCACGGGCTCGGGGCCGTAGTGGTCGACGAAGCACCACGCGCCGACGAAGGAGCGATCCTTGTGCGGAAGGGTGCGGCGCACCTCGAGCGATCGCATGCCGCCGAGGGGAACCTGACGGGCCTCGAGTACCTGGACGGGGACGTCGTTCATGTGAACCTTCGTTTCTCCTCGCGGTACGTCGTCCTGGCGGACGGCGCGGCGGGCACGTTCGGTGCAACGACTCGCGGCGCCTACCCCTTCCCGCACCCCGCTCGGGGCGCGTCGCGGACACGAGCGTGCATCTGAAACGTATGACGCCGTCGGCGCCCCGGCAACGTCGGTCAGCGTCTCGGGGGCCGACGGCCGTTAGGTTGGGCCCGTCCCCCGAACGATTCGGCCGGGCCGCCCACGGTGCGGTGCGGTGAGAAGGAGTCCGACATGAGCGGTGGCGACCCGGAGCGCCCCTACATCGACAAGGTTCAGCCCCTCACGCACGCGGCGATGATCGAGGCCGCGAAGAGCTCGCGCGCCGCGTCGAAGGAGGCCGGCCTCGACGTCGGGCTCATCGAGCTCGTCAACACGCGCGTCTCGCAGATCAACGGCTGCGTGACGTGCCTGAGCGTCCACGTGCCCGCCGCCCGCGACGCCGGCGTCGACCCGCTCAAGATCGACCTGCTGCCCGCGTGGCGTGACGCCGACCTCTACACCGACGTCGAGCGCGCGGCGTTGGAGCTGGCCGAGGCCCTCACCAACCCGCGCGAACTCGATCTGCGCGCGGCCATCGCTGACGCGTCGGACATCATGTCGACGGAGGCGCTCGCGGCCCTCGAGTGGGCCATCGTGCTCATCAACGCGTTCAACCGCGTGTCGATCGCGAGCGCGCACCCGCCGCGCCGCCGCCGCTGATCTCGACGACGATCGTGGCGAGTGCCGCCACGCCGAACGCGACGAGGGAGGCGCTCAGCCACGTCGGTGCGCTGAGGCCGATGGCCTCGCCGATGGAACGCCACATGTCCGACCACGCGCCGAGCGTGCCGGGCGCGACGAGCTCGTAGGCGACGAACCCGGCTGCCCAGGCGACGAGCATGAGCGGACGCGAGGGTGCGTCGACGGTGGTGTTCCAGCGGTGACGCCCGCCGAACAGGTAGTAGTCGACGAGGAAGACGCCGAGCAGCGGCACGAACACCGAGCCGATGAGGGCGAGGAAGTGCGCGAAGCCGTAGATGTCGACGGCGAGGGCGAGCACCGTCGAGGTGACGCCGAGCGCGATCGAGATGAGGCGACGGTCGAGGCGCGGCGCGATGTTCTGCAGGGACACCGTCGTCGAGTAGACGTCGACGAAGCACTGGTCGATCTCGCGCAGCGTCAGCACGAGGAAGCACAGCGAGCCGCCCGCGACGCCGAGGAAGATCGAGAACACGGCGTCGCCGTTGCCGCCGGCCAGCAGCAGGGTGATGATGCCGATCGAGTAGACCGCGATCTGGGTGACGCAGTAGCCGAGGTAGCTGCCGAGCACCGCGGCGCGGTGGGACGTGGAGTGGCGCGCGTAGTCGCCGGCGACCGGGACCCACGAGACGGACAGCGCGATGATCGCGTCGACGGCCACCATCCAGCCGCCCCAACCGTGCCCGGCGTGGGCCGGCACGTCGCGGGTGAGCAGCTGCGAGGCGAGATAGATGAGCGTGACGATGACCGCTACCGTCACGTACTTGCGCAGCACCTTGACCCAACGCAGCGGGTAGAGCGCGAGCAGCGTCGTCACGGCGCCGATGACGACGACGATCGGCCAGCGCGGCAGCTCGGGCCACAGGGTGCGGGCGGCCATCGTCGTCGTGACGATCTCGAACGTGCCCCAGCCGAGGAGCTGGATCATGTTGAACACCGTCGGCACGTACGACAGGCGGCCGCCGAACAGGCCGCGCAGCATGACCATGGCGGGCTGACCCTGCTGCGACGACGCGAGGGCCATCGCGGAGACGCCGGCCGTGCCGACGAGGGTGCCGACGACGAGCGCGAGCACGGCCTGCCCCATCCCCATGCCGGGCTCGCCCAGGGGCTGCAGGACGACGATGGCGCCCGCGAACGCGAGCAGGCTCATGCCGAGGTTGCCCCACATGCCGAGCTGGTCGAGCAGGCCGAGGTTGCGCGGGGCCGGCCCGCCCTCGAGGGTCGTGGGCACGTCGTGGAGGTCGTCCACGTCGGGGGTGCGTCGGGTGGCGGTGCCCTCGTTCTGCGTAGCGGCGCTCGCGGTACTCACTGGCGTGCTTCCCTCCTGCCGAGCTGAGCCGGGGGAGGCGGCTCGCGCGGGTCGTCGATGCGCCGGATGACGCATCGGCAGACTATCGGCGCGAAAGTGCCAGAAATTTCGTTTGGCACGGACGTGCCACGGCGGGTTGGGGACAGGTTTGCCGGGTGGGTGGACCGATTCTGTAGACGTTCGGCGTCACATGCGACGCCGAACGTCTACAGAACCCAGCGTTCGCCGCGCTTCAGCGGCCTTCGACGTGCAGGGGCGTGTTCGCTGGGTCGACGACCTCGGCCTTGAGCGGCGGCGGGGGAGGCGTGCCGCCGTCGCCCCACGTGTTGGCCTCGAGGTGGTCGCGTCCGTGCGGGGTGAGCCAGCCGTCCAACGCCGGACCCTTCGGGACGATACCCGTCGGGTTCACGTCGGTGTGGACGATGTGGTAGTGCTCCTTGATCTGCACGAAGTCGTTCGTGTCTCCGAACCCCGGCGTCTGGAACAGCTCTCGGGCGTAACCCCACAGGTTCGGCAGCTCGTCGAGCTTCTGCCGGTTGCACTTGAAGTGGCCGTGGTAGACGGCGTCGAAGCGCACGAGCGTCGGGTAGAGGCGAACGTCGGCCTCGCTGATGCTCGGGCCCATGAGGTAGCGACGCGTCTCGAGCCGCTTCTCGAGTTGGTCGAGCGCTGACCAGAGTTCGTCGTAGGCCTTGTCGTACGCCTCCTGCGATGTCGCGAAGCCGCACTTGTAGACGCCGTTGTTGACGGTGTGGAAGACGAACTCCATGAGCTCGTCCATCTCCTCGCGCTGTGCCTCGGGGTAAAGATCGGGTGCGCCCGCGCGGTGGAATTCCTTCCACTCAGTGCCGAAGTCGAGCGTCATCTGGTTGAAGTCGTTCGTCACGACCTCGCCGGTGCGCTCGTCGACGATGGCGGGCACCGTGATGCCGCGCTCGTAGTTCGGGAAGCGCTTGTTGTAGGCGTCGCGCAGGAAGTGGATGCCGAGCACGGGGTCGACGCCGCCCGGGTCGAGATCGAAGGTCCAGCTGCGTTCGTCGTGGGTCGGGCCGGCCATGGCGACGGAGATGACGTCGTCGAGGCCGTAGAGGCGGCGCGCGATGAGCGCACGGTTCGCCCACGGGCACGCACGTGCCGCGGCGAGGCGGTAGCGGTGCGCCTCCACCGGGTAGCCGTCCTCGCCGTCGCGGGTGATGCGGGTCTGGATGTAGTTGGTGTCGCGCTTGTAGGAGCCGCTCTTGTCGGCCATGAGTCCCCACCTCTCATCGGATTGCCCTTCGACCGTAGCGCCCTGTGCGCCGCCGCGAACAGTCGCAGGCGTCTGGATCAGGAGAGCGTGAGGAAGAGTTTCTCGAGCGTCTTGGCGTTCTCCTCGCTGACGGAACCCTCCTCGGCGAGGCACTGCTGCAGCCCCGAGGAGAGGATGGCGAAGCCGGCCCTGTCGAGGGCGCGACTCGTCGCGGCGAGTTGCGTGACGACGTCCTGGCACTCGGCGCCACTCTCGATGAGTCGGATGACACCGCCGAGCTGACCCTGAGCCCGCTTGAGGCGGTTGAGCACGGGCGTCATGTCATCGGGTGAGAGCTGCATGGCAAGCCTTTCGGTTCGGTGGTCGCGGGGCCTCGGTGGTGCCCGAGGGAGACGGTGCCGCCCCGGCGACGCAGAGTCCCAGCATACGGGGTGGGGTATCGAATGTCGCTCCCGTCAACGTCGGGCGCTCCCCGGATCATCCGTAGCGGAATCCGCGGAAATGCGGGCGAAGGCACCCCGCTTGATACGGGTGGGGGTATCTGTGATCTACTGGAGCCAGATACCCCAGGGGGTATAAATCGAAGCGAGACGCGGCCCGGTGGTCGCGCGGAAGGAGGGCACGATGGTTGCCATCGTCCCGATCGACACGCCGTCACTCGGCGACCGCTCCTACTTGGCCCACGACGGCGAGGTCGCCCTCGTCGTCGACCCGCAACGCGACGTCGACCGCGTCCTCGCGGTGGCGGAGCGCGAAGGGGTGCGCATCACGCATGTCTTCGAGACGCACGTCCACAACGACTACGTCACCGGGGGCCGGGCGCTCGCGAACGAGACCGGCGCTACGTACCACGTCAACGCGGACGACGAGGTCTCGTTCGAGCGCGTCGGTGTGCGTGACGGTGATGTCGTCACCGTCGGCAGCATGAGCGTCACCGTCCTCGCGACACCAGGCCACACCTTCACCCACCTGTCGTACGCCCTCGCCGGCGACGAGGGCACGGTCGGCGTCTTCTCCGGCGGATCGCTGACGTTCGGCTCGACCGGGCGCCCCGACCTGCTCGGCGAGGAGAACACCGACGCACTCGTCCACCACCAGTACGACTCCGTCCAGCGCCTCGCCTCCGAACTGCCCGACGAGGCGCAGGTGCTTCCGACACACGGTTTCGGCAGCTTCTGTTCCGCGACGCAGTCCGACGCTGATTCCTCGACCATCGGCACCGAGAAGCGCACCAACCCGGCCCTGACGAAGAGCGAGGACGAGTGGGTCGAGGAGATCCTCGCCGGCCTGTCCGAGTGGCCCGCGTACTACGCGCACATGGGGCCGGCGAACGCCGACGCTCCGCAGGACGCCCCTGATCTCACCCTGCCCGCCACCGTCGACAAGGATGAGATCCGTGCCTCCCTCGAAGCCGGGGAGTGGGTCGTCGACCTGCGCAATCGCGAGGCGTACGCCAAGGGGCACGTCGGCCGCACGGTCAACTTCGGCGTCGACGGCCAGTTCGCCACGTACCTCGGCTGGATCATGCCCTGGGGCGCCTCGCTCACACTGCTCGGGGACAGCCCCGAGCAGGTCGCCGAAGCGCAGCGCGAACTCGTGCGCATCGGCATCGAGCGCCTCCGGGGGCAGGCCACGGGCGCTCCGCAGGAGTGGACCGACGAGGCGCTCCAGTCGTTCGAGCGCGCCACGTTCGCCGACCTCGCTCAGGTGCGTCACCACCGCGAAGTGACCGTCCTCGACGTGCGACGCGCCGACGAGTTCGGCCCGTCCCGCATCGACGGCGCCGTCAACGTGCCGCTTCACGACGTGCTCGAGCGCCTCGACGAGATTCCTTCCGGCGAACTGTGGGTGCACTGCGCAGGTGGCTACCGCGCCTCGATCGCGGCCTCCCTCCTCGCAGCTGCGGGCCACCACGTGGTCGCCGTCGATGACAGCTTCGCGAATGCAGCCGAGACGGGCCTGAGCCTGGTGGCAGGCTGATCCTCGTGCTCATCGCTCTTGTCGCTGGGGTGGTCGTCGGGCTTCTCATCGGTGGCCTCGGCGGAGGTGGCGCCGTCCTCACCGTCCCGGTGCTCGTGTACGCGGTGGGCAAGGATCCGCACGAGGCGACGACGGCGTCGCTCGTCATCGTCGGTCTTAGCTCCCTCGTCGGTCTCGTGCCGCACCAGCGTCGCGGCGCCGTGCAGTGGGGCCAGGGCCTGACGTTCGGTGTGCTGGGCGTCGGCGGCGCCTACCTCGGCACCCGCGCAGCGGCCGGGGTGGACGGCAACCTCCTGCTCGCGATGTTCGCCGGCTTGCTCGTCGTCGTCGCGGCACTCATGATCCGCAAGGCGCTCGTGGGTTCCGCAGACGTCGAGGACCGGCCTCGCGACGTGCTTCACTTCGACGACGAGGGCAGGCGTGACGTCGGCGGAATCGTGAAGCTCGTCGTGACGGCGACCGGGGTAGGGTTGCTCACCGGCTTCTTCGGCGTCGGTGGTGGATTCGCCATCGTCCCGGCTCTGACTCTGGTTCTCGGCTACGGCATGCCGTTTGCCGTCGGTACGTCGCTGCTCGTCGTCACGATCAACAGCGCCAGTTCGTTTCTCTTCCACTCCTCCGGTGGGAGCGTCATCGATTGGTCGATCGTGACGCCCTTCCTCGCCATGGCCGTCGCGGGTGCGCTCGTTGGTGGCCGACTCATGACGAAGATCCCGAAACGTACCCTGCAACTCGGATTCGCGTCCTTACTTCTGCTCGTCTCGTTCTACACGGCGTGGCGCGGCATTCCTCACCTGTTCTGATCAACCTCTCGAAGGAGAACCCCCATGACCATCACGCCCCGTATCGACGCCGCCGGCCTCGCCTCGGCGAACTCGGACGACCTGCTCCTGCTCGACGTGCGAACGCCTGCCGAGTACGGAACCGCCCACATCCCCGGCTCGATCAACGTGCCGGTCGATCTGCTCGACGCGAACGCCGCCGTCATCGGTGGTCGTATCGATAGGGACGCCGTGCTCATTTGCCGCGCCGGGCCGCGCGCCGAGCGCGCTCAGCGAGCACTCGCCGGTGTCGGTGTCACCCGCACGTCGGTGCTCGAGGGTGGATTCGAGGCGTGGCGTGACGCCGGCCAGGACGTCGAGTACGGCGAGGCACGCTGGGATCTCGAGCGGCAGGTGCGCCTCGTGGCGGGTTCCCTCGTCGCCACGGGTGTGCTGGCGAGCACGCTCGTGCCGAAGGCGAAATGGCTCTCGGGCGCGGTCGGCGGGGGTCTCGTCTTCGCGGCCCTGTCGAACACCTGCGCCATGGGCAACCTGTTGTCGAAGCTGCCCTACAACCAGGGTGCCGGCGCGCCGTCGGTGCGCCAGGTGACGGCTCAGCTGCGTTGAGGGCGGGCCCCTCGCTCGTCCCGCTACCGTGTGGCGCATGAGTGACGCGCCCTCCGGACTGACCCGTGTTGCCGTCGTCGGCGGCGGAATCGCGGGCCTGACGTTGGCCGCGGCGCTCGACCCGGCGCGCTTCGACGTCACCCTCGTCGAGGCCCAACCCGAGCGGACGACGGGTGCCGCGCTCGGCCTGTGGCCCGGCGCTCGCCGCACGCTCGCGCGCCTCGGTATCGCACTTCCCGCGCCGACGAAGGCCGACCACGGCGGCCTCTACCGCCTCGACGGCGCCCGCGTCGCGACGGTCCGCGGCCCGGATCTCGCCATGGTGATGCGCCCGGCCCTCATGGAGGCGCTCGCTGCGGCTGTGCCCGGAAGCGTTCGTCGCGTGATGGCCGAGGTCACCGATCCGAGCACCCTCGACGCCGACCTCGTCGTCGGCGCTGACGGCGTGCGCTCGCGGGTGCGGGGCCTCGTCCAGCCCGGCGCGGCCGAGCGTCGTGAGACGCCCTACGTCACGTTGCGTGGCATCGTGCCCGCCGGCGCTGCGGCCGGCAGGTTGCGGCCACTGGTCGGTGAGTACTGGGGCGCCGGAACGCTGTTCGGGCTCGCGCCGGTCGGGGATGCGCTCTACTGGTTCACCGGACACGTGAGCGACCTCGGCCCGGAGCCGCTCGACGTGACGACCGTGGTCGCCGAGGCGCGCGAGCGCTTCGCCGCGGCTGCCCCGCATCTGCGGGAGGTGCTCGACGCCGCGGGCGATGACACACTCGCGACCCGCCTGTGGGTCACGCCGCCGATGCATCGCTACGTCTCCGGGCGGTACGTCGTCATCGGCGACGCCGCCCACGCCGCTCTGCCGAACCTGGGACGCGGTGCGAGTGACGCCGTCCTCGATGCGGCCTGCCTGGCGCGCACCCTGAACACCAATCGGTCGCTCGCATCGTGGCAGGTGCGCCGACTGCCCGTCACCCAGGTCGCCCGCACGGCGGCCGGGTGGGGAATGCGGGTTGCCCTGTCGCCCACCCGCGATCTCCTGTGGCGGCGGCTCGGCACGAAGTAGGCACCTGATCCCGTCGTGTGCCCCAGGGATGTTTCACGTGGAACCACACACCCCTGCGGGTTGAATCTCATTTGAATTGAATGATTCTCGACGACCCACTGTTCCCCCTCGTGAGAAGTGAGATCACTTCACGAAGCACGAAGGGAGATCCATGACCTACCGCATCGAGAACCCCGCCACCGGCGTCGTCGAGAAGGAGTTCGACTCCACCTCCGACGCCGACGTGCGCGCAGCCGTCGAACGTGCCCACGCAGCTTTCGACACTTGGCGTCGTGAATCGGCTCAGACGCGCGCCGACGCCATGAAGCGCGTCGCCGATGCCTACGACGAGCGAGCTGACGAACTGGCGCGCACCATCGCGACGGAGATGGGCAAGCCCCTCACAGAAGCCAAGGGCGAGGTCGAGCTGGCCGGCTCGATCTTCCGTTGGTACGGCGAGCACGGCCCCGCCCTGCTTGAGGAGGAGAAGCTCGACATCGGTGACGAGGCGTCGTCCGTCGTCGTGACCGACCCGATCGGTGTGCTCATGGGCGTCATGCCCTGGAACTTCCCGCACTACCAGGTGGCCCGCTTCGCGGCGCCGAACCTCATGCTGGGCAACACGATTCTGCTCAAGCACGCGTCGATCTGCGGCTCGTCCGCTGTGCTCATCGAGGAGATCCTCCACGCTGCCGGGGTACCCGAGGACGCGTACATCAACCTCTTCGTCAGCAACGACCAGGTGACGAGCATCATCGAGGACTCGCGGGTGCGCGGCGTCTCCCTCACCGGGAGCGAGGGCGCCGGAATCGCCGTCGCGGAAACGGCGGCGAAGAACCTCAAGAAGAGCGTGCTCGAACTCGGCGGGTCGGACCCGCTCATCGTCCTCGACGACGTGGATGTCGCAGCGACGGCCGAGGCGGTCGCCAAGGCGCGGATGAGCAACGCCGGGCAGGCGTGCAACTCGCCGAAGCGAATCTTCGTGCCGCAGGCCATGTTCGCCGAGTTCACCGACGTCGTCGTCACGACGGTCGGGGAGCTCAAGGTCGGCGACCCGCTCGACGAAGCCACCGAGATGGGTCCGCTGTCGTCGATCGAGGCGCGTGACGGCGTCGTCGAGCAGGTGCGCAAGGCCGTCTCCGAGGGCGCGACGCTGCGTGCCGGCGGTGATGCGCTCGACAAGGACGGCGCATGGATGGCGCCGACCGTGATCACCGGCGTCACGAGCGAGATGGACGCGTACGCCGAGGAGATCTTCGGCCCGGTCGCGATGATCTTCCCGTACAGCTCAGTCGACGAAGCCGTGCGCGTGGCCAACGACTCGTCGTTCGGCCTGTCCGGCTCCGTCTGGGCCAAGGATGTCGAGAAGGCTGAAGAGATCGCTCGGCGCCTCGAGGTCGGCATGACCTACGTCAACGAACACGGCACGACAAAGGCCGGTCTGCCCTTCGGCGGCGTGCGCCGCTCCGGGTACGGGCGCGAGCTCGGACGATGGGGATTCACCGAATTCGCCAACACGAAGCTCGTCCGAGTCGCCTCCTGATCGAGGGTTCTTCGACGCGCCGGTCGCCGGCGGGGAGACTGGTGGCATGACTGCTGACACGCTCCTCATCGGCGCCGGCGACCTCGGCACCGAGATCGGCCTTCGTCTCGCTGCGGCCGGGCGCTGCGTCGTCGCCGTCCGACGACGGGCAGCACTCGTGCCCGCTCCGCTCGTCGGTGTGGCGGGCGACGTTTCGGACAGACTGCCTGATCTGCCCGCCTTCGACGGTGCTGGTGACGGTCCACGCCTCCTCGTCATCTGCCTCACCGCGGGCGGCCGAAGTGAAGAGCGGTACCGTGCCACCTTCCTCGACGGTGTCGACGCCGTTCTGCGTGACGTCGCAGCACGCGGCTGGGCGCCGGAGCGGGCCCTGTTCGTCTCGTCGACCGGCGCGATGGGGCATGCGCAGAACGGCGACGCGTGGGTCGACGAAACCTCGTCCGAAGCGGCGGACACCCCCACGGGCCGCGTGCTCGCCGAGGCCGAGCAGAACTTCCTCGCGGGCCTGCCGGTGGGAACGCGGGGCATCGTCGTGCGCCCCAGCGGTCTCTACGGACCGGGACGCGAGTGGTTCATCGACCAGGTGCGTGCCGGCAACCTCGCCGACCCCGACCGCATGACGAACCGCATCCACCGCGACGACGCCGCGGCGGCCGTCGTCCACCTGCTCACGGTGAGCGCCGAAGCCGACGAGCTGTACCTGCTCACCGACGACGCACCTGCTCCGGCGCGCGAGGTCGCGACGTTTCTCGCGCGCGAACTCGGCGTCGACACCGAGCCGTTCACGGGACACGAGGGCGCGGCGCGCCCCTCGGCCACCCGGCGGCTGAGCAACGCGCGCCTGCGTGGAACGGGCTTCACCCTCACCTACCCGACGTTCCGCGAGGGCTACGCGAGCATCCTCGCCGGTGAGGGCGAGCGTCATCCCTGACTGATCGCCAACGTGTAGGTTGTGCGTGAAATATCGCGCACAACCTGACCTTTCCCGAATCACCGGGGCGCTCCGCGAGATTCAGCCCGAGGGTGATCATGGCTGAAACCTTTCCGAGAAACGGATATCAGCATGACGTTACGCGGTTGACGTAATAGTCACCTACACCCATAAGGGTGCTTATTTGCGTGGGCGCTTCTTGCGTAACAGAGCGGCACTGAACAGCATTGTGGCGCCAAGGGTCGCTCCGAGAAGAACCCCCATGAGGACGACGCGGTTGAACATGCCGATGGGGGTGGGCGCGCCCAGGAAGTACCACGTGCCCGTGGTGAAGTAGATGTACGTCTGGTACGCGATGGCGAAGAGGATCCACGGGGAGGCCAGGATTCCGGTGGCGGCCAGCACCGAGGCGCCTGCGTTGCGCAGGGTCTCCTCTACGCGCACGACCGGGGTGGTCGATGCGCGTCGCTGGACCAGCTGGGTCTTCATGAACTGAGAATAATAAGAAACCGTCTGGTTTCCTACTTTCACGTCCCAAAGTTCGAGTTATGCGAGTTCCACTCGGCGGAGAAATCGCGAGTCGGACGACCGTCTCTTAATTTGTCGAGCCTACGTCAGACAACGGAAATTCGTCGGCCTAAGCTGCGCGCGCCCTCACTGCACGACGTCGAACTCCGCGAGCCGGATGCCGTTGGAGTACGTCTCGGTGTTGCGAAGGCGTAGATCCGTTCGACCGATCCCTCGGGCCCACAGCCGCTTACCCGAACCGAGGACGACGGGGAACTCGAGCAGCGTGAACCCGTCGACGAGCCCGGCAGCCAACAGGCTCTGAACGAGGGCCGCCGAACCGTGGACGAGGATCGGGCCGCCGTCGGCCTCCTTGAGCTTTGCGACCTCGTCAAGCGAACGCAGCACGTGGCAGTCGGCCCAGTCGATGTCGGTGACGGCCGCCTCGTCCAACGTCCGCGAGACGACGTACTTCGGCATGGCGTTGTACGTGGCGAAGTCGTCCATCGTCGGCCAGACGGGGGCGAACTCCTCGAACGTCACGCGGCCCAGGAGCAGCGCGGAGGCCTCCTCCTGTTCGCGACCCTTGACGGCGTAGGCCTCCGGGACGAACTCGATGTCCTTGAACGTCCAGCCCGCGTGCTCGTACTCACCGCCGCCGGGGGAGTCGACGACGCCGTCGAGGCTGATGAATTCGGTGACGACGATGGGGCGCATGGGGTTCCTCTCGGGCGGGGCGCTCGGCTCCGCCCAAGGCTGCCACGCGCCCGCAACCGCGAAAGGGCAGTGCCATGGGCTGATCGTATGAGCCTCGGGCCGACGACGACGGTGCGCCTTCTGCGCAGCCTGCTCGTTGCCGCCCTCACGGCCTGTAGCGCCGGCATCGCCCACGTCGTCGGGGGCGCCCACGAAGCGCCCGTCGGGCTGCTCGTCCTTCTCACCGCCGTCGGCACGCCGATCATGTTCACGCTGAGCAGGCGCCGCTGGAGCTTCGCCCAGATCGTCGTCGTCATGGGCCTCGCGCAGGTTCTGCTGCACGCCGTCATGACGATGTCGATGCCGGCCGGGCACCATGTGCAACCGCAACTTGTCGAGGCCGACGAGGGCTGGACGCAGATGGCGGCCGCTCACATCGTCGCCACCGTGCTCTTCTCGCTGTGCCTCGCGTACGGCGAACGCGCACTCGCGTGGACACTGCGCCGCGTCCTGCCGCACCTCGTCGTCCCCGCCTGGGGCCAGTTCGTCGTCCGCCACACGACTTTCGACGCCGTCCGAGTGCCTCGTCCGACGTTTGTGCGCAGCCCTCGCGCCTCCCGCGCGCCGCCTGCGGTTTTCGTTCTCTCGCACTGATTCCCACCCCACGCGCCCTCACCGGGACGCGCTACCTGCGCACCCCGAGTGATCGCGGCGCCGCCGCCTGTTCGAAGGACGACAATGCGTCGTCGAAGAGCCCCCAGAGCACGTCGTCCACTTCGTCGAAGGTGACGATGGCGACCTCCCTCAAAGCCTCAGACGGTTGGGCCAAGGCAGCCGAAAGCGGCATGAGCGCCGCTTTCGGCACCTGGAAGAACACGGGTAACGAGCCCGTCGTCATCACCGGCGCGAGCGGCGACGCCGGGCCCGTCCAACTCCACGTCACGACGAAGACCGCGAACGGCATGGAGATGAAGCAGACGTCGAACTTCACGCTGGCGCCCGGTGGCACCTTGAAGCTCGCCCCTGGTGGCAACCACCTCATGTTCATGAAGCTGAGCAAGGCGCTCGCGGCCGGCGACGAGCAGCAGCTCACCGTCACCTTCAAGGACGGTTCGAGCACGAAGCTGACGTTCCCCGTGCGGGCCTACGACGGCGCCAAGGAGAAGTACTCCGACGCCGGGTCGGGTGACGCGTCGCCGTCGTCCGGTGCATCGGGCACGTCAGAAATGCCCGGCATGACGCACTCGTCGTCGCACTGATCCCACTCGTCCCGACACGGCCGGGCGCGAGGCTTCACGCCCCGCGCCCGGTCCGGAGGAACCCATGGAGAACTTCTTCGCCGGCCCCTGCCCGGTGACGAGCGACGACGGAACGCCGGCAGTTCGTCCCACGCGACGAGGCGTTGTCGCCGGCGCGCTCTCCGGCCTCGGCGCCCTGGCGCTCACCGGTTGCGAGGCGCAGTCTCGCGGCTCGTCGTCGGCGTCGAACTCGTCGTCGGCGGCGACATCGGCCCAACGCGCCACCTGGACGGTGGCCTCCGGGCCGCCGCGTCAGAGCGGCGTCACGACGAAGCCCGGCACGCACGCGCACTGGGTCGGGCTCGACCTACCGGACGACGCGACGAAGGACGAACTGCGTCGCGCCCTCGTCGTCCTCGACGACGCGGCGGCGCGCTTCGTCAAGGGCGCGTCACCCCTGCCCGACGTTGCCCACGAACTGGCTCCACGAGCCGGGGACGTGGCGATAGCCGTCGGCGTCGGCCCCCGCGTCTTCGACCTCGACGGCATGCGGGCCGAGGCTCCCGCGTGGCTGAAGCCCATTCCGTCCATGACGATCGACGACTTCGAGAAGCCGTGGAAGCAAACGGATCTCGTCGTCCAGGTCGACACCGACAACCCGGTCACGGTGAGTCACGTCGTCGGCCAGCTCGTCAGCGCACTCAAGGGCACGGCAACCCCGCGTTGGCAGCAACGGGGGTTCGCCGCTGGAGCTCGCCCGAGCGACGGCGGGGTGACGCGAAACCTCTTCGGTCAGCTCGACGGCATGGAGCAGCCGAACGTCGCGGGCACCGAGGCGGGCCGCGTGTGGAACGCGGCCCAGCCCGGCGCGTCCTGGATGGAGGGGACGACCGGCATGGTCATCCGCCGCATCCGCATGAACGTCGACGTGTGGCAGTCGCTTGACCGCACGGCTCAGGAGAACGCGATCGGCAGGCGCCTGACGAACGGCGCTCCGCTCACGGGGACGAAGACCACCGATCCGATCGACCTCGAGAAGACCGACGAGCTCGGCCTCACCGTCATTAACCCTGCGGCGCACGTGCCGCGGGCTATGCCGAAGAAGACGGGTGAGCGGATCCTGCGGCGTCCGTACAGCTACGAGGTCGCGCGTGACGACGGCACGAGTGATCGCGGGCTCGTGTTCGTCGCGTTCTGCGCCGACGTGGTCAGACAGTTCGTCCCCATCCAGCAACGGTTGGCCGAAGCCGACCTGCTCAACACCTGGACGACACCGATCGGCTCGGGGGTCTACCTCCTGCCTGCGGCGCCACGTCCGGGCCGCTACCTTGGTCAGGACATCGTCGAGGCCTGACGGCGCGCTTCCCGCCCACCCGCGTGGGCGGGAGTTCCCCGTATGCCGGGAGCACGGGACGCGCTGGGGCCGCTTTCGCGCGCCGGCGGCGAGCGTCACATGTGCGAGCGGTTGACGCTAGCGGTGGCTGGTACTTGACTGATCAGAGCTTTCAGGGTTTTTCCACGCCCCGCCAAGCGCGGGTGCGGCCCGTCGATGCCGAGGAGTACGGATGAAGCTGGCAGAGCAGATCGTCGAGCAGTTGCAGGCCGCAGGGGTGCGCCGCATCTACGGAATCGTGGGCGACAGTCTCAACCCGATCGTCGATGCGGTGCGTCGCACCGGCGGTGCGGCTCGCGGCGGCATCGACTGGATCCACGTGCGTCACGAGGAGGCCGCAGCCTTCGCCGCCAGCGCGGACGCGCAGGTGACAGGTGAACTCGCCGTGTGCGCGGGCTCGTGCGGCCCGGGGAACCTCCACCTCATCAACGGCCTCTACGACGCCAACCGCTCGGGTGCGCCGGTTCTGGCGATCGCCAGCCACATTCCCAGCGCCCAGATCGGCCAGGGCTTCTTCCAGGAGACCCACCCGGACCGCCTCTTCATCGAGTGCAGCGTCTACTCCGAACTCGTCAGCACACCGACGCAGAGCCCGCGGGTCGTGCAGGCCGCCATTCAGCACGCTGTGTCGATCGGAGGCGTCTCGGTCGTCACGCTGCCCGGTGACATCGCCGACGAGGAGGCCACGGCCGAGGTCACCCCCGTCGCCATCCCGACGAAGGGCGTCGTCATGCCCACCGACGACGTCGTGCGTCGGCTCGCGAGCGAGATCAACCGCGCTGAGACCGTGGCGATCTTCGGTGGGGCCGGGTGCGAGGGCGCGCACGCCGAGCTCATGGCGCTCGCGGAGAAGATCAAGGCCCCGATCGGGCACTCGCTGCGCGGCAAGGACTTCATCCAGTACGACAACCCGTTCGACGTGGGTATGACGGGTCTGCTCGGCTACGGAGCCGTCGCCGAGGGCATCGAGGACGCGGACCTCATGATCATGCTCGGCACCGACTTCCCGTACGACCAGTTCCTGCCCGACACACGTACCGTGCAGGTCGACACTCGCCCCGAACACCTCGGACGTCGTACGGCCGTCGATCTGCCGGTGCACGGAGATGTGAGGGCGACGCTCGCCGCCGTCCTGCCGCTCGTCGAGGAGAAGAAGAACTCGAAGTTCCTCGACCGCATGCTCAAGAAGCACGAGAAGCTCATGGACAAGGCCGTCGGCGCCTACACGCGCAAGGTGGAGAAGCACACGCCGATCCACCCGGAGTACGCCGCGTCGGTGCTCGACCGGACGCTCGCCGACGACGCGATCGTCACGGCCGACACCGGCATGTGCAACGTGTGGTCGGCGCGCTACATCCACCCGTCGGGTCGCGGACGGCTCATCTCGTCCGCGCTGCACGGTTCGATGGCCAACGCGCTGCCCCACGCGATCGGCGCTCAGTTCGCCTACCCCGAGCGGCAGGTCGTCTCCATGTCCGGTGACGGGGGGCTGTCGATGCTCATGGGCGACATGCTGACGGCGCACGCGTACGACCTTCCACTCACGGTCGTACTGTTCAACAACTCGACGCTGGGCATGGTCAAGCTCGAGATGCTCGTCGACAAGCTGCCTGACTTCGGTGTCGACGTGCCCGGCACGAACTACGCCGCCATCGCCGAGGCCATGGGCTGGCACGCGGTGCGCGTGGAGGATCCGAAGGACCTCGAGGCGGCCTACGCCGAAGCGTTCGCCCACAAGGGTCCGAGCCTCGTCGACGTGGTCACCGACCCGAGGGCTTTGTCGATCCCGCCGAAGATCACCAGCGACCAGGTCTTCGGTTTCGCCACGGCGATGAGCAAGATCGTCCTCAACGGCGGTGCGGGCGAGGCCGTCGCCATGGGACGCTCGAACCTGCGCAACATTCCCCGAACCTGGTGACGTTCGCGTGAGTCGGCCGCCGACGCTGAGATTTCGGAGCGTCCGGAACAGGCATAGTGTGAGGTGTCCCGTTCTTGAGGAGTGCTCTCATGTCTCAACCCGCGTCGGTGTCCGCTCACAACGACCAAAGGCAGTTCGTCCGCTCGATGGTGCCGCGCATGATCATCCTGGCGTTCATGTGCATCCTCGTGCAGGGGCTCATGGGTCTTTCCTACATGGGCGCCTTCGGCAAGCCTGACGCGAAGAACGCGCCGTTCCTCGTCGTCAGCCACCACGAGGGCAACGCGGGGTACATCGCGAACAAGCTCAACGCCGTCGAGGGTCAGCCGGTGCGCGCCACGATCAGCACCGATGAGAAGGCGGCGCTTCAGCAGGTGCGCGAGGACAAGGTCGTCGGCGTCTACGTGTTCAACCCGTCGAAGACAGAGAAGAAGGGCAGCGACGATCTGTACTACGCCTCCGCTCAGGGCGCCTCGCGCGCCCAGGTCGCGCAGACGGTCGGCCGAAACGTCGCGGACAAGGCCGAACGCGGGTTGAAGACGCACGATCTCGTCAAGGCAGCGCCGGACGACGCTCGCGGTACGGCCTCGTTCTACCTCGTGCTCTCCTGGCTCGTGGGCGCCTACCTCCTGCCCTCGGCGATGACGACGGCCGTCGGCACTCGTGCGCGTTCCGCTCTCGGCGCGCGCATGCGCCTCCTCCTCTTCGCGGGTTACGCCCTCCTGTCGGGCGTCGTCGGCACGGCTATCGCGCAGTACGGCCTCGACGCGTTGCGCGGTGACTTCTGGCCCATTGCGCTCATGGGGGCGGCACTCGTCTTCGCCGTGAGCACGTTCACCTACGGGCTCACCTCGTTGTTCGGCACGATCGGTATCGGCCTGTCGATTCTCATCTTCGTCATTCTCGGAAACCCCTCGGCCGGTGGCGCCTTCGCCTACGACGTGCTGCCGGAGCCCTGGCGCACGGTCGGCCCGTACCTGCCCAACGGCGCGGGAGTCGACGCGGTGCGCTCCCTGTCCTACTTCGGGGGCGTCGACCTCGAACGCCCGCTGTGGGTCGTGCTGGCCTGGGCCGTCGCCGGTCTGTGGATGATCTGGATGGTCGGCAACAACACCTACCGCTTCTCGCCACAGGGTGTCAGCGAGATCGAGGACGACTCGGTGGGCGTCGTCGGCGAGTTCGTCGAGCACCACCTGCCGTCGCACAGTGAGGCCGATGCGAGCGAGGCGCGCGAGCCGGCTGAGAAGGACGCTGGCGATGCCGACACCGCTGACGACACGGACGTTGACGCCGACTCCGACGCGGGTGACCACCCGGCACCACGAGGGCGCCACGCGGCGCCGGAGCCGGACGAATCGCCGCGCCACGACGGCTGACACGCCTGGTGTGAGCAACGCGGCCGCAGCCCCGATGAATTTCGCTTCACCGTGGGGGAATTGAGAAACTGGCGGGTATGACGACCGTCCTCGCCGTCCAGCCCGCCGAGCGTGTCGAAGGTGGACCCACCTCCGGCATCGCCGGTTTCGCCGTCGACCTCATGGAGAGCATCGGCGGCGTGGGGGCAGGGCTGCTCGTCGCTGCGGAGAACCTCTTCCCGCCGATTCCCAGCGAGGCGATCCTGCCGATCGCGGGTTTCGCCGCGGCCCAGGGCGTCATCACCCTGTGGGGAGCCATCCTCTGGACGACGGCGGGCTCGGTCATCGGTGCACTTGCCCTGTTCTGGCTGGGCCGAGCCATCGGCCGCGAGAAGCTGGTGCGCATCCTGGATCGCATGCCGCTCATGAAGGTCGAGGATCTCGAACGTACTGAGCGCTGGTTTGCCCGCCACGGCGACAAGGCCGTGTTCCTCGGGCGCATGGTGCCCGTGTTCCGTTCGCTCATCAGCGTTCCCGCAGGATTCACCGGCATGGCCGTGTGGAAGTTTACCGTCCTGACGACGATGGGCAGCCTCCTGTGGAACACCGCTTTCGTCCTCGCCGGTTATGTCCTCGGAGCGAACTGGCCGGTGATCGAGCCGTACGTCGGCGTGGCAGAGAAGATCGTCATCGGGCTGGTCGTCGTGGCACTCGTGTACTTCGTTCAGCACCGTCTGAGGCAGCGTCCGAGCGCGTCCTCCTGACGATAGTTTCTTAATTCCATACCGTCTGTGGGCGATTTTCCCAACAAGTGCATAAAGAGACTTTTCAACGAAAATCATTGCCGGGCAACGCTATTCGCGCATTTGCGTGCGGTTACTTCTCTTAAATAGATGCCATGCACACCCATCATGCAGACGATCGATTTATGAACGACATCATGATCGAGTTGGGGGCTCGACGTCGGGGGGGCGAATCGGACGTCGAGTGTGCACAGGAGAGCCTGAGGTTCGCCGGCCTCACCGCAGATGGAGTGGAATCGTCGTCGCCGATGACCCGCGCGCCCCGGGTCGTGCTGGCCACTGCAGAATCCATGCCGGAGGGGGCGGCGCAGCTGGCGCGCGACATCGTGGGGGCGATGTTGCCGGCGCGCCTCGACGTCTGTGGCATCCTCGCGCTCGGTGACGGGCCCGAGGTCTCCCTCGCGTATCCCGTCGAGCCCGATCCGGAGTTGGCCGAGGCCGTGGGTCGCCTGCGTGCTGCCGTGCCGGGCCTGCGCCGGGCCGTGTGGTTGCCGCACGTCACCGTCGCGCACCAGGTGCCGCGTCGCAAGGTGCCCGAGGCGATGGCCGAGCTGGGCGGAATCCCCGGTTCGTTCTTCGCCACGCAGCTGCGCTACGTCGACACGCGCGCACATGAGGCGCAGTCGCTGGTGGGCGTCTCATCCTCCGTCCTGTGAATCGGTGACGCGGCGGGGTCGCCTCTAGGGTCGACACCCATGAGTGACCCTGCCGCGCCCTTCTCCGACCTCGTCTCCGGTGACCGCGAACTCCTGCTGTTCGCCA
The DNA here is from genome assembly GCF_004151355.1 of Dermacoccus sp. 147Ba. NCBI lineage: Bacteria > Bacillati > Actinomycetota > Actinomycetes > Micrococcales > Dermacoccaceae > Dermacoccus > Dermacoccus sp. 147Ba. The sequence goes on from NZ_SEHL01000008.1 coordinate 86,148, forward strand.
TGACGCCACCGCGGCGCACGACGAGCGACGAGCGGGTTCAGGAGATCGCCGACGCAGCTCTCTCGCGCCTCGACAAACTGGATGTCGACGCGCTCATCCTTTACGACCTCGACGACGAATCCGACCGTGCAGGTGACGACCGCCCGTTCCCCTACCTCGAGACGATGGACCCTGCGGCCTTTCTCGCCGGGCCTCTGTCCGCGTGGCAGGGCAACGCCATCGTCTACCGCTGCGTCGGTAAGTACGACGAGCAGGAACTGGCCTCGTTCCTCCACGGGTGCGCCGACGGTGACGCGACCGTCTTCGTCGGATCGAGTTCGACGGACAAACCCGTACGCACGAGTCTGCCGCGCGCCATTGAGGTGCACGCCGAGGTCGAGCGTGACGTGCTGCTGGGTGGCGTCGTCATTCCCGAACGGCACGCGCGGAGCAAGGACGAGCACGAGCGTCTGCTGCGCAAGCAGGACGGTGGGGTGGGCTTCTTCGTCAGCCAGGTCGTCTATGACACGGGCGAGGCGAAGGACGTGATCTCCGACTACGTCTATGCGTGTGAGGAGCGTGGCGTCGCGCCCGCGCGCGTCGTGTTCACCCTGTCGCTGTGCGGTTCGGAGAAGACGCTCGACTTCCTCCAGTGGCTCGGAGTCGACGTGCCGCGCTGGGTGCAGAACGAACTGCGCCGCAGTCACGACACGCTCGAGGCGTCGTACGAACACTGCATCGCGGCCGCGCACGAACTGGCGCGCTTCTGCCGGTATCTCGGGTTGCCGTTCGGCTTCAACGTCGAGAGCGTCTCGACTCGCAGGGTGGAGATCGAGGCCACGGTGCAGCTTGCGCAGGATGTCGCGCGCATTCTCGATCGGGGTCCGCAGGCCGGACCGGAGTCCAGTGTGTCCGGGGCTTCGCCGCGCTCGGCGTTCGCGCGGACCGGAACGCGCTGACGCCGCGCGGTCGACGCCACGAGACGGACGAGCGACCTTTTTCGAGTTTCGGGAAGGGGCCCAATCGGACGATCGGGCTGGCTACTGTGACGTAAACCACACCCCACGAACGAAGGACCCGTCGTGCGACCCTCCCGTTTCACCGCCGCCCTCGGTCTAGCCTGTGCCGCCTCCCTCGGCCTCGGCGTCACCACGACCGCCACCGCCTCTTCCGCCTCCGCGGCGACGGGCGACTTCTACACGCCCCCGGCTGCTGTTCCGGCTCAGCCGGGCACCCTCATGAAGTCGGAGAAGTTCTTCACCGGCCTCAACATGTGGGGCAACACGACCCGCATCATGTACTCCTCCAAGGACGACAACGGGCAGCCCACGGCCGTCACGGGCGCCTACATCGAGCCGTGGGCCGCGTGGAAGGGCCCGGGTCCGCGCCCGGTCGTCGTCTACGGCGTCGGCACGATCGGCCAGGGCGACCAGTGCGCGCCGTCGCGGATGATGGCGAGCTCCATCAACCTCTCGACGCCCGGGTCGCTCGGGGTGAACTACGAGACGCAGGGTATGAACAACCTGCTCGCCAAGGGCGTCGCCGTCGTCGTCACCGACTACATCGGGCTCGGTACGCCGGGCCGCCCGCACACGTACATGAACCGTGACGACCAGGCGCACGCCATGCTCGACGCCGCGCGCGTCGCGAGCAAGGTGCCCGGCGCCACCGTGAAGGCGAACTCCAAGGTCGCGACGTACGGCTACTCCCAGGGCGGCGGCGCCTCGGCCGCTGCCGTCGAGGCCGCGCCGACGTACGCCCCGGATCTCGACGTCGCCGCCGCCTACGTGGGAGCCCCGCCGGCCGACCTCGAGAAGGTGCTCGCCGGTGTCGACGGCAGCCCGATCGCGGGCGTCATCGGCTACTTCATCAACGGGGCGGCCAGCTCGAGCGCGGCCGTCAAGGCGTTCGCCGACGAGAGCGTCAACGCCACGGGCAAGACGATGCTCTCGCGCACGTCGGGTCAGTGCACGGTCGACACCGTCGTGTCCTACGGCTACCGCAAGACGAGCGACTTCACGGCCACCGGTGAGCCCATCGCGGCCGTCATGGCGCGCAACGAGGAAGTCACCGGGTTCGTGCGCGCGCAGCGCACTGGCACGATGAAGCCGACGGCGGCCGTGCGCGTCGCCACGGGCGTCGCGGACGACGTCGTCCCGCACGCTCAGTCGAAGCAGCTCGCACTCGACTGGTGTGGCAAGGGCGCGAACGTGACGTACGCGCCGATTCCGGGCCTCTCGCTCGGGCCGAAGTCGCTTCTCAACCACGCCAACCCGATGCTGGCCGACCAGCTCACCGCGCGTGACTGGGTCGTGCAGCGACTCTCCGGAGCGCCCGCGACAGGCAACTGCTCCACCGCGGCGGGCCTCAAGTAGCTCGTCCGGTACGCATGAAGGCGCCCACCCGTGAAGTCGACGGGTGGGCGCCTTCGTGCGCGCGGAGCGTCAGGCCTGTTCGACCCGGGCGCGGTGGATGAGCGCACCCGACCCGAGCCCGATGACGAGGCCCGCGAAGAACGCACCCATCGCTGGGTACTTGACGAAAACGATAGGCGACAGCGCGACGAGCACGAGGCAGGCAGCGGCCACAGCTGCCGGCGGGATGCGCAGCAGCGCGCGGAAGGCGACGAAGCCGACCACGTTGCCGATGAGCCAGCCGACGACCGGGTCGATGAGCCAGCTCGGCTCGGGCAGGAGGCCCTTTTCCGGCTGGAAAATCCACAGGAGGAGGACGAGGACGCCGAGAGCGACGAGGTCGATGGCGATCCAGGCGGCGGCAGAGAAGGTGATGTCACCGTCGACGCGGCGACGGTCGGTGTGGTTGGTCATGGCGGTTCCTCTCAGGAAGGGGTCTCCATCACTGTGCCCACGCGCCGTGATCATGCGTGCGTCACTGCGGCGAATGGAGACGAAACAGTTACCTGACAGTAATTTCCCGAGGTTGTGATCAGCGACCGGTCCGCATGCGGAACAGGACGAAGCAGATGAGCGCCAGGACGATGGCGACGACCGCGGCGAGTGAACCTCCGGACAGCTTGGCCAGCGCGATACCCAGGGTCACCCCGGCGAGGCCGAGCAGGAAGACGCGCAGACGCGGAGAGTTGCTCATTCCACCAGGGTAGACGCCGCGCGGGCGTCCGCGCGGCGGCGAAGGCCGCGGCGGATCGTGAAGCGCAGGGCTCGGGCGGCGCTCGTGCCGAAGACGAGGCCGAGGGCGATGGCGAGCACGACGCTCGTCGCGTTCATCGCCGTCGGCCACGACTCGCGCGGGTCGATGCCGAGCTGGGTCACCGTCACGAGGCCCAACGAGCCGGGAACGAGGAGCCAGAAGCTGGGCAGGAAGAGCACCATGCGCGACAGCGTCGGGCGGGCCAGGGCGATGACCCACGCGCTGAAGCTCGCGACGAAGGCGCCTGCGAGCGCGCCACCCCAGGCCGGGGCGTCGACCCAGTTCTGCACCGACCACTGCGTCACGTACGTCGAGGCGGTGACGAACAGGACGCCGGGCGCGAGGCGGCGCGGCACCGACTCCATGAAGCAGATGCCGAGGGTGAGCAGGACGAGACCGACGAAGCCTGCGAGCGGGCCGATCTCGTCGACGCGCGCGTTGGCGAAGGCTTCCGGTGGCACGTCGAGGAGGATGCTCGCGCCGGCGACCCCGGCTGCGAACATGACGAGCTGGGTCGTGCCGTAGGCGAGGCGTGAGGCGCCGGAGACCATGGCCCCGGCGACGAGTTCCGACAAGCCCGTGACCAGCAGGGCACCCGGCAACAGGACGGCCACGGGCGGCAACATCGTGCGCAGCGGGCTCGTGATGAAGCCCGCTTGGAACGCGGCGAAGGCCGCCGCAGCGACGAGGAATCCGGCGAAGAGCGGCAGGAGGGCGCTCGGTACGAGGCGTCGCCCGGTGAGGCGGATGAGGGCGATCGTGATGGGGCTCGCCACAGCTGCGAACAGCACGCTCGGCCACGTCGGTTGGAGGATGCCGGCAATGCCCGCCGCCACGGTGAACCCACCGAGGTACATGCCGGTGACGGGGAAACGGGCACGCTGCGCGCGCAGGCCCTTGAGAGCCTCGAGCGCGGCGGTCGGCGTCAGGGCGCCCGTCTCGAGGCCGTGCTGGATGCCGGCGACGCGGGCCGTCTGGTCGAGGCGCAGGGAGCCCTCGATCGACTCGAACGTCGCCGGGGCGCCGTGGCCGAGGCTGAGCGTGACACCGTCCGGGGTGGCGTTGATCTGCGCACCGGGCAGGCCGATCGCGCGGGCTGCGCGCACGACGTCCTCGGTGGCCTCGTGGGCGCCGGCGCCGCCGGCCATGTGCGCGGCCGCGAGGTAGACGAGCAGCTGACGCGTCTGGGCGTCAGTGAGGGCGTCGGGGCTCGCAGTCACCGGACGATGGTACGCGGGCCTTCACGTGCCGAGCCGCCCCTCGCGTTCGTGGTGACGTTCGTTGCGGTTGGTGACGTTGCACCGTCACCAACCGCAGCAAACGTCACCAGCTAGGAGCGGGGCTCGAGCAGTCTGGCGGCGTTGTCGTGGAGAACGCCGCGCATCCAGTCGTCACCGAGGTCGAGGCGCGCCAGGGCGTCGAGCTGGTGGACGTAGGGGTAAGGGATGTTGGGGAAGTCGCTGCCCAGCACCACCTTGTCGCCGATGTCGAGGAGGCGCGGCAGATACTCGCGCGGGTACGGCGTGAGCGATTCGGTGAAGTCGGTGAACGCCATCGTCGTGTCGAGGTGGACGCGTTCGAAGCGTTCGGCGAGGTCGAGGAAGCGCCCGTACTCGGAGTTGCCCATGTGGGCGATGAGGAGCGTCAGCGCGGGGTGGCGCTCGAGAAGGGATTCGACGCGGTCGGGGCCGGTGAACTCACCTGGCATCGGGCCGGAGCCGCAGTGGATGACGACGGGCGTGCCCTTCGCCTCGAGCTGTGCCCACACGTCGTCGAGGGTGGGATCGAGAGGGTCGTAGCCGCCGACCTGGATGTGCACCTTGAAGATCTGCGCACCCGCGTCGAGGGCCTCGGCGACGTAGGTGGGAGCCTCGGGTTCGGCGTAGAACGTCGCGCTGGGAATCGCCTCCGGCGTGCTCGCCGCGAAATCGCGGGACCACGCGTTGAGCCACGCGGCCATGCCGGGCCGGTGCGGGTAATTGAGGGAGCTGAAGCGGGTGACGCCGAAGTCACGCAGGGTGGCAACGCGCTCGGCTTCGTCGGTGCGGTAGGTGATCGTCCACGGCCCCACCGTGGTCTCGATGGCGTCGAAGTAGCGCCACACCTTGTCGAGCACGTTCTGCGGCATGAAGTGGGTGTGGACGTCGATGAGGCCCGGCAGCCCGAGACGCTGGGCGTACGCGCGGACCTGGGCAGCTTCGTCGTGTCGGCTCGGGTTAGTCACCACGCCAGGATGCCGCAGAGGGGCGGTGTCGGTGGGCGAACGCGGCCGTTCGTTCATCGCGCGCGTCGGGTGAACAGGCTGTAGAACGACAAAAAGGCCGGTGGCACGCGGTTATTTGCATGCCCACCGACCCTTCGGGCCGTCCCGATCAGACGGAGCAGTGGTCGCCTTCGCAGGACGGGCCGTGGTCGTGGTCAGCCTGAGCCGTGACGGCATCATCGCTCGTCGAGGCCGCGGTGTCGCCGTGGAGCTCGTTCCACGTCTGTGCGAGAGCCTGCTCGAACAGCTCGACGGGCTGTGCACCCGAGATGGCGTACTTCTCGCCGAGCACGAAGAACGGCACACCGCTGATGCCGAGCGCGCGGGCCTGCTCCTCGTCACCGCGCACGTCGTCGGCGAAGTCGGTGCCCGCGAGCAGCGCTCGCACCTGGTCGGAGGGCAGTTCCAGCTCTTCGCCGAGGCGCTGCAGCTCGGTCGTGTCGCCGACCGCAACGCCCTCGGTGAAGTAAGCGCGCATGAGGCGCTCGTGCGCTTCGGTGGCGCGCCCGTGCTGGGCGGCCAGGTGGACGAGACGGTGAGCGTCGAACGTGTTGCCGAACCTGGCTTCGCGCCAGTTGAACTCGAGGCGGACCTCGGCCGCGCGGGCGGCGATGTCCTCCTGGCTGCGCTCGGACTGCTCCGGCGTCATGCCGTACTTCGCCGCGATCTTCTCGACGAGCGTCGTGTCGGGCACGGCCTCGATCGTCGGGTCGAGCTCGTAGGAATGCCAGACGATGTCCACGTCGTCGGCGTGCTCGAACCCGTCGAGCGCGAGCTCGAGGTGGCGCTTGCCGATGTAGCAGAACGGGCAGACGATGTCGCTCCAGATGTCGATCTTCACGCCGGGTGCAACGTCGTGGGGGCAGGTTCGATTCCGCACAGGCACCGGCGGGAGCCCCACCCCGGTGTGTTGTTCTGGGGAGACACGCACGCCCCCTCCCGTCACAGGAGCCGAGCGGCGCTGCCCGACGGGAGGGGCATGCTGGGCCGATGGCCCGGGCCCGATCCGAGGGGGCGCAAGCCGTCGCCACGGGCTCGTTCGTCGTCTTCGCCGTTGCCGTGGTGGCCCTCTGGGTCGTCACGATCGTGTCAATCCTGCGCTCGAGCTACACGTGGGGAATCAAGGCGTTGGCGCTGCTCGCAACCCTCCTCTTCCCGTTCGTCAGTTTCCTCGCGTGGTTCCTGTGGGTGAAGAAGCAGCAGCCCGGGTACGCGGGACGCTGACGGGGGCAGCGTCAGGCTGGGCAGACTCCCCTGCGGTTGGGTAGCGGCAGACTCTGCCCAACCGCAGGAAACCCTGCCCAACGAGGGTCAGGGCTAGAGCTGACTCACCAGAGCGTCATCGACTCCCGCAGAACGCGCTCGACGTCGGCCTCCGTGATCTCGACCGGCGCGGTGGTGAGCAGGCGCTGCTGCTTCATCGTGCCCTCGACGAGCTTGGCCACGTCGTTTTCCGAGTAGCCCACGGCCGCGAGGCCGTTGGGGAAACCGATGTCGCGCATGAGCCGACGCAGGGCATCCGGCAGCGCGTCGCGGCCGAGGTCGCGTGTGGATGTGTCCGGTTCGAGCAGCGCCGCCATCTCGTGGTGACGCTCCGGGTTCGCGGGGTAGAGCAGTGCGAAGGCCGCCGGCGCCGTCAGCGCCACGGCCATGCCGTGCGGCACCATCGCGTGGTCGGCGTCGTACCCGTCAGGCCGGAAGTCGCGCACCATGCCGGCGATCGGATAGGCGTTCGCGTGCGGCAGGTGCACGCCCGCGTTGCCGAAACCCATGCCCGCGAACGTCGCCGCGAGCGCCATGGCCCCGCGCGCCTCGGCGTCGTGGCCGCTCTGGACGGCGGTGCGGAACGAGCCGGCGAGCAGACGTACGGCCTCGCGCGACCACATGTCGCTGATCGGGTTGGCGCCGCAGTACGGCACCCGCTCGGACGCTTCCTTGCGGGCGAACTCGGTGTACGGCTTCGCCGTGTAGCTCTCGAGGGCGTGACACAGGATGTCCATGCCCGACGCCGCCGTCACGCCTGCCGGCTGGCTCATCGTGAGGTCCGGGTCGATGACGGCCATGCGCGGGCGCAGCGCAGGGTGACTGATGCCGGTCTTGACGTTCTGCTCGAGCACGTCGAGGACGCAGATCGTCGTCGACTCGCTGCCCGTGCCCGTCGTCGTCGGTACGGCGATGAGGGGCACGAGCGGCTTCGTCGGGTTCGCGCCCCCTCCGACGGGCGCGTTCACGTAGTCCATCAACTCGCCGTCGTTCGTCGTCATGAGGTTGATCGCCTTGGCGGTGTCGATGCTCGACCCGCCCCCGACCGCGACGATGACGTCCCACGGTCCGTGCTGGCGCGCCCACGCGGTGGCCTCCTCGAGGGAGGCGTCGGTCGGCTCGACGTGCGAGTCGGTGAAGACGTCGACCCGCAACCCCGACGTTTCCAGCGCCTCCACGACCGGGGTGACGATGCCCGCGGCGGCCACGCCGGGGTCGCTCACGACGGCGGCGGTGCGGGCGCCCAATGTCGTTGCGTCATGACCGATTTCGGCAGCGGCTCCGCTGCCGTACTTCAGCTGGGGGCTGCCGTAGGTGAAGATCGTCTCGCTCATACCGACGACGCTACGCCGGAGGCGCGACGAGTGGGCGACTGCGGGCTGAGCCTCGCGACGGGAGCATTCCTGGCGATGGGAGCGAAACACGTGCGACGGGCGTGCTGTAACGCGCCCATCGTCAACGTTCTGCTCCCATCGCCTCACGATCGCGGCGGCCGCGTCAGGAGGGAGTCGTGCGCGCCTTCGTCAGGTCCTCGGCCAGCATGACGAGGATGCCGCTCGGGCCGCGCAGATAGGTGAGCGCAAAGACGTCCTGGTAGTTCGCCACGCCGCGCAGGGGGTGGCATCCGTGGCGCGCGGCGATGGCGAGCGCTTCGTCGAGGTCGTCGACGCGGAACGCGACCCGGTGCATGCCGATCTCGTGCGGCAGGGTCGGTTCGGTCGCGATGGCCTGGGGGTGGAGGTACTCGAACAGCTCGATCCGCCCGGAGCCGTCGGGCACCTCGAGCAGGGCGATCTTCGCGTGGTTGCCGTCGAGGCCGACTGCGGTGTCGGCCCATTCGCCGCTCACCTCGTCACGCCCGACGAGGTTCAGGCCGAGGTCGGTGAAGAAGGCGACGGCGGCGTCGAGGTCGCCGACGGCAATGCCGACGTTGTCCAGGGAGATGGCCATGAGCGACACGCTACCGAGGGGCGGCTGTTCCTCACGGTTCCTCGGGTGGACGCTCGTCGCCTGCTCGGGTCGAGCCGGTGCGCTGTGCGGCACCAGGCATGTCGCCTAGGCGTTCGCGACGTCGGGCCTGGCGGGCCACCCGCGCTTGCGCTCGCTCGAGCGGCAGTTCCTGACGACGCACGCGCGCCGCCTTCATCTGCTCCCGCACCGCCTCGCGCATCTGCTCGCGTGGGTAGGGGCGGCCGCCGATGATGTCGCGGATGGCGTTCCAGCGCGCGTCGTACGTCGCGTCGAACCGACGCTCGGCCCGTCGCGCGAGCCATCCGTCCTTCTTGTAGCGCCGCTGCGCCCACCACGACCCCGGCTTCGCCACGCGCACGGCGCCGATGATCCCGACGAGCGGCACGAAGACGCCGACGAGGCCGGTGGGCAGCTTGCCCTTGAGAATCGTCACGACGACGAAACCGAGGTTGACGATGCCGAGCGCCGACAGCAGTGCGCCGGGCAGGTCGTTGCCGGTGGGCACGACGTCGAGCGGGTTGGCACCGATGACGAGCGCCGCGGTGATCGTCACCGCGACGATGAGCGCCGTCACCGACTGACGCCCCTCCTCCTGCCAGTACACGTCGTCGAGGTGGAGCCACATGGCGAACTCGTCGAGCGTGAGCGCCGCGCCCATGCCGAACAGGGCCGCGAGGACGTTGAGCGCGAGCCCCCGCTCGGGCAGGTAGGTGATGAGCAGCAGACCGCTGAAGAGCACCATGAGGATGCCCCACACCTGGTGGTGCACGTGGATGCCGGCGACGACGATGTTGCGGATGAGCCCGGGTTCGGCGTTCTCCTTGAGGTATGCCTCGGCGCGGTCGGCCTTGTGGCGGATGTAGCGCGTCGTCGTGCGGGTGGCCGCCGTCGTGAAGACGAACGCGATGAGCAGCCACAGGACGGCGTGGCGGCTCGGGTCGATCATGCTGCCATCGTAGGTCGGGGGCGAGTTGTGGCCCGCTACGGCGCGTGTGGGCCGAACCGCTCCGTAGCGGGGGCGGGGCGGATATTCTCGCGGCATCGGACCGACCGAGCACCACCGACGGGGGAGCGTCATGAGCGACAACGACTGGACCAAGCGCGAGCAGGGCACGCCCGGGCAGGAAGACGACGCGACGCGTCAGTGGGGTGCCTCGCCGGCTCAGGGGAGCAACAACGCCGAGGCCCCGCACGACTCGTCCGAAGAGCGCACCCGCGCGTTCACCGCCCCCAACGAGTCAGGCGCCCAGAACACCGGCGCGACGGGACAGAACGACTCCTCGGAGGACCGCACGCGGGCCTTCACCGCTCCCAACGAGTCGGGCACCCAGAATGCCGGTGACCAGGCTCAGTACGGTTCGGCTCCCGCGGCGGGTGGGCAGAACGGGCAGCAGCAGGGTGGACAGTACGGCCAGTCTCCCTACGGCGCCAACGCTCAGGGCCAGCAGTACGGGCAGAACAACTCGTCGATCGGTCAGGGCTTCTCGAACGGACAGAACCAGTACGGCTCGCCCCAGTACGGCTCGGAGCCCCAAGGCGATGCGGGCTACGGCTCGTCGAGCCCGCAGAGCAACCAGAACCGGTACGACTCCGCCCCGCCGTCGAGTGGTCAGTACGGTCAGAACTCCTACGGTTCGACGCCGCAGGCTGGCCAGTACGGTCAGCCCAACCAGACCGAGAACGCGCAGTACGGCCAGAACCCCCAGGGTGCGAACTCGTCGATCGGCCAGGGCTTCTCGACCCATCAGAACCAGCACGACTCCGCCCCGCAGGGCGGCGGTCAGTACGGCCAGAACCAGTACGACTCAGCGCCCCAGGGCGGTGCGGGGTACGGCTCGTCGAGCCCGCAGGGAAACCAGAACCAGTACAACTCGTCCCCGCAGGGCGGGCAGTACGGCCAGAACCAGTACGGCTTCCCGGGTCAGAGCGGGCAGGGCCACCAGAACGGTCAGCCCGGCCACAACGGACAGTACGGCCAGAACAACGCCTGGCAGGGCGGTGACGCGAATAACGCGAACAGCCCGTTCGGTGCCGGCGGCCAGGGTGCTGCCGCAGCCCTGCAGGTGAAGAACCCGGACGGGTCGCTGCGCATCGGGCGCGTCGGCCTGCTCGCCTCCCTCGCGGCGCAGTTCTTCGTCATCATCGGATGCCTCGGCCCGTGGGCCAGCGTGTGGGGCAGCTCGGTCTCGGGCATGAACGGCGACGGCGTCATCGTCCTGCTGCTGTCGCTCGCCATCATCGGCCTCGGCGTCGCGCACCTTCTCGGCAAGGTTCCGGCGAAGTTCCTGTGGGGCATCGTGGTCGCCGCTGCGATCTCCTTCATCGTCGGGCTCATCGACTACGGCAATGTCAGTGACGTCGCGTCGGTGGGCTGGGGCCTCGTGTTCGTCATCTTCTTCTCGCTCGTCTCCGGTGGCGCCGCGGCCCTCGCGGCTCTGCGCGACTGACGCCGTCACCCCTTCGGGCGCCCTGCCTTGCCGGGCGACCCGAAGGGCGGTTGGCTGATCGCATGAGTACGCACGATGAGGCCGCGGAGGCCATCGACACCGTCCTGTTCGACGTCGACGGCACGCTGATCGATTCCACCTACCACCACGCCGTCGCGTGGTCCCGCGCCTTCGCGCAGCACTACCTCCACCCGCCGATGTGGCGCATCCACCGCGCCGTGGGCATGGGCGGCGACCAGCTCGTGCCGAGCGTCGTCGGCGACGACGTCGAGGAGCGCCTCGGCGACGAACTGCGCACCGCGTGGGAGGGCGAGTACCGCCAGATGCTGCCAGACGTGCGGGCCTTCGACGGCGCGGCCGACGCCGTGCGGGCCGTGCAGGAGAAGGGCTACAAGGTGGCGCTCGCGAGCTCGGGTAAGAGTGAGTTCACGGACGCCGCGCTCGAGAAGCTCGGGCTCACGCGGGACGACGTCGACGCCGTCACCTCCTCCGACGACGCGGACAACAGCAAACCGGAGCCGGACATCCTCGTCGCGGCACTCGAGGAGGCCGGTGGCCGACGCGGTGTGCTCGTCGGTGACGCCACCTGGGACGCCGAATCGGCCGGTCGCGTGCCGCAGCCGGGCATGCTCTGCGTCGCCGTCCGCACCGGCGGTTTCTCCGCCGCAGAGCTGAAGGACGCGGGCGCGGTGGCCGTGTACGACGCCGTCACCGACCTGCGCGTCGGTGCGTGGATCGACGAACTCGCCTGAGGCTCACGGGCCGTCACCGGTGCGTGGCATGGTGTGACGCATGGCCGACCTCACCGAACCCTGCCCCAACTGCGGAACGATGATGCGCTGGGAAACCTCCCACGAACGCTGCGACGGCTGCGGCTGGATCCGCCCGTGCTGCGAGGGCGCCCCCTGCCCGAGCTGACGCCGCACGCCGTCACGACGTGAGCCGATCGTGGCGTTCGAGTGGTGTTCACCGCCGCTGAGGAGGAAGGTGGACGCCATGTCGACTCACGAAGGCGGTGACGAACGCAGTTCGTCACCGAGTCCAGAGCAGCAGAACGACACCCGCCACGACGAGCCTGTGCGCACGTGTGCGTCGCCCCCGGAGGGGCCCGCGACGAGCACCGAGCCGGGCGCCGACCACCTCGAATCCGGCCTCAAGCCGCGTCACGTCACGATGATCTCCATCGCCGGCGTCATCGGCGCGGGCCTGTTCGTCGGGTCGGCGAACGCGATCAAACTGGCCGGGCCCGCCGCCATCATCAGCTACGCGGCTGCAGGTCTCGTCGTCGTCCTCGTCATGCGGATGCTGGGCGAGATGGCCACGGTCAACCCCGACACCGGGTCGTTCAGCGTCTACGCGGACCGCGCGCTCGGCAAGTGGGCGGGCTTCTCCATCGGATGGCTCTACTGGTGGGCCTGGGCGCTCATCATCCCCGTCGAGGCAACGGCCGGGGCGACGATCCTGACGAACTGGATCGACTGGCCACAGTGGGTCTTCGCCTTCCTCATCACGGCGATCCTCACGGCCACCAACCTCGTGAGCGTCGGCAACTACGGCGAGTTCGAGTTCTGGTTCGCCCTCGTCAAGGTTGTCGTCATCATCGCGTTCATCGCCGTCGGCCTCCTCGCGATCCTCGGCCTGCTGCCGACGAGTGACGTCTCGGGCCTTTCCGGCCTCACGGCCAACGGCTTCTTCGGCGACGGCCTCGGCGGCATCTTCGCCGCCATGCTCACGACGACCACCACCTACCTCGGCACGGAGATCGTGACGATCGCCGCGGCCGAGTCGAAGAACCCCGTCAGCGGCATTCGCCGCGCGGTCAACAGCGTCATCTGGCGCATCTCGATCTTCTACCTGGGCTCGATCTTCGTCGTCGTGGCTCTCGTCAACTGGCGCAGCCCGCAGCTCGCAGAGGTTGGTTCGTACCAGTTCACCCTCGAGACGATCGGCCTCGGGCAACTGACGACGGTCCTCGACCTCGCGATCCTCACCGCCGTCGCGAGCTGCCTCAACTCAGCGCTCTACACTGCGAGCCGCATGGCGTTCAGCCTCGGCCAACGCGGTGACGCTCCCGGCGCGTTCGGACGGACGAACAGCCGAGGCGTTCCTGTCGCGGCGATCCTCGCGAGCGTCGTCGTCGGCTTCGTCTGCGTCGGACTCAACTACGTCCTGCCGGACAAGATCTTCGGCTACCTCCTGTCGACGGCCGGCTGCGCGGCGCTCTTCGTGTACCTGTGCATCTCGTTCACGCAGTTGCGCTCGCGTCGCGCGATGGACGCCGCGGGCGTGGCCGTGCGGGTTCGCATGTGGCTTTTTCCGGGCCTCACGTACGCGACGATCGCGTTCATCGTCCTCGTGCTCGTCATGATGGCGTTCGACTCGGAGCAGAGCCAGAACCTGTGGTTCAGCCTCGCCGTGGCCGCCGTCGTCCTCGTGGCGTCGTTCGTGCGTCACGGGTTCAGCGGCGGTAGCGACCGCGAGATCGTCGAGGCCGCCGAGGAGGGCATCGCCGAGACCTCCGATTCGGTCTGACGACTGACGACTGACGACTGACGGCGGCACGGCGCCCCACAGTCCGGTGCGACGGGGCAGACTCGACCCATGAGCACCTACGTCATGTTCCTGCGCGGCATCAACGTCGGCGGCATTCGCGTGCCGATGCCCGAGTTGCGGAAGGTGCTCGCCGACGCGGGGTGCCGCGACGTGATGACGTGGCTCGCCACGGGCAACGTCCGCCTCGACTTCGACGGCAGTGCCGAGGAGCTCAAGCAGGTGGCCGAGCAGGCCATCGGGGACGCGTTCGACTACGAGGCGTACGTGCTCGTGCGTGACGCCGAGTCGCTGCGCGAGCTCGTCGAGAGCTGGCCGTTCACGCCCGACGAGGCCCACCACCGCTACATCGTGCTGGGCGGTGGCAGTGCCTTCGAGGCAGCCCAGGCTGCGATCGATGCGGCGCCCACCGACGAGCACGTCGCGGCGTTCGGGGAAGACCTCTACTGGCGTTGTCTCAAGGGCTCGACGACCTCGACGCCCGTGGCGAAGCTGCTCACGAAGCGGGAGTACAAGGCGACGACGACCACGCGAAACCTCAACACGCTGGAGAAGATGCTGCCCGCCGACTGAGGTTCGCGTAATCCTCCACCGCGAGGCGATCGAGCGCTGTCACCGGTGCCCGTTAGGGTGTGCCGCATGTCGACGTCACCCCCTTCGCCGCTTCGCAGCGTCGCCGTCTTCTGCGGTTCGACGCCGGGTAACGACCCTGCCCTCATGGACGTTGCCTACGAGGCGGGGCGTGTCATCGCCGAGCGCGATCTCGTGCTCGTCTACGGCGCCGGTGGCGGCGGGCTCATGGGTGCTGTGAGCCAGGGCGCTCTCGATGCCGGCGGCGAGGTCGTCGGTTTCATCCCGACGCTCATGGTCGAGCGCGAGTGGGGCCGCGTGGACCTCACCGAGTTCCACGAGGTCGACACGATGCACACCCGCAAGGCAGGCATGGCCGAGCGGGCCGACGCCTTCCTCGCCCTGCCCGGCGGCCTCGGCACGCTCGAGGAGATCTTCGAGGTGTGGACCTGGCGCACCATCGGTTACCACTCGAAGCCCGTCGGCTTCCTCGACGTCGACGGTTTCTGGCGGCCGCTGCTCGACGCGCTGCGGGGCATCAGTGACGCAGGGTTCGTGCGCGGCAGCGTCATCGACGACGCCGTCGTCGAGCCGACCATCGAGCGGGCCCTCGACGCCCTCGCCGCGCGATGCACGGTGACCGGCCAAGAACTGCGCCCCGGTTTCTGAGCACGGTCGCCTCAAGGAGGGGTCTCATGAGTGACGAGGAGTGGGTGCGCTCGCGCCTTCCCGTGCGCACCATCGAGGCCTGGCCCGAGGTCCGCGAGCGGCTCATCGCGCACTCGCTCGAGGACGATGAGGTCGGCGAGTGGCCCGGCGAAGAAGCCGACGACTCACCCGAGACCGCCGGGACGCCCGAGCCGGCAGCGGCCGAGCAGGCCGCCGAACCCGACGACGGCCTCACCGACTTCCAACGTCAGTGGTTGTCGCTGGAGGAGCCCGAAGAGGACGAGTCCGAAGCGCCGCTCGAACCCGGCTACCACTGGTGGGAGGGCATCCCCGCCGTCCGTCAGTTCCTGCTCGAGGGGTTCACGCCCGGCCCCGCAACGGTGCTGCTCGGCGAGAACGGCAGCGGCAAGTCGACGCTCGCCGAGGGCATCGCCATGGCCTACGGCCTTGCGCCCGAGGGCGGTTCGACGGGCAGCAGGCACCGCACGCGCAACACCGAGGCCGGTCTCGGTGATCAGCTGCACATCGTGCGCAACGCCGGTGCGGGCAAGGGCGGCTACTTCCTGCGCGCCGAGACGATGCACTCGTTCTTCAGTTACCTCGAGGACAACCCGGGCAATGATCCCGAAGAGCCGCTCTTCCACCAGCTCAGCCACGGCGAGTCGTTCGTCGCGCTCGTGGAACTGAGGTTCAAGCCGAAGCGGCCCGGCCTCTACGTGCTCGATGAGCCGGAGTCAGCCTTGTCGTTCGACAACCAACTGCGCCTCCTGCGTCACCTCACCGCGCTCATGGGCACGGGCAGGCACCAGATCCTGCTCGCCACCCATTCACCGATCCTCGCGGCGCTGCCAGGCGCCACCATCATCGAACTCGACGATCGGGGCTTCCGCGAGGTCGATCACGACGACGCCGGGCTCGTGCGGCAGTGGCGTCACTTCATGAACGATCCGGCTTCGTTCCTCGAGTCCTGACGCAGGCGAGCGGCGCCCGAGCGAAGGCCCGGGCGCCGCTCACGCGGGGATCAGAGCTTGCCGGTGGTCGCGTAGGCACGCAGCTGCGTCAGCGAGCCGTTGAAGATGTTCGTGTCGTAGCCCTTCGCATCCAGCGCGGCGTTCTGCCAGATCGCGTGCTTGCGGTTCTGTGACGACCACATGGTCGGCAGCGGGCCGACCGAACTGCTGTAGCGCGCGAGCCACAACGGGTTCTGGGCGAGAACGGAATCCTTGACGACGACGGCCTGCTGCGTCGTTCCGGTCTGCGGGAGCGTCCCGTTCGAACCTGCGGCACTCGCATCGGTGCCGACGCAGCGGTTCCACCAGATCGAGGCGGTGTAGATCATCGGGTTCACGCCGGTACGCGTGCGGTACTGGGTGACGAAGTCGTTGATCCACGTGCGCATCTGCGTCTGGGTCATGTCGAAACACATGGAGCCGTAGGGGTTCCACTCCATGTCGAGGGCCCCGGGCAGGGTCTTGCCGTCGTTCGACCACCCACCGCCGTTCGACACGAAGAAGTCGGCCTGCTGCGCTCCGGTGGCGGACGAGGGATTCGCGAAGTGGTAGGCACCGCGGATGATGCCGTTGTCGTACGCGCCGGTGTACTGCGAGGCGAACTTGGGGTTCTTGTAGTAGTCGCCCTCGGTGGCCTTGGTGTAGAGGAAGGCCACCCCGGCTTCCTTCCACCCGGCCCAGTCGGACAGGACCGTATGGCCGCTGATGTCGATGCCTGCGACGCTGGTCGGCTCGCTCGGCGTCACGTCGCCGCTCGGGGGCGTGACGACGGTGGTTCCGCCGGTGGTGGCATCGGTGGTCGGGTTGGTCGGGATGGGCTTGACGACACCGAGCGAGGGGGAGGTCACGTTCGGCTTCTGCGAGATCTCGATGTGGCCGGAGAACAGCGGCACGCGAGAGTTGTAGTCGATCTCGTACTGCCACTTCTTCGTCACCGCGTTGAGCGTCACGCCGGAACGCCACGTCACCTTCGCGCCGAAGGTTCGTGCCTGGAGCGAGGCGACCCGCGCCTTCTCGACGGTTTCGACTTCGGCCTTCGTGGAGTAGGAACCGTTCACCTTGAACGAGTGCGCACCGGCGATGAGCGACGCCCAGCTTGGTGTCCCCGTTCCAGATGGTACGCGCCCGGTTGTACCTCACGTCGTAGAGGTAGCCGGTCTGACGGCCGGCACCCGTACCGGCGTCGATGCGGTGGCAGGCGCCGGCCTTGATGCTCGTGCCCTTGTATTTCTTGATCGTGGAGATGGCTGACGTGCGGGCCTCCTCGCAGGCGGCCAGCGTGCTCGAGTGCGACTGCTGGTACAGCCCGTGACGGAAGGTGTAGTTGGCAGCGGCCTGTGCGGGCGCTTCGGC
The DNA here is from genome assembly GCF_004151355.1 of Dermacoccus sp. 147Ba. Lineage (NCBI taxonomy): Bacteria > Bacillati > Actinomycetota > Actinomycetes > Micrococcales > Dermacoccaceae > Dermacoccus > Dermacoccus sp. 147Ba. The sequence continues at coordinate 103,391 of NZ_SEHL01000008.1, forward strand.
GGGGACGAGCAGACCGAGGCTCGCGGTGGCGGGCACGACGGAACGTCAGAATGACGGCACGGTGAGAGGCTTCCTCGTCAGGGGCGGGGGAAGAGATCCGTCGCCCACGTGAATCGCAGTGGGAAGGCTGCGGATTCGACGGTAGGGATCGCGTGCGCCCAAAGAGACCCAACGGTTTGAATCGTTATCGAGGCGCGATGTGATCGAGACCGTAGCGCGACAGTCGGTAGGCAGACCGAATGGGTGGCCAGGCACCTCGCCCGACCCTTCGGGCCCTTCGGTGGCTCAGCTCGCGCTACTGGCGGCCTTCGAGGGCGGGCGCAGTTCGTAGACGGAGACCGTGGGCGAACTGAAGATCGTGGTCGTGAGGTCGGCCAACTCCGGCGAGACCCTCGACGCGCGGGAGTCGGCGTAGAGGTAGCGCACCCCGCGTGCGGCGAGAGCGTCGAGCACCTGACGATCCGGAGCCGAGAACGCTCGCTCGTTCTGGGCGAACGCCGTCGTGTCGTAGTACGGCTGGTACATGTAGCGGTAACCGCCCACACCGTTCCGGATCCGGGCGCTGGAACTGTAGGCCCAGGCCCCGATGTCGACCGGCGAACGCGTGATGGCCGACACCCAGAAACCCCGTGCATCGCAGTGATCGACGGTCACGACGGCCGCACAGTGCACGTTGGTCGCCACGAGTGACGACTCCGGGTTCGCCTGCGCAAGGGCGCGACCCGCCTCGAGTTCGTCCTCGGTGAGTGGAGAGGTGGCGGTCGGCGGATTGGCGGGCTTGACCACCGGGGCGTATTCGGGGGTCATCGTGTACGCAGTGGCAAGGACGGGGGCAGCCAGGCTGTAGCCGAGAACGGAAGCCCCCAGTGCGAGTGCGGCCCGCGGGTGCCGCTTGCGGCGCGCGAGCAACACGATGCTCACGAGGGCGAGCAGGAGGACAACACCGGCGATCGGGGCCATACGCGACATCTGAAGCGGCGCGAGGTGCTCGTAGACGGACGTGCGTTGCCACACGAGGGCCACACCGAACGAGGCGCCGCCGATGACTCCAGCGGCCAGGGCCACCGCCCGCGTGTCGGAGCGTCTGCGTGCCCCGTTGACCAACGCGACGAACCCCCAGGCGATGAAGACCGCCGACACGGGCTGCAGCCCGCGCATGAAGTAGACCTGCGACAGGGAGGGGTGAGCGAGCGCGAACATGGCCGCCACGGCTACCAGGAACATACCGATGAACATCGAGCGCGCCACGACGTCGTCGATCGCCGCCACGAAGAGGATGGCTGCGTAGGTCGCGAGCAACGCCACGACGAACAGAGCGAGCACGTCGAAACCCGGCTCGCGCCCCATCTTCTGAAGTTCTCTCCACGGCCGCAGCTGGCGGGCGGTGGCACCGAGCAGGAAGATCGAACCGCCCCCGCCGCCGGCGAAGAGAGGTGCTGTCCCGAGCACGATGGCTCCGCCGACGGCGCCGAGCACGATGGGCCGGACGACACCGCGCCGGCGCCACAGCGCGTGCACGGTGACGATGCCGAGACCGCCCATGAGCGTCGGCAGGATCGACACCTTCGTACCCGGGCCCATGAGAGCGAGCAGGAGAGCCAGCGCCGCCGTCGGCACCGGGACGCGAGGCGTTCGCAGGATGATGATGACGACCCAGGTGAGCAACAGGCACAGGGGCAGGCTGAAAAGGTGCGAAGGGCTGACCCAGATGAGCGCGAACGTCGAGCCGGTGTCGATGACCTCGCTGAACAGCGCGACGGGTGGGACGGCGATGAGCAGCGGAGCCAGGGCCGCGACGAGGGCCGAACGAGAAAGGGCAAGACCCATCTCGTAGGCGAGGCCGAGCGTCGCCAACCCCACGGGCAGGAACCACGCGACGACGGAGACCGCGTCGATGTCGACCCCGCTCGCAAGGCTCAGTGCCGCGCCGTGGGCGTTGCTGAACCAGTGGTAGGACAAGGGTCCTTCGGCAGCTGACTGGGGATCGGTCGGCGGCACCTGATGCATGGCGAGTGCCGAGATCGCGACGTGCCACTCCATGTCCTGGTACCAGCGCAGGTGGTGGTCGAGAGGCGTGATGCGCCACAGGGTGAGTGCCAGGGAATGCAGGGCGACGGCGCTACTGACGAGGAGTGCGCCGACGGCCCACCAGCGGCTGCGGGGCGCCTCGGCAGTTTCCTGGGTGCGAGGTGCGGGCGCGAAGCGGCGGAACGCGAGTTCCCACAGGCCCGCGAACAGCGCGGGCGTTACGAGGACCAGCCAGGTCTGTCCGGTGGCGACACCGACGGCCCACCCGAGAAGTTGCGCGGCAAGGCCGGCGGTGAAGGCAACACTCAGCCGTCCCACCCGTGTGAGCGTCGGGAAGCGCCGCGTGATGACGAGCCCGGGGCCGAGGACGGTGAGGCCGTACGCGAAGACGAGACGCGCGATGTCGGGCCAGGCGACGCCGGCTCGGTTGACGGCGAAAGCGCCGGCGAGGAACGTGAATGCACCGACGGCGTCGGAGGCCTCGAGACGGCGAAGAGAGAGGGACGAGCCGGGGGAGTTCACATGCACACCGCAGCATAAAGCGCGTCATGGCGGCATTCCGCGAGGCACGCCGTCACCCCGAACGCACCCGAGCGTCCACCGTGTCACGGTGGACGCTCGGGGCAGAAGTGATTGATTCAGCCGGCGTGCTTCTGCAGTGTGGCGCCGATGGCGGGCAGCGATTCCTTGATGAGGTCGGCGGCCTTGCCGCGCATGCTGCCGTAGACCTTCGAGATCTGGTCGCGGCTCGTGGCCTGAGCGCGGGCGTCGGCAACCTTGAGGATGTCGGCGGTCACCTCGTCGCCGCGGCCGGCGAGGTAGGCGCCGAAGTCGCCCTGGCCGCCGAACTGCTCCCAGTACGGGTCGAAGATGGCGGTGATCTGCTCGAGGTTCTCGTTGAGCACCTTCGGCACGTCGGCCTTCTTCTTGGCGGCGGCGTAGCCCGTCTTGATGGCGGCGCCGGAGAGGCCGCGCTTGTTCGAGACCTCGGTGTCGATCGTGGCCGCGAGGTCGGCGGAGACAGCGGGGCGCACGGCGGGGGCGAGGAGCTTCTCGGACAGAGACATGGGGTGCCTTTCTGACGGGGTAAATACTGCGCTCACCATAGCCGCCGCGGGTGACGGCGCCGTCGCGGGTGAGGCGCGCGGTCGAACGCGGCTCGGCGGAACGCCGCGGTTGTCACCGGGCCGTGGCAGTCTCGATTCATGACGACGAGAACAGCGAACTTCTGCATTGACTGTGCCGACCCGCGGGCCTTGGCCCTGTGGTGGGCCGACGTGGTCGACGACTTCGAGGCCGACGAGCAGGACGAGTGGACCGACGAGGAGGCCTGGTTGGCCGGCCCCGTGGGGCGAGACCTCGTGTTTCTCAAGGTGCCCGAACCGAAGCAGGTCAAGAACCGCATGCACGTGTGCGTTCGCCCGGTCGACACCACGCGTGACGAGGAGGTTGAGCGTCTGCTCGCCCACGGCGCCACGATGGTCGACGATCTACGTCAGCCTGACGAGGGCTGGGCAGTGCTCGCCGACCCGGAGGGCAACGAGTTCTGCGTCCTCACCGCGGACGCGGAGCGCTGTGGCGTAGCTCAGGGCTGAAACGCTTGGGCCGCTCGTGGCACAGTGACGCCATGAGCACGCTGCCGAGTTTCGTGTCGAACACACCCGTCGAGACGCCGCGCCTCCGTCTGCGCCCGATGACGAGCGACGACGTCGCGGCGGCTGCGGCAATTCGCGCCCAGCCCGAGGTCTGCGCCTACCTCAGCCACGGTGCGCTTACGCCCGCCCAGCTCGAGGCCAGGCTGCGGCTCCGGATGGCCCGCACCACCTTGGCCAACGACGTCGAACGCGAGGTCCAGCTCGTCGTCGAGGCGTTCGCTCAGGACGATGACGCGGCGGTCGTCGGCGACTGCGGCTTCAAGGTGGCACGCGCCTGGACGCAGAACGACGCACCCACCGACAGCCTCGTTGCGCGAATCCACTACGCGATGTCACCGCACGTGGCGGGGCGCGGCCTGGGCACCGAACTCGTCGGAGCACTCGTCGCCCACCTGTTCGCCGAGCCGCACGTGCATCGCATTCAGGCCGATGTGTTCGCCGACAACGTCGCGTCGCGCACCGTGCTCGAACGCAACGGTTTTCGTCAGGAGGGCTACTTCGTCGACGACGGCATCATCGACGGCAAGTTCGTCGACGCGTGCCTCTACTCGCTTCTGCGCCGTGAGTGGGAAGGCGGTCAGGCCGCGGGGCGGTGACGCTTGAGCTTGCGCCACAGCCACGTCTCCGGCACGTGGGCGCCGGTCGCGATGTACTCCGCCGCAGCGTCCGAGTACTGCGTTTCGTGCAGCGCGAGCAGCCCCGAGCGGTGACCGACGACGAGCAGGTGGTCGTCGGTCGTCACGGTCGTCGACTCGTCGGGAGCGAAGATGTGCTCGCCGTTGCGGACGAGGACGAGCGGTACGAGCGGGAGGTGCTCGTCGCGGCCGTCGGGGCTCTTGAGGATCTGCCCGACGGTGAGTTCGTCGTGGAGCAGCCAGCGGTGCAGTGCGGGTGAGCCCTGGGCCGACAGGTCGACGAGCATCCGCTCCTTGCCGGTATGGCCGCAGTGCGCCGTGAGGCGCGCGATGATCCCCTCGGCGAACTCGTTGGGCTGCTGGACTGCGTACTCGACGAAGCTCCAGAACAGCGGCGTGACGACGCGCGCGAGGCTCTCCTGGGCGACGAGTTCGGTGGGCGTGAAGACGGAGTCGATGGCGAGGGCGCTCACGAGCGAGGCGCGTGCGTCCGACTGCTGGCGGACGGCGACGAAGAGGTCGGAGCGAGCGATCTTGGCGTGCTCGGCGAGCGCGAGGTTGGTCGTGTCGTTGTCCGTTCCGACGACGAATCCGTTGGCCCGCGAGACATCGGGGTGGCCGTCCTTGGGGTCGGCGACGGTGACGTTCATGCCGGCCCGTTCGAGATCGCTCGTCACCTCCTCGGAGAACTCACCGTCGGCGCACACCACCCAGCTGCCGCCGGGTTGGGGCAGGAACGGCTTGGGCATCTCGTCGTCGCGCGGGTCCATGAGCCACTTCACGAGGGCGTACGTGGCAGGGCGCTGCAGCGCGAGAACGAGGTAGGCGCCGTACCGGTCGCTCGGGTTGATGACGGCGTTCGGCGCGAAGTCATCCATGCGTTCCTCGACGACGCGGTCCATGCAGCGTGCGATGACGCTCGTGCCGGGGCGCAGCAACGTCGTCGCCATGACGACGGCGAGGTTGTCGGTGTCGTCGTCGGTGAGGGCCAGCACGCCCTCGCAGTGCAGATTGGCGAGCCCTGCCATGCCGAGCACGCTGGGCAGGCTCGCGTCGGCCTCGAGCGCAGGGACGTCGCTCTGCAACTCGTCCGTGGCGATCCGCTGGATGCGGTCCTCGCTGCGGTCGATGACGACGAAGCGCCGCCCCGCCTCGTCGAGTTCGCGGCAGACCTGACGCCCGGCCTGGCCGTACCCGCAGACGATGAGGAACGGCTCGCGGATGCGCTTGACCTTGCGGCGGAAGCGCTGCATCGCGACGGCGTCCTGGAAGCTCGCCGATTGAAGCAGCGACAGCAACGTACCGATGGCGTACGCCCAGCCGACGACCGTCATGAAGATGCAGACCGTCACCCACATCCGTTGGGCGGTGGTGAAGGGCACGATCTCGCCGAAGCCGATCGTCGAGGCGGTGTAGGAGATGAAGTAGAACGCCTCGAACGGCGACAGGTGCGTCGCGTTTCCGTTCGCGTCCTTGCCCGGGATGATCGACAGCCCCAGCACGGAGATGGCGAACACCGTCGTGATGAACACGAGCGGCGAACGCATCCGGCGGATGACGATGAAGATCGCGTCGGTCGACGGTGCCTCGTCGGGGATGCGCACGGGCCGCCGCAGCCGGGTGCGGTGGCGGTGGCTGTGGCGGGCGAAGAAGGCGAGCATCGCGCTCATGGGGCGCAGGGATTCAGCGTCGGCGGTAGGAGATGGTCTCGGACACGAGCAGCACGACGCTCACGATGTTCGCCAGCAGGGCGCCGCCGGAGAGCGAGACGATGCTGGAGGTGGTGCCGGGGTCGTTCTCGTATCCGCCGGCGAGAACGTAGAACGCTGCCGCGGAGACGAGTTGGAGCACAGCCACGAGGGACGTGGCGAGGTGGATAGCGCCGATTTGCGTGCGGTCACCGAACTTGAGCACGAGCGCGATGAGGTTGACGAAGATCGCCACATACAGCTCGTTGATGTTGTGCAGCTTCGGGTCGCTCATGTCGCCGATGAAGTAACCGAAGTTCATCGTGGCGGCCAGCAGCACGAAGAAGCCGAAGACGACTTTTTCGAGGTTCATGCGTGAAAGCGTACGGCGTCGAACGGTCCGCCCTCCATCGCGGTGCCGATGGGAAGGTTCCTCGCGGTGGGCGCGGGCTCGCGGGCTACTGCTCCGGGGTGACGAAGTAGGAGTCGTCCATCGCAGGGTGCGGCGCGATGGGAACGACCTGCATGCGCACGCGCTCCTCGGCCCACCGTCGCTGCTCGACGGTCTCGCGTGCGTCGTTGACGGCCTCGCACTGCTCGGCGTCGAGGTAGAACTCGAGCTGGGTGGCGCGTGCGTCGAGGCGGGCCACCTTCTCGTAGTCGTGCCCCTCGTGGGCTGCCGTGACGAGCTGCTGCACGACGCGTTCGACGGTCGAACGGCGCATGCGGCGCGCGAGCTGCGGCAGGATGTCGATGCGTCCGTCCTCGCTCACGATGATGACCATCGAGCCCTTGCCACGCCCTGCGAGGTAGCGGATCGCCGAGTTGTACCGGGCCCCGCGCGAGATGTCGCCGGTGCCCGTGGCCGCGCCGTCGAGGATGACGCCGACGGCGTGGCAGTGGCCCTCCGGGCTGACGAGGACGGCGCCGTCGATCTTGGTCAGCGCGTGGAAGGCGTTGGGCCCGAGGCGGGTCGGCTCCACCGTGTACGCCTGCGGGAGAAGGCGTTCGCCCTCGGCGCGAGCATCGGGGTGGACGACGAGCATCGTGCCGTGCTGCTGACGGATGCAGGCCTGGGCCATGTCCCACAGGATGTTCGCGTGCTGGTCGGTGGCCTCGGGGAAGACGCGCCGCACGGTGTGCACGAACGTGTCGGCGTCGACGAGGTCGCGAGGCAGCGTGGGCTGGCCGTTGTCGACGCGAAGGAACGGCGTCGTCGCGTGCCACAACTCCCACGAGCCGTTACCGACGACACGCACGGTGAAGCAGCGCTCGTCGGCCGGGTCGTAGGAGTCTACGAGGGTGCCGAGGCCGTACACGTTGCGCCCGTCGCACAGGAGCTCGAGGCCCGGGCCCGTCATTTCGAGGGCCTTGCGGAAGGCGCGGGGCACGGACACGGCCACCTCGTGCTCGAACGCGACATCGCAGCGAACGGCCCCGTGGCCGGGTTGGGCGAGCACGAGGGTGCCGAGGCTGGCGCGCCCCTCGTAGGTCTGTGCCGACACGGCGTCGAGGGCGTCACGCAGGCCGAGGGCGAACTCCTGCCCCGCGCGCGACGCGCACCCGTTGACGAAGGTGTCTGCGGCAGAACGCAGCACGGCACCTGCGTCGATGCCGATGAGGGAGACCGGGTGTTTGCGGTCGAGTTCGTGGCTGGCAGCGCGCAGCACGTCGTCGATGACGGCCTCGGGGAAGCACGCTGCGGCGTCGAAACCGTCGATCGTGGTTGTCGAGAGCTTCGGCAGTTCGGCCCACGGTTCGCTCAGCACGGCGAGCACGGGGAAGACGCGGTGGGCGTCGACGATGACGCTCATCCCGACGAAGAGTCGGCGGTCGTCGAATCGCGCTGCGGCCTCGAGTGCTTCGAGGAGAACCTGACGGTGGCAGCCCTCGCGCAGCGCGGTGAGGTAGTGCTCGGGATGCCATTCCTCGTCGGCGGCGTGGGGCACCCCGGCCGCCACCGAACGGGCCTCGGGGCAGGAGACCGGGCAGGTCGTTCGGCGCTGCTCCTCGAAGAGCGCGTCGGCGCGGCCGAGAAGTCCGGCGAGCGGTTCGACGTCGAACGCGTTGCGCTCGGGCTCGATGAGGACGGCGTCGCTGCCGTCGACGGGGAAGCCGATGAGGAAGCCACGTGGGTCGAGTTCGACGCCTGCGCGGTCGAGCGCTTCGTCGGCGAGTCGTTCCATCGACCACCGAAGCTCGCCCTGATCACCCCACAGGGACGCAGCACCACCCCGAACTGCTTCCATGGCAGGCATTTTCGCACGCCGATTTCGGTGCGAAGACCCGCGTCCCACGCGGTGGATCCCGGTGGGCTCCGGCATCGGTCAGAGAACGGCCCCCGGCTCGCGGCTACCAGGTGCGAAGAACCGAAACTGCGCGCGTCCCAGGCGAACCCGGGACGCGCGCAGCGTCAGTCGTCGTGCGTGCGGTCAGCGCAGCGTGTCGCCGTGGGGACCGTCCTCCGGGAGGCCGTCACCGACGCGGCGCACCGCGTTCTCCTGCTCGGCCTCGCCGCTGAGGGCGGTGACCTCCGGGTCGGCCAGTGCCTCGCCCGTGTCCGCGTCGTCACCGAAGTCGCCGTTCACGGAATTGATCTCGGGATCGGTCACGGCTGCGTTGTCGATGTCGGCGTTGCGCACGTCGCGCGCGCCGGCGTCGTCACCGAAACCGTCGGTGGTGGTGCGGTTCTCGCCGAGACCGTCGGCCTCGCCGTGGACGGAGTTGATCTCCGGGTCCGTGACAGGCTCGTTGTCGTCGACGGAGTAGGCGGTGTTCGGGTCGAGCGAGCTCGTCGGTGCGTCGGCGCCGACCGCACGATCGACGGCGCTCTCGCCGCCGAACTGGTCGTCGGCCGTCTGCAGGCCGTCCTGTCCGATGGCGCGGTCGATGGCCTCTTCGCTGCCGACCGCCGTGTCGCCGAAGTCACCGGTCGTCGTGCCTGCAGCGCCGGTGGCGGCGCCCGTGGCAGACACCTTGTCGACGCCGGTCATGGCGGCATTCTGCGCCTTGGCGACCTTGTCGGCGTACTTGCCGCCGGTCTTGTCGTTGACGGTGGCGCCGGCCTTCTGCACGGCGTCGGCGATCTTGCCGCGGTTGCCGTCAGCGGCTGCGGCCGCCTTCTTCTTGGCGAGCTGAGCCTTCTCGTCGAGTCCGAGCTCGGCTGCCTTGGCCTTGAGCTTGTCGGTGAATCCCATGGTCGTCTCCCTGGGGTTTCGATGGAACGGATCTACCCTTCACAACGAACCCTGCCACGCGGATGTTCCGGGCACCAGAGGCAATTCGCCGGGATGCCGGGCCGGACGGACGACGCGCCGACACCAGCCGACGCAGGTCGCTGCCGGCGCCGCCTGCAACGGATCTCGACTGGTCGATGGCTCGGTGCATTCGTCGGGCCGACGCCCGCGGCGATGACGGCCCGAGCCACCCGCATCGGGGGCGCCAGGGGCGGGCAGCAGCGTCAGTCGAGTTCGCGCACCGCGTCGGCGAGGGCGGGCATGGCCCGCTCCATCGTCGCGAGCGTCGTGACGAAGCCGTCCTGACCGCCGTACCAGGGGTCGGGCACGCCGTCGCCGGGCTCGGCCTCGGGGTCGTAGTCGGTGAGGAGGACGACGTGGTCAGGCAGGTCCCCGCCGTAGATGTCGCGCATCCGGTCGAGGTGGATGTCCTCCATGGCGACGACGAGGTCGTTCTCGTCGATCTCGTCGCGCGTGATCTGGTGCGCGCTGTGATCGTCGGCGTCGTAGCCGGCCTTCTTCAGTTCGGTGACGGCGCGAGGGTCGATCGGGTTGCCGATCTCCTCGGTGGACGTCGCGGCGCTCGTCAGCTCGACGTCGCCGAGGCCGTGTTCGGCGAAGTAGGTCGCCGCGACGCGCTCGGCCATAGGCGAGCGGCAGATGTTCCCCCAGCAGACGAACACCACCCTCCGAATGGGCGCCGCGGTGCCGGTGTCGCGTTTTCCAGGCATCATCGAACGCTGGCGACGATCTCGAGAGCGCGCTTCTGGGCCTCGAGGCCGCGGGCTGCGTTCGTCATCATGAGCTCGTCGGCCATAGCGTGCTCGGCGAACTGTTCGAGGTAGGCGCCGACGCGCTCGGGCCCGCCGATGGCGGTGTACGTGAGCATGTGCTTGGCCTGCTGGCCGGCGGGGGAGTCGAGAAGCATCTCGATCTCGTCGTCGCTGAGGCGGCGGTCGGCAGCGCCGAAGCGGGTGGCAAGGGAGCGAACGCGGGCGCGCAGGACGTCCTCGTACATCGTCGCCGCGGCGTCGTCGGTCTCGGCCGCCACGACGTTGAGGGCCGCGATGACGTGCGGCTCGGCCAGTTGCTCGGAGGGGCGGAACTCGGTGCGGTAGGCGTAAACCGCGGCCTGCAGCGCGTCGGGCGCGAAGTGGCTCGCGAAGGCGTACGGCAGGCCGAGAGCGGCGGCGAGCTTGGCACCGAACATGCTCGAGCCGAGGATGTAGAGAGGCACGTGGGTGCCCTGGCCGGGCACGGCCTCGATGCCGGCGAGGGGGCTCTCGTCGGAGAGCAGGCCCTGGAGTTCGACGACGTCCTGGGGGAAGCGGTCGCTGGCGTGCGGGTCGCGTCGCAGGGCCTGCCAGGTCCGCTGGTCGGTGCCGGGCGCCCGTCCGAGGCCGAGGTCGATGCGGCCCGGGTGCAGTTCGGCGAGGGTGCCGAACTGCTCGGCGATGACGAGCGGGGAGTGGTTCGGGAGCATGACGCCACCGGAGCCGACACGGATCGTGTTCGTGCGCGCCGCGACGTGCGCGAGCAGCACCGACGTCGCCGCGGACGCGATGTGTTTCATGTTGTGGTGCTCGGCGAACCAGATGCGCTCGAAACGGCCCGTCGCCTCAGCCGCCTGGGCGAGTTCGACGCTCGCGTTGATGGCGTCGCCGACGCTCTGGCCGCCGCCCACCTGGGCGAGGTCGAGGATCGACAGGGGGATGTCGCTGGCCTTCTTGGCGAACGACACGGTCTCGATCGTGGTGTCGTCCGGCGAGGAGCTCGCGCGGGTCGTCGGGTCGGTCGGGTGGGATGCGCCGTTGTCACTCACATTCGGGTCAACGCCCGGCGTCGGGGCCGGCATTCCCCGGCGGCTCAGCTCGCTTCGGTGAGCAGGTGCGTGTCGGTGGGTCGCTTGGGTTCGGCGATGAGGGCGTCGAGGCGTTTGGCCAGCTTGCGGTGCAGCCAGGCCGAGGGGTGGAAGCCGTCCTCGGCGAAGGCCTTGTCCTGCTCGAGCAGCCCCGATTCTGTGAGCAGGTAGTGCTGCACGTTCGGGTAGGTGGCGACGACGTTAGCCGCGACGGCGTCGAAGCGCAGGGCGCGGCTGCCGAGGGTGTGGCCGAGGAACGTCGGCATCGCGGGGAACTCCTGGATCGGCGGCACGCCGAGCAGGACGACCTGCACGAGCGGATTCACCTCGGTGATCGTGTCGAGCAGTGTGCGCAGACTGGTGCGCCAGGCGTCCTCGGTGCGTAGGTTCTTGACGTCGTTGACGCCGACGCTGACGACCACCGCGTCGGCGCGCGCGAGTTCGCTGCGGACTGCGTCGGTGCCGGCGAGGAGGCTGACGTCGTGGGCGTCGGCGCCGGAGCGAGCGATGACGTGCCAGGCGACGGGGTGTTCGAAGCGCTCGGACATGCGGCAGGCGAGACGCCCGGCGATGCTGTCGCGGTGGTGTTCGATGCCGACGCCGTCGGCCACGCTGTCGCCGAGCACGACGAGGTGATGGTCGTCCTCGGGCTCGAAGTGGGAGCCGTTCGGCACGGTACTGGCCACGCCCTCACGCGCGGTGGCGCTGGGCAGCCGGGCGATGTCGTGACGCACACGTCGCCCCTGGACGATGAGCGCGGGCGCGCGCAGAAGAAGCGTCGGCAGCGAGCACCCGGGTGCTCGGGAGGAGACCTTCGAGCGGACGCGGCGGACGGCGCGGGCGACCCCGGACGAGCGGCGTTCGGCTAAGAGGTCACGCATGGCGCCCATGGTTGCCGATTTCACGAAGATGACGCCACGCCGACGCGACTCGTTCACCCAACCGTTAGGTCGCTGTGACCTGCGGGTGAGCTACCTCACCCGATGAGTGCCGCGCACGCGTCGCGGCGACGTTGCCCGGGCTAGGGGGCTCTGCGACTCGAACCGCCGCCAGTCTTTGTGACTTTAGGGCCCTAGAGTTACAAAGACTGCTTGGGACCGCTCACTTAGAAATGATCTGGCGACCGTCTGATCTGACACAGATCGCCCCATGAGCCGATGGCAGCGTCACGAAGCCAGCCGATGGAGTCCGGCCGCACGTCGGCGTCACCAAGGGTGCTCGGCGAAGTCCTTGAGGAAGATGCCGTACTGGTCGACGCCGTTCTCGCCCATGACGATCGGGTCGTAGACGCGGGCGGCGCCGTCGACGAGGTCGAGCGGCGCGTGCCAGCCCTCCTCAGCGATGCGCAGCTTCTCGTGGTGCGGGCGCTCGTCGGTGATCCAGCCCGTGTCGACCGCCGTCATGAGGATCTTGTCGGTCGTGAACATCTCGCCCGCCGACGTGCGCGTCATCATGTTGAGCGCCGCCTTCGCCATGTTCGTGTGCGGGTGTCCGGGCCCCTTGTAGCGGCGCGAGAACTGCCCCTCCATCGCCGAGACGTTGACGACGTACGCCCGCCGCGCACCGTTCTTCACCGCCTGACGCATCGACGGCCGCAGCCGGCTCACGAGCAGGAAGGGCGCCGTCGAGTTGCACAGCTGCACCTCGAGAAGCTCGAGCGGGTCGACCTCCTCGACCTTCTGCTTCCAGCTGTTGATGCGTTGCGTGTCCGGCAACAACCCGCCCGCGTCGACGGCCGTACCCGCCTGGTACGCATCGAGACTCGCGTGCCCGGCAGACAGGGCGAGCGACGTCATCGCCGCCGCCGACTGCGCCTCAAGCTCGGACGCCCGGGCTCCCGCCTCGTCATGGTTCTCGTCGTCCGCGGCATGCGTGTGCTTGTGCGCCGCGAGCGTGCCCGCGAGGTTGGCCGGGTGCGCGTCGCTGATGCGATCGAACTGCACGATCTGCGGCAACGCGATGTCGCGCGGCAGCGGCAGCTCCTCACCCGCGACGAGGTTCGAGTACGCCCCGGGCGTGCGCCGCACCGTCTGCGCCGCGTTGTTGATGAGAATGTCGAGCGGCCCCGCCTCGGCCACCTCGTCGGCCAGGGCGATGACCTGCGTCGGGTCGCGCAGGTCGATGCCGACGATCTTGAGCCGGTCGATCCACTCCGGCGAGTCGGCGAGCTCCGCGAACCGGCGGGCCGCGTCACGCGGGAAGCGCGTCGTGATCGTCAGGTGCGCGCCGTCACGCAGCAGCATGAGTGCGATGTACATGCCGATCTTGGCGCGCCCGCCCGTCAGCAGCGCGCGCTTGCCCGTGAGGTCGACGCGCTGGTGACGCTTGGCGTGGCTCATCGCCGCGCACTTCGGGCAGAGCCAGTGGTAGAACGCGTCAACGGTCGTGTACTTCTCGTGGCAGATGTAGCAACCGCGCGGCGTGTGCAATTCGCCCGCGATGTCGCCGACCGTGCTCGACGTCAGGGGGATGCCCTTCGTCTCGTCGTCGATCCGAAGCGGCGAACCGGTAGCCGTGGACTCGAGCACCTTCGTGTCGTGCGCGCGCAACGGCCCGAGCTCGGCCTCGCGCGCTTCGTTGCGCCGCGCCTTGCGTACCCGCTTGTACATCGTGCCGGTGGCGCGCTTGACCCGCTGGATGTCGGGGTGGCCCGCCGGTAGTTCGTGCAGCATGCCGAGGACGCGCAACGTCGTCGCCATCTCGTGGGCGTCGATCGCGGTCTCGGCGAACAGCTGCTCCTGCTCGGGCGTCAGCGCCTCTTCGTGCACGTGCTCAGGGGCTGCCATGTCGTCCGAATCCACCCGGCAAGTGTAGGCGGGGTGGTGAGGGGCCACCCCAGCGGTGGACTCAGCCGGTGACGTTCGTTGCGGTTGGCTACGTTGCACCGTCACCAACCGCGAGAAACGTGGCCAACGTCGAGGTTGGCTACGTTTCGGACAGCTCGAGCACCCGGATGGCCAACTGGACGCGGTTCGTCACACCGAGCTTGTCGAACAGTCGGCTCGTGTGGGTCTTGATGGTCGGCATGCTGAGATAGAGCTGCTGCGCGATTTCGGCGTTCGTCAGGCCCTGGGCGATGAGCTGGGCCACCTCCCACTCGCGCTCCGTGACGCCGGCCGGCGCTGCCGGAGGCGATGGCACCGCTGACGGCGCTCCGGGGCCTGATTCACCTACCGAACCGCCGCCGAGCCCGATGTCGTCACTCGGCGCAGAAGCAGCACCCGCGGGCCGGCCCGCAGCCAACCGCACGAGCCGCGCCAGCACCGACGGCGAGAACCGAGCGCCACCTCGGGCTGCGTCGAGCACGGCTTCGACGACGGCCTCCGGGGGAGAGTCCTTGAGCAGGAACGACACCGCCCCGCCGCGCAGCGCGTCGAGCAGGTAGTCGTCGGTGTCGAACGCGGTGAGGACGACGACGCGCGCCCGTGCCCCTTCGTCGGCGAGCGCCCGGGTGGCGTCGAGCCCGTTCATACGCGGCATGCGAACGTCCATGAGGACGACGTCCGGGTCGAGTTCACGCGTGAGCGTGACGGCTTCGGCACCGTCGGCCGCTTCGCCCACGACCTCGATGCCGCGAGCGCCGTCGATCATGAGCCGCAGCCCGGCGCGCATGAGGTTCTCGTCGTCGGCGACGAGCACGCGAACGCGGGCGTCGGGGTCGGTCAGCTGCGCCACGGAATGCGCACCTCCACAGTGAAGTAGCCGGGTGTCTCGCGTCGGTTCATCGTGCCACCGAGCAGACGCACCCGCTCGCCCACCCCGACGAGTCCGAGACCGGTGCTCAGGGCCTCCGACGACGCAGCCGTGGGGTTGGTGCTCACGACGACCAACGCGTCCTCGTCACGGCGGAACGTGAGCGCGAGCGGAGCGTCGGGAGCGTGTTTGCCCGCGTTGACGACGAGTTCACTGACGATGCGGTGCACTGCCGCGCCGTTGGTGCCGGTCAGCGTCCCGAGGTCGGTTTCCTCGATGCCCTCGAAATTGACGGTGACGAGGCGGCCCTGCGCACGAGCGTCCTTGACGAGCGTGAGGACATCACGCGCCGACGGGAGGGGCCGCGCATCGGGTGCGGGGCTGCGCAACGCGGAGAGCACCTCGCGCAGTTCGGCGTTCGCGGTTCCCGCAGCGTCGCGCAGGGTGCGGGCGGTGGCGCGCATCTGCTCCGGCGAGAGGTCCTCACGGTAGGCGAGCGCGCCGGCGTGCATCGCGATGAGGGAGAGGTGGTGCGAAAGGCTGTCGTGCATGTCGCGCGCGATGGCGGTGCGTTCCTCCGAACGGGCACGCTCCGCGTCGATCTGCTTCGACCGGGCCAGGGCAGCGTGTTCGCGTTCGATGGCCGCACGCTCGCGCTGGGCGGCGATGGCCTGCGCCTGCCACGACGCGAGCAACTCCACCCGCTCGGCCCGCGAACGGCCCCAGGCGAGGAAGGCGTAGCCGATCGGCACCATGATGAGCGACCACAGGAGGGTCGACCAGTCGAGGGACAGCCGCTGCTCGGTCAGTGCCGTCTGGACAAGACCCGTCGCGACGAGAAGAGCGAGCACCGCGACGTCGTCCCGGCGACGGCGCAACCCACCGAGTCGGACGACGGCGACCAGCGCTGCGGGTGTTGCGAACGCGCTGACGGCGGAGGCGAGCAGGAGCAGGTAGTTCCACCGCCCCGCGCGAGACATCGGGCCCACAGCGATCACCGCGACGAAGCCGACGAGGAAATCCCAGAGGAGCAGCCCGTTCTCGTAGGAGGAAAGACCGTCCTCCTCGAGCGTTTCGATCTGGATGCCGAAGATCACGACGCCGAGGACGAAACAGGCCGCGCTCACCGCGAACGGACGCCAGCGCCGCCGGCCGGCGAGGCGTTCGTTGTTCGAGGTGGCCAGCGACGTGCCGGCGGAAGGTGGCATACCGCCATCGTAGGAACGCGCGAAGGGATGACGGTATCGGCCGAAGGTCGCTCCCTGGCGCGGTACGTCAGCCGAAAGAATGAACCTCGACGACCATGCCCTGGGCCGATGTGCCGGGCATGCTCGAACGACGAGGGTTGAGGCATGGAACGAGACGAGACGCGGCCACAGCCGCAGCACACGACGCCGGTGGGCGTCGGGCACGACGAGCCGCACACGAACACCCTGCCGGTCCGCCCGGTCGGCCTCGATGCGGGGGCTCCGGCGCAGCCGGTTCTGCCGACGACCCATGCTCCCGACGAGGCCATGGCGGCTTCCAGCACAGAGCCTCGCTGGGCGAACCTGCCTTACCACCGGCTCGCCCACGTCACACCGAGTTCCAGGCGGTGGTGGCGGCCGCTCGCCATGCTGCTCATGTTCGTCGTCACGACGCTCGTCGTCGCAGCCGTGGCCACGGGCCTTGCCTTCGCGGTCCACGCGATCTTCCCGGAACTGCGTCGACCCACCGAAGACCTCGGGGACTCACGCAATCCGGCTGACTTCTTCTACGGGTTCCTCTCCGTCGCGCTCTTCCTGCCGGTCGTGTGGGTGGCTGTCCGCGTCGGTTGTCGACGCGGCACGATCCACTCGGTGTTCGGCCATTACCGCTGGGAGTTCATGGCGCGCGCAGCCCGCGTCGTCGTGCCCGTCTCCGCAGTTGCCGTCCTCGCGCCGATCTTCCTCTTCGACGCGGACACCCTCACGACGACCACGCGGTCGACGACGCTGTGGATCCTCCTCTTCGCCGTCGTTCTCGTGCCGTTGCAGGCCGCCGCGGAGGAGTACGTCTTCCGCGGACTGCTCCCGCAGATGATCGGAACCTGGCTGCGTTCGCCGGTGTGGGGCGTGCTCGTGGCGGCGCCCCTGTTCACCCTGCTGCACGGGTACGACGCGGTCGGTCTCGTCGACATCGCCCTCTTCGCCGTGTGTACCGCCTACCTGGCGTGGAAGTCCGGCGGACTTGAGCTGCCGGTGCTGCTGCACGTGTCGAACAACCTGTTCATCGGGCTCATCACGCCGTTCGTCCCGGATGCCCTCGCGCAGGGTGAGACGGAGTTGTGGTCCGTCGTCTGGTCGGCCGTCACCACGCTCGTCCTCACCGTCTGGATGAGCCGCTTCGTCGACCGCGAGTACGGCCTGACGCGCTTCCAGCCCGTCGTCCGTCCCGCCCTGACGAGGGCCGTCTGACGCCGAGGCACGTCCCCAGCCGGTGACGTTTGCTGCGGTTGGTGACGGTGCAACGTCACCAAACGCAACGGCCGTAGCCAACGTCAAAGTTGGCTACGGCCGCTCGGCATGCGTGGCGGCGGAGCGTCAGCCCTTGAACGCGTCCACCGGGGGGATGACGTAGTACGAACCGGTCTCGGCGTTCGAGTACTTCGTCAGGGCGTCGCGCGGGTAGTCGCCGACGCCGGCCATCGACTCGAGCATGTCGTGCAGACGCTTCTGCTCGCACGCGAACCCGACGAACATCGTGCCGTGCGAGCTGACATCGCCGTAGGGCATGTTGCGGCGCACGATGTGGCCGAAGTCGTCCTGGTCGGTGCGCTCTGCGTGGCTCGTCTCCGGCTTGTCCTCGAGCTCGACGGAGTCGACCTTCGTACGGCCGATGACGCCCTCCTGCTCCTCGGTGGAGAGCGACTCCCAGGCCTTCTGCTTGTGCGGCCACTTCTGCAGCAGCAGCACGCTCGAGCCCTCGCCGGGCTTGCCGTCCGCGACGACGGCCTCGTCGTACTGCTCGATCGTCGTGGGGTTCTCGGTGCCGTCGACGAACCCCGTGAGGTCACGGTTCGTCTGGTAGACCCAGCCCTCCGTCTCGTCGACGACGCGGATACCCGGCACCACCTCGCGCGCGATGGCAAGCAGCTGACGCGTCGCGTCGAACACCTTGTCGCGCGCACCGCCGAACACCCAGAAGACGAGGTCGCGCTGCGTCGCGGGGATGACGTAACCGTCGGCTCCGACGACGTCATCGGCGAAGTCGTGCACGTTCTCGGGCGTGTGCTTCGGCGAGATCTCCTTCATGAGCGAGGGGCGCACACCGACGACGAAGTTGACGCCCACGTCGTCCTGCTCGGCCTCGAAGAGCGGCAGCAGCTGCGGGAGCGAGGTGAGCGAACCGGGCGCGACCTCGAACTCGATGTACTCGCTCGACGTCGCACCTTCGACGAAGATGCCGATCTGGGCCTGGGGCATGCTCAACAAACTCCTTGGGAAGGGGTGTTCCTGTCTGCCTCCAGGCTATCGACCCCCTAGCCCCGCGGCGCCAGGGGAATCGGTAGATTGGTGAACGTCCCGCGGGAGCCTTCGAGCTGAGAGACGCCAAGTGTGCGTCGACCGCCAGATCCACCGTCATCGGTGGGCACACCTGATCCGGGTAATGCCGGCGTAGGAAGGAGACGCGCGATGATCGCGCCCCGAAACACCCCTGCCCCCACACGACCTCGCGCCGAAGTCGACGAGATCGCAGCCGTGGTCGACGCCGTCCGCGTGGCCGCACCACTCACGCAGTGCCTGACGAACTCGGTCGTCACCGGTTTCACGGCGAACGTGCTCCTCGCGGTCGGAGCATCACCCGCCATGGTCGATTCGCTCGAGGAGGGTCCGATCTTCGCGGGCGTCGCCGACGGCCTGCTCATCAACGTCGGCACGGTCAATGCCATGACCGTCGACTCGATGCTCGCCACCGCTGCCGCGCGCGAGGATGCGGGCCGGACATGGTGTCTCGATCCGGTCGCCGTGGGTGCTCTCCCCGTCCGGACGGCGCTGGCCCGCGACCTGCTCGAACACCGCCCCAGCGTCGTGCGTGGCAACGCCTCCGAGGTGCTCGGCCTCGTCGGCGAGACGGGCGCGGGGCGCGGCGTGGACGCCGGCGACGACGTCGACTCCGCCCTCGACGTGGCGGCCGCACTGGCCGCTCGCACCGGGGGAGCGGTTGCCGTGAGCGGGGAGGTGGACGCCGTCGTCGCGACCGACACGCCTACCCTTCGCATCGCGAACGGCCACCCGATCATGACGAAGGTGACTGGCGTCGGGTGCGCCCTGGGAGCCATGGTCGCTGCGTACCTGCCCGTGGCCAGAACGCCGCACCTCGCGGCTGCAGCCGCCACCGCGGCCCTCACCGTCGCCGCCGATGACGCGGCGTACCGGGCCAGTGGCCCCGGCAGTTTCGCCGTCGAGTTGCTGGACGCCCTCGCCCGGGTCGACGCCGAGGCCGTCGCCGCGAACCTGGACCTGCGATGACGCCGCGGACCGCGACCACGACCACCACGTCGACCGCGACCTCGCAGGCGGCTCTGCCCGATCGGCGCTCCCTTCGGCCGCGCCTCTACCTCGTCACCGACACACACCTGTGTGGCGGCCCACGGGGCGTCGTCGAGACGGCACTCGCCGCCGCGAAGCACGGCGCGGACATCGTCCAACTGCGTGACCACGACGCCACGACACGCGAACTGGCCGCACTGGCAGTCGAACTGGTCGAGGCGCTCGAGCCGACCGGCGTACCGCTCGTCATCGACGACCGCCTCGACGTGGCGCTCGCGGCGGGTGCCGCGGGCGTGCACCTCGGGCAGAGCGATCTCGATCCCGTCGCCGCACGGCGAATCGCCGAGGCCCTCGGGCGCCACGACTTCCACATCGGATGGTCGGTCTCTCGCGCCGACGAGATCAGGGCGGCGGACGCGATGCCGCCCGGCACGCTCGACCTGCTCGGCATCGGCCCCTACCGGGCCACGCCGACCAAGCCGAACGCTCCGGAGCCGCTCGGCGCCGACGGCGTCGGCGCTCTGGTCTCAGTGGCCCGTGCGGGCGGTGTTCCGGCTGTCGTCATCGGTGGCGTCAAGCAGGCAGACGTCGGCGGCCTCGTCCGGGAAGGTGTGCGAGGTGTTGCTGTCGTCTCGGCGATCTGCGGCCAGCCCGATCCCGCCTCGGCCACCCGCGACCTCCGAGCTGCGCTCGACGAGGCGCTGGCTCGCGACGCGGGTGAGCCGGCATGACGACGCGCATCCCCAACGTGCTGTCGATCGCCGGCACCGACCCGAGTGGCGGGGCCGGCATCATGGCCGACCTCAAGACCTTCGGTGCCCTGGGCGCCTACGGCTGCGGCGTCGTCACGGCGGTCGTCGCGCAGAACACCCAGGGTGTGGAGGCCGTCGGTCTGCTGACGCCCGACCAGGTGCGTACCCAGATCGAGAACCTTCTCGCCGACGTGCGCATCGACGCGGTCAAGATCGGGATGCTCGGCTCCGCCGCCGTCATCGAGACCGTCGCCGACGCGCTCGAAGCACACCCCGAGGTGCCGTGGCGCGTGCTCGATCCCGTCATGGTCGCCTCGAGCGGGGACCGATTGCTCGACGAGGACGCCGTCGACGCGCTGCGCTCGCGCCTCGTGCCGATGGCGGACGTCATCACGCCGAACCTCGCCGAGGCCGCGGTCCTGCTCGATCTGCCCGAGCTCCCGCCGGAGCCGACCGAAGATCTCGCCGCACGGCTGGCGCAACTGGGGGCGGGCGTCATGCTCAAGGGCGGTCACGGGACGGGCGATTTGAGTGAGGACGTCCTCCTCGTCGGCGGCGACGTCACCCACCTGTCGGCGTCGCGCATCGCGACGCGGAACACCCACGGCACCGGCTGCACGCTGAGCGCCGCCATGGCCGCGTTGCGTCCCCAGCGTGACGGATGGGCGGAAGCGACCCGTGACGCCAAGGACTACCTGACGCAGGCCCTCGCCGCGAGCGAGCGTCTCGATGTCGGAGCCGGCACGGGGCACGGGCCCGTCCACCACTTCCACGCCTGGTGGTGAACGGGCGAACGCCCGACTCCGAGGAGGGAGCCGGGCGTTCGTGCCGTCACGGGACGTGTCACGTCATGCCGTGGTGACGCGCTCGTCGACGTCCTTGATGTGTCGCGCGATCCACGGCGTCAGGGCCATGAGAACGAGCGAGAATCCGGCCGTGATGAGGCCGAGGGTGAGGAAGAACGTCGTGTCGCCCATGCCCTCCATGAGGCGAATCGCCTGCGCGGCGGCGGACTGGCCGACCGCGGACGCGAGGAACCACAGCGCCATGCTCTGCGTCGTGAACGCCGCGGGTGCGAGCTTCGACGTCGCAGAGATGCCGACGGGCGACAGGCACAGCTCACCGATCGTCTGGATGACGAAGACGCTCGCCAACGCCCACATCGGCGCCGTCGGGCCGCTCGGCCACAGGTGCGAGTAGTAGGCGAGGAGGACGAACGACAGGCCGGCGAGGAGCACGCCGATGGAGAACTTCGCGCCGGTGCCCGGGAAGCGTCCGGCGCGCTTCATCCACAGCGCGGCCGTGACCGGCGCGAGCAGGACGATGAAGAGCGGGTTGACGCTCTGGAAGAACTCGGCGCTCACACCGATGCCGAACACCTCGCCGAGGTCGGTGCGATCGGCGGCGAAGGCCGCCATCTTGCTCGCGGCCTGCTCGAAGATCATCCAGAACAGCACCGCACCGATCCACAGGGGCACGTACGCCTGCAGGTGCGAACGCTCGCGCGCCGTCACCTTGGGGCTCTTGAACATCGTGACGAAGACGCCGAGCGCGGTGATGACCGATAGCGCCGTCACGCCGTTGATGATGGCGGTCGGGTTGTCCGCCGAGAAGGCGAAGCTGATGCCGAACACGGCGGCGATGACGACGGCCGAGCCGCCGACGAGGCGCACGACGCCGGGGATCTCCTCGCGCGTCAGCGGGTTCGTCGGGCGCGAACCGGCGCCGCGCAGCTTCTTGCGGAAGAGGAACATGCCGATGAGGCCGAGCGCCATGCCGATGGCCGCGGCGGAGAAGCCGGCGTGGTAACCCCATCGGTCCTTGAGGAAGGTGACGACGAAAGGCGAGAAGAAGGAGCCGATGTTGATCGACATGTAGAAGATCGAGAAGCCGGAGTCGCGTCGGCCGTCCTGGGGGTCGTACAGCTGACCGACAACCGACGACACGGACGCCTTCTGAAGGCCCGTTCCGAGCGCGACGACGGCGATGCCGAGCCACGAGAACGCCTCGGCGGGCACGGAGAGGAAGATGTGGCCCGCCATGATGACGATGCCGCCGAACAGGGTCGCCTTGAACGCTCCGATGACGCGGTCGGCGAGCCAGCCGCCGAGCACGCTGAGCAGGTACACGGAGGCGCCGTACGTCGCGACGATGGCGAGGGCGATCGACTGCTCGACGCCGAGGCCGCCGTTCGTGGCGGTGTCGTAGAGGTAGTACGCGAGGATCGCGCGCATGCCGTAGTAGCTGAAGCGCTCCCACAGCTCGGCGTTGAACAGCGTCCCGAGCCCGGCAGGATGTCCGAGGAATCCGCGGTCGGGCAGCGACGGCTCGGTGCGGCCGCCGGAGATGGCCTCCCGCGGTGCGGGATCGTCGAGGTCGACGTCGGTGACGTTCGCCGGTGAGTCACCGACCGGTGAGTCCTGGTGTGGTCGTGAGGAATCGACCATGAGGGGGTCGCCCTTCGGTAGGGGGACACCGTCGTCGGGGTGATGACGACGGCCGCACCTGGCAGGTGCGGCCGGCAATCATAGTCTTGCGATGCTCAGGCGGGTGCCGTCGGTTCCGCGTCCAGGTCGGCCACGGCGGCGCGGGCTTCCTCGATGGCCTCGAGCACCTCGGGCAGGTCGAGCAGCGAGTGGATCTCGGCGCTCGGCATGACGTCGGAGAGGTTGGCCACCCGGTCACGGTTGAGCCACACCGTGAGCCAGCCGCGCTCAGCAGCGAGTTCGAAGGCTGCGACGTTGTTGCTGATGAGCACGATGTGGTCGACGGGCTTGCCGGTCTCGGCGACCACGGACTCGATGCGATCGAGCGTCTCGATCCAGTTGAGGTGGTTCTCGGTGGTGTGGAGTTCGGGTGCGGCGTTGCTCGGAGCGTGCGGGCCGTCGACGCGGGCCTTGAACGGTGGGAGGAGGCACTCGTGCCCCTCGGGCATCGGGGCGTAGTCGATGAGGTTCACCGTGCCCGTCTCGCTGAGGCCCACCATCGTGGGCAGGACATCGGCAAAGAGTTCCGGCTCGCGCTCGTCGGAGCGTCCCCCAGCCCGAGCCCCCTGCTCGAGCAAACCGGTCAACATGAATCCCCGTCGATCCCACAGGGTTTCGTCGCCATCGAACCAGACAGAAATGGTCACCTGATCAGCGTGACAGATGGAGGCGTGATTCTCCTAGTCGAGCCGCGGAATCTGGCCCTCAGGGGTGAAGCGCTGCTCCCGCCCGAGGGGGTGTGTGCGCTCAGGTGGTGACGAGCATCCCGGCGAAGCCGAACATCATGACGCCGACGACGGTGTCGATGACCTGCCAGGTGCGTGCCTTGCGCACGAGCGGGGTGAGCGCGCGGGCGCCGTACCCGAGTGCCGCGAACCACAGGATGCTGGCCGCCACCGAGCCGGCGTAGAACCACCACCGTCCTTCGGGGCCACGCGAATTGGCGAGCGAGCCGATCATGACGACGGTGTCGAGGTAGACGTGCGGGTTGAGGAACGTCAGGCCGAGCACGTTGAGGACGGCGGTGCGCCGGCACACCGGCGGCGCGTCGGCCGGGCTGAGCGAGCTGGCCCGGCGGGCGCTGCGCAGGGCGTTGATACCGAACCAGATGAGGTAGGCGGCGCCGAACCACTTGAGCGCCTTGATCGCCGTCGGGTGCGCTTCGACGACGGCGCCCATGCCGAGCACGCCGGCCAGTTCGAGCGCGATGTCGCCGAGGGCGCAGACGACGACGATGAGGGTGACGTGCTGACGCAGCAGGCCCTGGCGCAGGACGAAGGCGTTCTGGGAGCCGATGGCGACGATGAGGCCGAGGCCCGTGAGGAAGCCGGTGAGCAGGTGCGTCATGGCTCGAGCGTAGGAATTGCGCCGTCTGTAGAACAGTTCTTGTTTCTACAGATACCTAAGCAGTGCTTCATCTACGGTGGGGCCATGCGCGTGCGCGACGACCACTTCAAGGCCCTTGTCGCCTGCGTCGACGAGGGCACCTTCGACGGCGCGGCCGCGGTGCTGCGCATCACGCCGTCGGCGGTGTCACAGCGGGTCAAGGCCCTCGAACAGGAACTCGGGCAGATCGTTCTCGTCCGGTCGGTGCCGGTGCGTCCGACGCCCGTGGGCGAGATCGTGCTGCGCACCGGCCGCCAGCGCGCGCTGCTCGACGCCGAGCTCGTCCGGGCGCTCGGGGGCGGCGGCAGCGAGCGCGGTGTCAGTGCCCCCGTCGTCGACCTGCCCGTCGCCGTCAACGCCGACTCGCTCGCCACGTGGTTCGTCGAGGTGCTCGAGACGGTCGGCGAATGGGGTGACGCTCGGCTGCGTGTCTTCGTCGAGGATCAGGACCACTCCGCCCAACTGTTGCGCGACGGTTCGGTCATCGGCGCCGTGACGGCGAGCGACGTGGCGGTGCAGGGGTGTTCGGTTCAAGAGCTGGGCGTCATGCGCTACGTCGCGCGGGTGCGGCGCTCGCAGTGGGAGGCGTGCGGGCGCTCACTGAAGCGAGTACCGACGGTGCGCTTCAACGATCGTGACGACCTGCAGCGCGGCGTGCTACGGCGCCGGGGGCTCGGCGAGCCTCCGTTGGAACACGTCGTGCCGTCGGCGGAGGGCTTCTCGGCCGCCGTCCGTGCGGGCCTCGGGTGGGGCATGATCCCCGAGGGTCTGGAAGGCCCCGCCGGGAGGGGCGGCGGGCGCGACGAGCTGATTCCGGTGCCCGGCGTCGAACCGCTCGACGTCCCCTTGTACTGGCAGTGCTGGCGCCTCGACGCTCCGTCGCTGGCGCGCCTCAGCGACGAGGTGACGTCCGCCGCCCACGCTCTGCGATGACCCGACCGCGCACGAAAAATCTCATTTACGACACTTCGGCGTGCCCTAATTGCCAAAAGCCCCGAAGCAAAGGTTAGGCTTACCTCATCGCGAACATTCTCCCGTGAGGAAGGGGAGCCGTCTGCTCTGAGTCGATGCGTTGCCAAGCACACGCGCCGAGGCCGCGTCCGGAGGTTGCCACCTCGAACCGGACGCGGCCTTCGCCTGTGTCAGCTCTCGCGACCGGCCAGCCAGCGCGTGATGCGCCCGGCGTCGCCTTCGATGACTCGCCCCGGCATAGCGGCGGCGCTGCGGCGCCAGCCCTCGCCGGCCCACAGGTGCGTCCACTGCGGGTCGCCGGTCTCCCCGGCCTTTTTGCGCAGCGGGGCGAGCAGGCGGTTCACCTCGGGGTAGGCGGCCGGCGTGACGGCGGTGATTCCGTCGAACATCGCCATGAACTCGTTGGCGAGACCCCGGGCGTAGCGACCGGAGAAGGCGCGCGTCAGGCCCGTCTCGGAGAAATCGTCGGAGGCGAGAGCCAAACGGTGCGTCAGCGACGAACCGGCTGACGAGGAGCGCAGGTAGGCGGTTCCGGCCTGGACGGCGACGGCGCCGGCATCGAGCGCGGCCTGCGTGTCGGCGGGCGTGGCGATGCCACCGGCTGCGAGCAGCGGTACGTCGACGGCGCCGCGCACGTCGTCGAAGAGCTGCGGCAGGGCGACGTCGCTCGGCTCGGCGTAGAGGTCGAACGTGCTCTGGTGGCCGCCGGCGTCGGGGCCCTGAACGATGAGGAAGTCCATGCCGCGCTCGACGGCGGCGCGGGCGTCCTCGGGGGAGGTGACCATCGCGCCGAGGCTCGTGCCGACGCCGCGCAGCGCCGTGACGTCCTCGGCCGACGGCAGGCCGAAGGTAAAGGTGACGACGTCGACGGGGTGGGTGACGAGCCAGTCGAGCTTGGCACCGTAATCGTCGTCGTCCCAGGAGGGTTCGCCGAGTTCGACGTCGAACTTCTTGGCGATGGGGCCGAGCTTCTCGCGCAACCCGGCGAGCGCCTCGGCGTCCGTGCTCTGCGGGCCGGGGATGAAGAGGTTGACGCCCGCAGCGACGCCGGCGTCCTGCACGTCGCGCACCTCGCGGGCCATCGTGTCGACGTCCTTGTTGCCCCCGGCGAGCACGCCCCAGCCACCGGCCTTCGAGGCGTCGATGACGAGTTCCGTGGTCGTGGGGCCGCCTGCCATGGGCGCTGCCACGACGGGCAGTTCAAGACTTTCGAACGAGAACATGCCCTCAGTGTCCCAGGTTGGTCAGCGCTTCGGCTTGTCGCCGCCGGAGGCGAGCACCTCGTGCACCCACTCGGGGGCGGTGGTGCCGCGCGCCTCGTGCGCGGCGATGACGCGGCGGGCGCGCTCGCGGCGCAGGCGACGCTTCGGGTCGCTCGCGGGCACGTGCTGGGCGGGGCCGAAGACGGAGACACCGATGTACTCGAGGCGCCAGCCCATGCGGTAGCCGATGCTCAAACCGGTGTTGTCCTTCATTCCATCTCCTCGTCGGGGCGCGGGTGCGCCGAACGGTCCTGCGGCGAGCCTAGCGCGACTTCCCTGAGCGTTTCTCGGGGTGCGTAGTCCCGTGAACGAGCTTCGTCACTCGGGGCGGGTCGTACTCGCCTCGGAGCCGTGACGATCACGCATACCCCACGCGAGCAACGGCAGCCCGAACGCCGTGACGACGGCGGCGAACAGCGGCAGCCTCGTGGCGGCCATCGTCAGGATGAGCACGCTGCCGATGTACGCACCGAGGCTGATGCCGATCTGGAACGCGACGACGTAGATCGGCGTGGCCGCGTCGTTGTGACCGGGTGTCGTGGCGAGCACGCGCGTCTGCATGGCAACGGGCAGCACGCCGAACGCTCCACCCCAGACCACGGCGGCGACGGCGCCCGTCGCGGTGCCGGGCAGGAACGTCAGGGCGAGCAGCGCAAGGATCATGCAGGTGAGCGCGATGGTCGTCACGCGGCGCGGGTGGGCGTCGAGGTGACGGCTCGCGAACGCCGTCGTGAGAGCGCCGGCCAGCCCGTAACAGAACAGTTCGACGGCGTACGCGGTGCCGGAGATGCCGCGCGCTTCGAGGATCGGGGCGATGAACGCCCAGGCCGCGTTGTGTGCCGTGACGATGAGGGCCGTCACGCCGCAGAGCGTGTAGAACGGCACGCGCATCGACGCCGGGATGCGGAGCGAGAACGCGCCGCCGGAACGCGCTTCGAGCGGCGGCAGCTTGAGCTGGCTGGCCATCGCGACGAGCAACGCGATGACGGCGATGACGCCGCTCGCGAACCGCCACCCGACGTGCTCGCTCACGGCGGCGACGAACGGCGGACCGGCCACGACGCCGACGCTCGCACCGAGGAACGCGCCACCGACGGCTTTCGCCTCCGCGCCCCTGCGGGCCAGGCTCGCGGCAGCAACCGGCACGACGGCGAAGATGCCACCGTGTGCGATCGCGCCGATGAGTCGCGCGATCGTCACGACGAGGAGATTCGGGGCGATCGCCGAGAGAGCCATCGAGACGAACAGTGCGAGCAGTGACCCGACGATGACGAGCCGCCGCGAGAGGGCCCGTGTGGCCATGACGACGGGGATCGTCGCCACTCCGACGCCGATGGCGTACCAGGTGACGAGGCGCCCGACGGCGGATTCGGATTCGCCGAGGTCGCGCGTCATGTCGGGCATGGCGCCGACCGGGTACATCTCTGCGGTGAGGAAGACGAAAAGCCCCGCAGCGAGGAGGAAGAGCCGCGTCGTGCGCAGCCGGTCGTCCTCGCCGGCCCCCGGTGCGTTGGGGGAGGCGCCGTCGCTCGGCGCGGCGGCGGAGGGCTGCGTCATCAGCCGAGCACGCGCACGAGCACGAACACCGCGAAGACGACGAAGAGCAGCAACGTGACGACCATGCAGCCCATGGTCGCGAGGGTGCCGTTGGCGGCCTTGGGCACAGCGTTGGCCGGGTCGCTCGGGTCGACCGACAGCGGCAGCCGCTGGCCGTCGCGACCGTTCGTGCTCATGCCGCCGGTCTTCGTCTCCAGGACGTGACGCCCACCGTCGGGGGCCGTGTAACGAATGCGTGCGAGGGAGTTCTTGCGCCCGTCCTCGCCGGTGGCGAGCTGGACGACACCGTCGACGACCGGCCAGCTGCGGCGGCGCACAGCACCCACGATGCCCTTGAGCAGGGCGGCTGCGAGCGCGAGGCCGAAGACGAGTATGACGACGGCGGCAGCAACGGGCACGAATCCACTCTTCACCCGACGAGCGTAACGAGCACCGCGCAATCGGGCTGTCACGGGGCGTGGGCGCAGCGGTGGGCGAGCAGCACGCAAACCCCGTAGGGGTGTCACACGCGTCGCACAGGAACCCCATAGCAACGCGGCGTTGAGTCAGGGCCATGAACACCACACAGAACACCTCGTCCCAGGCCGCCACCTCCCGCTTCGGCTCGCTCAGGAACCTCGGCCGCGGCATCGCCGTCAGCTCCGCGGTTGCCCTCCTGGGCGTCTCGACGATGAGCGCCGCCGACGCCTCGGCAGCCGGTGTGGCCACCGGCATCCGGTACGCCGGCAACGCCGCCGAGGTCGTGAAGCCCGCCCCGACGAACCTGGCCGTCGAGTCGAACGCCCGCTACGCCGTGCGCGAGGGCAAGCTCGTGCGCCTGTAGGCCCACCTCGAAGACTCCTGCGGCCGGCCGTTCACGCAGATCGTGACGCCGCGCTGGGCGCCTCACGCCGCGCGACGTTCGTGGTGTTCGGCGCGCCATCCGCGCCCAGCGGGCCGGTTGCAGGCTCACGTGACCTGCGCGCTCATCTCCTCGCGCGGTTCACCCGGTGCCGCGAGCTCCCGACACTCGCGGGCGCCGGCGCGAAACCCGCCACGAACCGTCCTCGTGGCGGGTTTCGTGCGCTCTGGGTCGGACGTCCGATGCGTCATCGGTCACACCCGGCGAAAAATGTTGCTGGAAGTCTTTCCAGAAGGTGAAGTCTCCGCTAATAATTGCTCTTAGCCCCCGGCTACCTGATGACCCCAGAGCACCAGGCAGTCGGGGGATCCAACGTTTCTGGGGTCTTTGCCCGCTGACGCCGCTGCCCGCACCCCGCGCGGCAGCGAGCGCGACACGAGCGAAATCCCCGGCCTGCCGCCGGAGACACCGAGGGAGCAACCGCTAAGGTGAGCGCGTGATCGAGCTCGCCGTCCCGGTGTCCCGCGACGGTGCGTCCCTTCCGTTCTACCGCCGCCTCAACGTGCTCTGGCCGCTCACGCGCGTCATCATGCTCGCGCTGTGCGCCCTCTACTCGGGCATGCGTGGCGACCTGCGCTACTACTACGCGCAGGCGGGCCGTTCCGACGTCATGTCGTCGATGGCCGAGTACCCCTTCCCTGTGGCGCTGTGGATCATGGCCGCCGCGCGCACCCTGCCGTACGCGGGCTTCGTCGCGCTCTTCGTCGTCACCGCCATCGCGTGTGACGCCGTGGCGACGCGGCTGTTCGACCGTCACTTCGGGCGCGAGGCCGCGCTGCGGTGGACGTTGTTCGTCGGGCTCCTCGGACCGTTGCTCTACATGCGCTTCGACCTGTACGCCGCGTTCGCGCTCGTCCTGCTGCTCGTCTTCAACGACGGCGCGGCTCATTCGCGCAGCCGCTCGGTGCTCTCCGGGCTCGCGGTCGCGATGGGCTCGGCCGTCAAGCTGTGGCCGGCCGTCTTCGGCCTCGGCCTGCTCGGCCCCACGCGCCGCCGCGTCACGCACATGGTCGCCGCGATGGCGGGTGGCATCGCCTGGGTCGGGACGACGGCGCTGTTGGCCGGGCCGCAGCGCGTCACGTCACCGTTGTCCTGGCAGGGTCAGCGCGGCTTCGAGGTGGAGTCGCTGTGGGGTGCCTGGCTCGGTTTCGCGCGGATCTTCGGTTCCACGCCCGTCTCGCTGGAGAAGCGTCAGGGCTCGTGGGAGTACACGGGCGAACTCGCGAACTCGCTCATGTGGATGGTGAAGCCGACGCAGTACGTCGGCTACGTCCTCGCGCTGTCGCTGCTCGCCCTCGGCTGGCGGGCCGGGCGTGACGAGCGCGTCACCACCCTCGCGCTGACGATGACGTGCGTCATCTCGGTGCTCATCCTGTCGAGTCCGGTGCTGAGCCCGCAGTACCTCATCTGGCTCATTCCGGCGCTCGTGCTCGTCGACGACGCCCGCCTGCGCCTGCTCGGCGCGGTGACGCTCGTGCTGACGCAGCTGGAGTTCCCGTTCCTGTTCGACGGGATCTTCTCCGATCACACGCTGTTCGCGCTGACGACGCGCGTCGTCATCCTCGTGCGCAACATGCTGCTCGTGTGGTTGACGGTGCGGGCCGGCATGCTCCTCGTGCAGCGCGCTCGAGTTGCTCGACGTCCAGCTTCCGCATCGAGTACATCGCCTGCGACACCCGCGTGACGACCTGCGGGTCCGGGTCGCTCATCAGCTCGTAGAAGCGGCGGGGGATGACCTGCCAGCTCACGCCGAACGGGTCCTTGCACCAGCCGCACTGGCTCTCGGCGCCGCCGTTCGCGGTGAAGCCGTTCCAGTAGTGGTCGACCTCGGCCTGGTCGGCGCACATGATCTGGAAGCTGACGGCCTCCGTTTGCGGGAACTGCGGCCCTCCGTTGAGGAGGGTGAACGGGTTGCCGTCGAGCTCGACCTCCTCCATGAGCACCTGCCCGGCCATGTGCGCGTTCGGGCCGAGGGCAGCCTCGTCCGTGGGGTAGTGGACGGTGCTCGTGCGCTTCGCGTTGGGGAAGAGTGACAGGTAGAGGTCTGCCGCGGCCTGAGCGGTGCCGTCGAGCCAGATGCAGGGCGTGATGTTCGTCGTCATGGGTTCATCATGACCGGTTGGCGCTGCACCGGGGGGGCGCGAAGGACCTCCTGACGGCGGCTGAAGCTATGCGCGCGATTCGTAGCCGAGGTTTTTGCAGCGGGTCTTGATCTGCTTGATGGCGTCGGTGTCGTTGGTGTCGCTGCTGCCGGGGTAGATGCGGTTCGCTTGCTTCTTGAGTTCGGCGTCGGTGGGTTGGTGGCGCACGTTGTAGACGGTGCGGGCGTTGTTTGCGTGCGCTGCGTTGCAGACGCTTTGGTCGCCAGCGGGAAGGGGGCGGGGTTCGTCCTTTGTGCATGCTGTGGTGAGGGAGAAGGCGCCGAGTGCTGTGAGTGCGACGAGGCTCCTGTGGAGGGTGGGGCGCATGTCGGGCCTTTCGCAAAGCGAGTGAATAACGGTTGAGTAACGGTCCGCATGGCGTGGTCTGCCAAGGAGTCTACGCGGGGGAAAGTATTACTATAGAAATGGAAAGTGCCCACCCGGGCATAAGACTGGAAGCAGTAAGGGGTGTTCTTGATGTCCAAGCTTCGCGTGGTAACGATTGACGACAGGTTTCCACCGGGAACTGTAGAATTGCCCCGAGAGGCGTTCTGGTTAGCCGCGATCGCTGCGGGTCACGTAACGGTGGAATTGGCGAACCTTGAGCGGCCTCTAGTGGGGCCCAGAGGCTACCTGGTTGCAGACATGACTGATTCTAGGGCGCTGATAGAGTCGCGGCTGAGTGATATGACGCTGTCTTCAGGGCCGACGTCGCCTCCTTACCTAGTGCAAATTGTCGAAGGGATTGGGCGACTGTCGAGTGGCAACTTGGCGGAGCTTAAGAGCCGACTTGAGGGCGTGGAGCAGGATTTCTTCCGCTTGGATTTCCCCGTCAGGAAGAGTAGATCTATTCTGGAAGCTAAGCTCACGTGGACGATAACTTCGACCGAGGGGCCCAGTTTTATGCTTTCGGTCAAACACTCGGATGGCCTCTCTCTGTATTCTTTGCCCGATGGTTACGCAGAGTACGTCTTGGCAAAGGGGGTTGCGCGGTCTATCGTCGCGGACGATTCATGCCCCTTGTTTGAAGATTCTCATCGCAACGGATACTTTAAGTCCGCGCCCTCCTATGAGGTCGCCGGCGACTATTTCGAACTCCCGACTTCGTTCTTTTTGACCGGTGGTTCAAGGCCTCGGTAGTGGGCCGACGCTTGGTAGCTGATGGTCTGGGGCTGGCGCCTGAAGGTATCTGTCTTGAGGAGAGTTAGGTTGATGTGGGTGGTCAAGTTCCTGAATCCGAGCGCGCTGCCGCGTAGGGGGTTCGAGGAATGCGTTGGTCGTTTCTGTCAGGTCGTTACCGCTTGCCGGGGCACTCGAAATAGATCCAGGACGTCGGCGGCCAACTCTTCAGGCTCCCGCCGACGTCCGCCACCTCGATCAGCGCGCCGGCGTCCCGCAGGCGCGGAGTTAACCATGACCAATGGCCCGTGTCGGTCCGATCCTGTCAACGGTAGGCGACGAGCAAGCGCTGGTCGAAGCCTTGGTCGTTCCCATCTCGGCGTGCACCTTGTCGATGACGTAGGATCCGCGGGCGTCGATTTTCGCGTTGCCGAGGTGAAGGCCGCTGATGCCGCGCATCGCGGGGCGGTGTCAAGGCGTGGAAGCAACGTGGGGTTGTCCGACGAGAAGTCGTTGGAAGGATTCTCGGGGTGTGAGGTAGCCGAGCGTGGCTCGGGGGCGTTCGTTGAGTTCGCTGCTGATGGCGCGTAGGTAGGGCTGGTGCGCGGGGATGGCCTCGCCCTTGGGTAGGTACTCGCGGATCAGCCGGTTCGTGTTCTCGTT
The DNA here is from genome assembly GCF_004151355.1 of Dermacoccus sp. 147Ba. Classification (NCBI taxonomy): domain Bacteria; kingdom Bacillati; phylum Actinomycetota; class Actinomycetes; order Micrococcales; family Dermacoccaceae; genus Dermacoccus; species Dermacoccus sp. 147Ba. The sequence goes on from NZ_SEHL01000008.1 coordinate 135,937, forward strand.
GCTCGGGCGCTGCCACGGCGATCTGGAATCGGCGAAGTAGACCGGCAGAGCAGTGGCCAGGCTGAGCGCGGCGTGGCGGGTTATCTCACTGCCTTGATCCCATGCCAGCGACGCGCGCATCATCTCGGGCAGTTCGCGGGTGTGTTCGATGAGGATGTCCGCGATGCTGGCGCTGTCTTTGCCCATCGGGCAGGCCAGGATCGTGACGTAGCGGCTCATGCGCTCGACGAGGGTGATCGCGCACGTGGCACCGTTCTTGCCGATGATGAGGTCGCCTTCCCAGTGGCCCGGGACGCGCCGTTCGAGCGCGCTCAGGTCGCGTTCACTCAAGGGCGTCATTCCGACAATCGGGGCCTTCTTCGTCCGCGAGCCCGGCTGTGGGCGTGTGTGGCGACGCGTGCGTTTGGACTGCAAGAACACGCCATGCTTGACCAGCTCCGCGCGGGGCATGGCGTAGATGAACTGGTAGATCGCCTCATGGCTGGCGACGTGCCCGTCGGCTAGTAGCGAGTTCGGCATGCGTTCAACGCTCGCGTCTGCTGCTTCGAGGCGCAAGCGGCCCGGGATCTGGCGTGGGGTGCGTGACTGGCGTAGATCTGCCAGCACGCGCGCACGCAGCACCGGACACGAGGCGACCTTCGCATCTTGCGGGCGCGTCCTGCGACGCTCGGCCTTCACGTCGGCGCCGACGGCACGATAGGTGCCATCAGCGTTGCGGTTGCGGCGTATCTCGCGGCTGATGACGCCTGGATCACGCCCCAGATGCCGAGCGATCTTGCGCACTTCCCAGCCGGGCTTCACCCCTGTCGAGATCTCGATCCGATCCGCGATCGTCAACACCCGACGCGCCACCCGCACTCCTCGACCACCACCAGCACGCCACCCGCACTGTTGCTACGACGCTATGACACCACCCGCCACTGCCGGCGCGTACCCGCCGGCGCCGCTGATTCTTCTGGCTTTCGTCTCACCACACGCCCTCACGATCAGGGTGTTGCGACGACCAGTTGAATCCGCCCTGACTGCCACGGTCTGAATGCACAATGACACCAACGGGATTCTCACGATGCGCGATCGTCATCGTGAGAGCGTCGACCGCGAGCTGCGCCTTCATCCGCCGATCAATGCTGTACCCGACGATCCTGTTCGCGAATACGTCCTTGACCGCACACACGTACAGCTCTCCTTCACGGGTGTGGTGCTCACTGATTTCGGTCAGCCACACCTGGTTCGCTCGTTCAGCACTGAAGCGGTGGCGTGTGACGACGCGCTCGTCCTGGTTGGCGAGCAGGTCGTCGTGCACGGCGGGGCCCGGCGACCCAGGTCCGCGTCTCTTCCTGTCGTGGATGGCCGATCGGACGCCCGCGACGTGGCACAAACGCCACACACGCTGGTCGGAGCACACATACCCGCGGTCGGCGAGGTCATTGGACAAGCCGCGGTAGCCCGCTTCGCGATCCTCGTCGTGCAACTCGCGAAGCACCCCGCTCAGGATGGCTTCCTCGGCTTCACATGCGCTGACGGGCTGTGCCCGCCATTTGTAGTACGCCGGCTGACTGAAGCCCAGCACCCGGCACGTCACCGCCACCGGCACCCGAATCGGGGCGTCGGGGGCAGCAAGCTCTTGGACGAGCGGGTACCCCATTTTGGGGGCGTGATGTGCACCTGCGACAGGTACGCCGCGGCGCGGCAGAGCACTTCATTTTCCTGCTCGAGTTCGCGGATACGCCGTAGCGCCCCCGCCATCTCTTTGCGCTGCTGATCATCGGCGGGCTTCATGCCCGCCGACGCGAACCGGGCATCCTGCACCCAGGTGCGCAGAGCGGACTTCGAGATGCCCAAGTCGGCGCAGACCTGACGTTGACTGCTGCCCGCCGTCACGAGCGCGACAGCGTCCTTCTTGAACTCTTCGGTGAACTTCTTCGGCACAGTGCTTCATCCTTCCAGCACCCCCACCGTCGGGGATGCATCCAAGGACTCAACCGAACCTTCAGCAGACCCGATCGACTCGACCGCGTGGCCCTCGGTTCGCATCTCGTCGATGAAGGCGACGATCAGCGATCGCGGGGGTCGAGTTCCCCCGCGAAGAAAATTGAGGCCCGGCGCAGGATCTCGTTGTCGGCTTCCAACCGCCGAACCTTGGCCTTGAGCTCCTTGATCTGGGCCAGTTCCTCGGTGGTGGCCCCTTGGCGCTGGCCGCCATCGACCTGGGCTTGGAGCACCCAGCGACGTACCGACTCCTTGCCCACACCCTCACGGCGAGCGACGACCCCAGCAGCAGCGGTCAGCGACGGGTACTCCGGCAAGTGCTCCAGTACCTGGCGCACGCACCGCTCTTTGACCTTCGGATCGATCTTCTTCGGCATGGTTCGCATCCTTCCAACTCACAAGGACGCGGCGCGATACCTGGGGCGCTTCACACAGAGCATCCGAGAGGACTTGAAAAGGTGAAACGGCATGATCGTTTCAAATCCCGCCGCCGAAATTTGTCAGACACGCCCTAGTCACTCAGTGGGATTGCGCCAGGATTCCAAATCACGTTTTTGCTGGACGTACTCCCGTGCATTGTCCGTCTCTTGGAGGAGGCGGTCGAGACCGCGCAGCGCAACAGCCTTGCCTTCATCGTCTATCTGGCCAGTGAGCCTCAGCAACGTAAAGGCTCGCGCCACCACCCATGTAGCCTCGTCGTCGGTGTCGAGCGGTGACGTACCGATCTCGCTCACCGACTCTTGCCAGTCCTTTTCGGAGTCATACATGTCACGCAACCGCGTGGACGATGTCAGCGCGTCGCGACGTTCCTCCCACTCGGCAAGGACGTCGGCAGCCTCGTCGCTGCCGAACGGCGCCCACTCATCAGCCGGATCGTTGTACATCGGATCGGTGAAGTGCGCCGCAAAGCTTGGATGCGCTGGCTGCATCCCCCACTCCTCCGTGCCACCGCTGCCGCCCACTTCGACACCCTGAGTATTCATAGCTCAAGCCTACTCGATCGCATCTCTGACACTCATCTTCCAACTCGCGCGCCGCACGACGGTGGCTCGCCGCTCCGGACTCGCAGGCTGAAGTGCCCCAGACGCACTGTGCGAAGACCTTGTGCGACGCCCATCGCGACGACCCAGAGTTCGGCCACCTACATAAGGAAGCAGCAAACAAGAGGATCAGATGTGGGTCTGCCCCGGGTTTAGTCGCCAATCGACCGAACGAGGTGTGGTCGAGCGCTATCACGAAGCTTTGAACGGACCGGGAAAGCGGTGCCTATATGCTGTCAAGGATGAGTAACCAGAGGCCGCATCAGGGGCTACTCGATCAGTGATCGGATGCAGTCCAGTTTAGCTGTCTCCGCACTCGATTCCACCGTCGCCCGCCGGTGACCTGGCGGCGCCGGGGCCGCATCGTCCATGCGGATCGCTGCTCGCAATTGCACAGCCGACTCAACTAAACCTTCAGCAGACCCAGGCGTCTGCACTCCACTCTTGAGATAATGACCCCGGTGGAGTTCGAGCAAGCCCACTACGCGGCCCTCATCCGAGAGCCGCAACCCGTATAGGAGCGGCGCAGAACCTGGGGCGCTTCACTGCGCGCGGTAGGTGCCGCCACGGCGGTCGTGGGAAACTGTCGCGCGTGTCGACCATCGTCTTCTTCCACGCCCACCCCGACGACGAAGCCAGCCAGACCTCCGGTGCCATGGCGCGCGCCGTCGAGGAGGGCCACCGCGTCGTGCTCGTGTACGCCACGAACGGTGACCACGGTTCGCCCGCCGAAGACATGGCCGAGGGGGAGACCGTCGTCGAGCGGCGCCGCAAGGAAGCGGCCGAATCCGCTCGGGTGCTCGGCACGGCGCGCGTCGCCTGGCTCGGCTACGCCGACTCGGGCATGACGGGCTGGGAGCAGAACGACGTCGACGGATCCTTCCACGGCGCCGACCCCGTCATCGCTGGGCAGGCGCTCGCCGACATTCTCGACGAGGAGAACGCCGACGTCGTCGTCGGCTACGACTGGCACGGCGGCTACGGCCACCCCGACCACGTCAAGGTGCACAACGTGCTCCACCGCGCGGTCTCGCTGGCGAAGAGTTCGCCGCGCGTGTTCGAGTCGACGATGAACCGTGACGCCCTGCGCGAGCAGATGCGTCAGGCCCGCGAGTCCGGGCTCATCCCCGAGGGCGAGAGCTTCGACCCCGACGCCGGCGGCGACGACGGCAACCCCCTCGGCATGGCCGAGCGCGACATCAGCTTCCGCGTCGACGTCAGCGCCTACCTCGACACGAAGCGCGCCGCGCTCGGCGCGCACGCGTCGCAGCCCGACGCCGCAGGCATCCTCGCGATGCCCGCCGAGGCGTTCAACGCCGGCTTCGGCACCGAGCACTACATCGACGTCGCCGCCATGCAGGCCGGTGGCCTTCCCGCGACGGACGGCCGCGGCCACGGCGCGCGCCCCGAGGGCCAGCCCCTGCCCGACGGCTGGTTCTTCTGAGCCGCTGACGCTGGGCCGGCCCGCTCGCTCCGGCCATGCCGGTGGGTGCGCGAGTGCCATCAGGCCGCGTTGTGTCCTGATGTTCCCGGTTTCAGATGCCGACGTGCCACCGGGGCACGTTGTGTCCTGAACAGGTCGTCGCCCCGTCGCGAGCTCAGAGCGTCAGGACGTACTCGTCCTCGTCGGCCGGGCACGCCGGCGACGGCGGGTTCACCTGCGTGAACCCGTGCCGCACGTACGCCGCCGCGGCCCGCTCGTTCGCGCGGAACACGTGCAGCGCCAGCACCCGGTAACCCAACTCGCGTGCCCGCAAGACGAGTGCTTCAACAAGGTCGTCGACGACGCCGGTGCCGCGCCGACCCGGCTCCACCCACACCTGGACGACGAAGGCGAGACGCTCCGGGTCGTCCGTCAGCGTCCGAGCGCTCTCCACGTCGTCGAGATAACCGGAGGCGGGAAAGAGGCCCGCCAAACCGTCAGCACGCGGCGCGACGCCGCTCGAGGCATCCGGCTCGTCGTCAGCCACCCACAGCAGCGTTCCGGGGTTCGACGCGCGCTCGACCCACCGCTCGTCGGGGAAGGCCACCTCGCGCTCGAACGACGAGCCGAACGCCTCCGGATTGGTCCCCAACGCACGCAGGCGCACGTCACGGTAGGTCTGCCACGGAAGCTGCGACGAGGGGTGCACACTCATGACGGTCATCCTCCCGATCCCGAGGGGCACAATCGACCGATTTGCCCGCACTGTCGCAATATTCAGAGATTCGTGAGCCATTCGTTATCAACTGTGAATTCCCTCTGTCATGGCAAGGAGAACGGCGCGCGCGACCGTCGGCCATCGAGCGCCGGCGGGGCCCGCGCGCCCCGGGAAACCGCGGTCTGACGCGGCTGCGCACCTAGGATGAGCCAAACGAAGCCCGCCTACTCCCGTGTGCCGCACGGGGCGTCGGCGGGCACATTGTGGAAAGGGGGATGACGCCTCGTGTGGGAATTCATCGCTGAGCGATGGCAGGACATCGCCTATCGCAGTTACCAGCACACCTCGCTCGTCGTCCAGGCCGTCTTGCTCGCCACGATCATCGCGCTCGTCCTTGCGGTCATCGTCATTCGGAACAACAGGCTCAAGGGCTTGGCCAACATCTTCTCGGCGGTCGGTCTGACCATCCCGTCGTTCGCGCTCCTCGGTGTGCTGCTGCCGCTCGTGGGCATCGGTGCCCTGCCGTCGGTGCTCGCAGTCTGCTTCTACGCCGTTCTGCCGATCCTGCGCAACGCGGTCGTCGGCCTCGAGTCGGTCGACAAGAACCTGCTCGAAAGCGCGCAGGGCATGGGCATGAGCAAGGCGGCGACGCTGCTCAAGGTGCGCCTGCCCATGGCGTGGCCGGTCATCCTCGCCGGCGTGCGCACGTCCACCCAGATGTCGTTCGGCGTCGGCGCCATCGCCGCCTACGCCCTCGGCCCCGGTCTCGGTGGCTACATCTTCACCGGCCTCGCCCAGGTGGGCGGCGCCAACGCGCTCAACTACGCGCTCGTCGGCACCATCGGTGTCGTCGTCCTCGCGCTCCTTCTCGACCTCATTCTTGTCGGCGTCGGCCGACTGACGATTCCCAGGGGGATCCGTGCCTGACAACACCACCGAAGCCCAGGGCGCCACGCCGGTCGAGCGCGCTGACGACGTCAACACGGACGTCAACACCGACGTCGACGCCACGAGCTCCCAGCGCAGCGAAGTCACGGGCGCCGAGATCGTCTTCGACAACGTCGTCAAGAAGTACCCCGGCCAGGCGAAGGCTGCCGTCGGCGGCATGTCGCTGCGCATCCCCGCCGGTGAGACCGTCATGTTCGTCGGCCCGTCGGGCTGCGGCAAGACGACGTCGCTCAAGATGATCAACCGTCTCATCGACCCGACGAGCGGCACCATCACGATCGACGGCAAGCCGATCTCCGAGTCGAAGGCCGACGACCTGCGCCGGCGCATCGGTTACGTCATCCAGGGTGGTTCACTCTTTCCGCACATGACGGTGGCCGACAACATCGCCGTCGTCCCTGGTCTGCTCGGCTGGGACAAGGCCAAGACGACCAAGCGCGTCGACGAGCTGCTCGACATGGTCGGCCTCGACCCGGAGCGCTACCGCGACCGCTTCCCGCGTGAGCTCTCCGGCGGTCAGCAGCAGCGTGTCGGTGTGGCCCGCGGCCTCGCCGCCGACCCGCCCGTCATCCTCATGGACGAGCCCTTCGGCGCCGTCGACCCGATCACGCGTACGCGCCTGCAGGACGAGATGCTCAGCATCCAGCGCCAGGTGCGCAAGACGATCATCTGCGTCACGCACGACATCGACGAGGCTCTCAAGCTCGGCGACCGCATCCTCATCCTTTCCGAGGGCGGCAAGATCGAGCAGTACGACACCCCCGAGAACATCCTCGCGGCCCCGGCCAACGAGTTCGTCGAGGACTTCGTGGGTGCCGGTTCGGCCCTCAAGTCCCTCGCCCTCTCGCGCCTCGACGATGTCGAGATCGCCGACGCGCCGACGGTTCGCGTGGGTGACTCCATCGTCGATGTGCAGCGCAACGCCACCGCGTCCGGTGTGCGCAACGTCGTCGTGCTCGACGAGCGTGGTCGTCCGGTCGACTTCGTCACCGCCGCCAAGCTGCGCGGCGAGCGCGTCGAGAACCGTCGCCGCGAGGCACTGCAGACGGTCGACCACCGCGCCACGCTCAACGACGCCCTCGACGCCATGCTCAGCTCGAGCCACGGCGCCGTCGTCGTCACCGGTGGGCGCGGCGAGTACCGCGGTGTCGCGTCGTTCCAGCAGATCATGACGCACATCCAGGACACCCACGAGGCGGCCGAGTCGCGCCGTCACGGTGCCGACGCCGAGGCCACGCCCGATTCGGTGGCTGTGGCGAACACCTCGAGCCACACCGACTTCCACGAGCAGGCCGAGGAGGGTGAGGAACAGTGAAGGGCCGTATCGGACGCGAGCAACTCGGTCTGATCTTCGGGCTGCCCGTCCTCATCCTCGTCATCTTCGGCGCCTGGGTCATCTGGCGTCAGACCGCCGATCTCGACCCCATCGAGGCGCGTCAGCTCGACTGGTCCGCGCTGCGCAAGCTCGGGTGGGAGCACATCAAGGTGACGTTCGTCGCCACCTTCTTCGTGCTCGCCACGGCCCTGCCCATCGGTGTCGCCCTGACCCGTCCCAAGCTGCGCCGCTTCTCCGGGCCCGTCGTCGCGTTCGCCAACGCGGGCCAGGCGACGCCGGTCATCGGCCTCATCGTGCTGCTCGCGCTGTGGATCGGCTTCACCTTCTGGGTGGCCGTTCTCGCTCTCGCGATCTACGCGTTCCTGCCGGTGCTGCGCAACACGATCGTCGGTCTGCAGCAGGTCGACCCGACGCTCGTCGAGGCGGCCCGCGGCATGGGCATGAGCCAGATGAAGACGCTCGCGACGGTCGAGCTGCCGCTCGCGGCGCCGGTCATCATGGCCGGTGTGCGCACCGCGCTCGTCCTCCTCGTCGGTACGGCGTCGTTCGCGACGTTCATCAACGCCGGCGGTCTGGGCGCGCTCATCCAGGCGGGCATCAACCTGTTCCGCTACCCGATCCTCGTCAGTGGCGCGATCCTCATCGCCCTGCTCGCGCTCGTCTTCGAGTGGGCCGGGCGTGTGCTCGAGGCCATCGTCACCCCGAAGGGGCTGTGATCGCATGACGCACAAGTTGATTCGTACTCCGCGGGCCAGGCTCGCCGGCGTCGCCGGAGCGGCGGCAGCGGGTTCGCTGCTGCTCAGCTCCTGTGGCCTCGGTACCTCGGCCGGCATCTCGCCCTCGGGTGAACTGGGGCCGAAGCTCGCCTCCGTGAAGAAGCTCGACGGCGCCGAGATCGCCGTCGGTTCCAAGCAGTTCACGGAGCAGCAGATCCTCGGAAAGATCGCCGTCATCCTGCTGCAGTCGGCCGGGGGAAACGTGAAGGACTTCACGACGATCCCCGGTTCTGCGGCGGCTCGTGAGGCGCAGATCCAGGGCCAGACGACGTTCTCGTGGGAGTACACGGGCACGGCGTGGATCACGTACATGGGGCACACGAAGCCGATTCCGGACCCGCGCAAGCAGTTCGACGCCGTCAAGGCAGAGGACGCGAAGAACGGTCTGACGTGGCTGCAGTACGCGCCGATGAACAACACCTACGGGTTCGCGGCGAAGGAAGCCACGGCGAAGAAGTTCAACGTGAAGTCGTTGTCCGACCTCAAGAAGGTGCCGAAGGCGCAGCGCACGCTGTGCGTCGACACCGAGTTCGCCAACCGTGACGACGGCCTCGAGCCGATGCTCAAGGCCTACGGCATTCCGCTCGGCAGCGAGATTCCGCGTAACCAGATCAAGAAGCTCGAGTCGGGTGCGATCTACGCGGCTACGAACAACGGGCTGTGCAACTTCGGTGAGGTCTTCACGACCGATGGCCGCATCAAGGTGCTGAAGCTGCAGGTGCTCGCCGACGACAAGAAGTTCTTCCCGCTCTACAACGTCGCCCCGGTGTTCTCCACCAAGACGTTGGAGAAGAACCCGCAGTTGTCGGACCTGTTCGGCCCTGTGTCGAAGAAGCTGACGAACGAGACGATGATCGAGCTCAACGCCAAGGTCGACGTCGACGGTGAGAACCCGTCCGACGTGGCGTTCGACTGGCTCAAGAAGGAAGGCTTCATCAAGTAGCCGCCTGACGTGACGCCCGGCCCCTCGAAGCGCGAGAGGCCGGGCGTTCGCGTATCCGGGGAACTTCTGTCGATCTGGTGGCGACATAGCGCGGCCACATCGACACATCTGCACCGGCTGGGTCAGAGCTCGAGCGCTGACCGAGCTTCGTCGAGCCGCGACCGGACGACGGTGTAGTGCGCCCACCGTCCGCGCTGTTCGCGCATGAGGAGCCCGGTGTCCGTCAGCTTCTTGAGGTGATGGCTCAGGGTCGGCTGGGTGATGCCCAGTTGGCTCGGCAGGTGGCAGGCGCACACCGTGCCGTCGGGGGTGGCTGCGAGGTAGGTGAGCAGACGCAGCCGCACCGGATCGGCGATCGCCTTGAGGAGCTCGGCCCGGCGATTCGCGTCGTCGAGCGGCAGCAGCGCCGCGTCGGCGGCGGGAGCGCAGGTGAACTCTGCGGGGGTGGACATGTGGCTTACCCTACCGACATATTGACAAACATCAATACGTTGGCCAGAGTTCATGACGATGAAGACCGATGCCACTGGCTCCGCCGAGCCCACGCAAGCCCCTGTTGCCGCGCGCCTTTCGACGCTCGATCGCTTCCTGCCGGTCTGGATCGTCGCTGCGATGGCCGTCGGTCTCCTTCTCGGACGGCTCGTGCCGGGTCTCGACGACGCGCTCTCCACCGTCGAGGTCGAGGGTGTCTCGCTGCCGATCGCCATCGGCCTGCTCGTCATGATGTACCCGGTGCTCGCGAAGGTTCGCTACGACCGCCTCGACACCGTGACGGCCGACAAGCGGATGCTCGGTGCGTCGCTCGTCCTGAACTGGCTCGTCGGGCCCGCCGTGATGTTCGCGCTCGCGTGGATCTTCCTGGCCGACCTGCCCGCCTACCGCACGGGCCTCATCATCGTCGGGCTCGCCCGGTGCATCGCGATGGTCATCATCTGGAACGACCTCGCCTGCGGTGACCGCGAGGCCGCGGCCGTGCTCGTCGCGCTCAACTCGGTCTTCCAGGTCATCGCCTTCGCCGGCCTCGGGTGGTTCTACCTGTCGGTGCTGCCCGGGTGGCTCGGCCTCGAGCAGACGAACCTCGACGTGTCGCCGTGGCACATCGCCGCGTCCGTGCTCGTCTTCCTCGGCGTGCCGCTGCTGGCCGGTTTCCTTTCACGCCGTGTCGGCGAGAAGCGTTGGGGCCGCGACGCGTACGAGGGGTCGTTCCTGCCTCGCGTCGGGCCGTGGGCCCTCTACGGGTTGCTGTTCACCATTGTCCTGCTCTTCGCGCTCCAAGGCGACGCCATCACGCGCAACCCGCTCGACGTCGCCCGCATCGCCCTGCCTCTGCTCGTCTACTTCGCCCTCATGTGGGGCGGCGGCTACGTTCTCGGCAAGGCGCTCGGCATGAGCTACGAGCGGACGACGACGCTCGCCTTCACTGCGGCCGGCAACAACTTCGAGCTCGCCATCGCCGTCGCCATCGCGACCTTCGGGGCAACGTCCGGCCAGGCGCTCGCGGGCGTCGTCGGGCCCCTCATCGAGGTGCCCGTGCTCGTCGGCCTCGTCTACGTCTCGCTCGCGCTGCGCGGGCGCTTCCCCCAGGTGCCGAAGGAGACCCGAGCATGAGCGAGCCCCGCCCGAGTGCCCTGTTCGTCTGCGTCAAGAACGCCGGAAAGTCGCAAATGGCGGCTGCCCTGACGCGCCTGCACGCCGGCGACTCCGTCGAGGTGCACTCGGCCGGCACACACCCGGGATCGAAGCTCAACGAGGAGTCGCGAGCGGCCGTCGCGGAGGTGGGCGCCACGTTCGAGGGCGAACACCCCAAGGCGATCGACGTCGATCTGCTGCGCCGCGCGGACCGCGTCGTCGTCATCGGTGGCGAAGCGCAGGTCGAACCCGTGGAGGGAATGCGAACCGACATCGAGCGGTGGATCACCGACGAACCGTCGCTGCGCGGAATCGATGGCGTGGAGCGGATGCGTCTCGTGCGCGACGACATCGACGCGCGTGTGCGCGCCCTCGTCGCCGACCTGACGGGCTGAACGCGCCAGCCGATCAGATCCACACATCTGCACCGGATAGCCGACGCTCAGGGCGTCAGAGGGCCTTCGTGACGAAGTCGCGCAGGTCGGTGATCGTGCGGCACTCGTGCATGTCGATGATCTCGGCGTACTTCGTCGCGACCGAATCGCCGGTACCCCACTGCGATTCGGCCTCCGGGTTGAGCCAGAACGCGTGACGTGCCTCGTCCACGATGGTGCGCAGCGCGTCGTAGCGCGGGTTCGTCGAGTTGGTGCGAGCGTCGCCGAGGACGAGCAGGGTGGCACGCGGCGTGACGGCGTCGAGGTGGTGGGCGACGAAGTCGACGAACGTCATGCCGTAATCGGAGTTGCGGTGCCCGCGCTGCATCCGAGTGTTGCCGCGAAGCGCCTCGATGAGGTCGCCGTCCGCGCCCACGGCGCGGACGGTCTCGGTGAGTTCGTCCACGGTGTTGACGAACCCGAAGACGCGCACGCGCGCGAACTGCGCCTGCATCGCCTGCATGAGCAGGATCGTGAAGCGGCTGAAGCCGGAGACGCTGCTGCTCATGTCGGCGAGGATGACGAGCTCGGAGCGGTTCGGCGTGCGGTGGTCGTAGACGGGCGCGATAGGAACTCCGCCGGTGGACATCGACGCACGAAGCGTCTTGCGGATGTCGATGCGCCCGTGACTGGCGCGGCGTCGTTTCGCCGCCATGCGGGCCGCGAGCTTGCGCGCGAGGGGCTCGACGACGCGACGCATCTGGGCGGCGTCGATCGCGTAGGTCTGACTGAAGTCGCGCCGCTCGATCGGCGTGGTGACGGCGTAGGTCGCCTGGCTCGCCCTGCCGCGGATCTCGGCGTTGCGACGGCGGGACTCGGTCTCGATGCGACGCCGGAACCCCGCGACGCGCGTACGGATCTCGTCGCGGTCGAAGCGCTGGACGAACGGGTCGGGCTGCCACCCCTCGAGTGGGGCTGCGGCCTGACCGCCACTGCCGGCGCCACCGCCGCCCTCGGAGGTGCCGACGCCCTCGTCGGCGAGACCGGGGGAGCCGCCGCTGCCCTCGAGGGCGTCCGCCTCCTGCTCGGCTCGCAGGCGGCGCAGGTACTCGTCGTGCTCGCGCAGAAGCTCCGTGGCCCGCGCAACCGCGAGGTTCGGTTGGAACTGGTCGATGGCCTGGTTCGCAGAGAACCCCTCGTCACCCGCGCGACGCAGGCGCCCGAACTCGTCGACGACGACGCCCGCGAGCGTCTCGAGGGCCCGCTCGTCGTTCTCGGCGAGAGCCCTCGCAAGCAGTTCGGTGAGGGCCTTGGCGCGTTCGCGCAACTCGGCGGCATCGGCGTTCTCCGCGTCGAACTCCGGTAGCTGGGCGAGCAGGTCGTCGGCGCCGAGATCGCCTGCCGCAGTGCGTCGTCCGAGCGCAGCGGGGAAGAAGATGTCGAACAGATCGTCGAAGACGCCGCGCTGCTCGCCCCGGCGCACCAGAGCCGCTGCGAGCCCCTCACGCAGGCGCTCGCGGTTCTCGAGACCGAGGGCGCCCGCGACGTGCCCGGCATCCACGACGTCACTCGTTCCGACGACGACGCCGTGGCGGCGCATCGCGTCGGCGAGGGCAACGAGGCGGCGTCCGAGGGGGCCGATCACCGCGGGTGTCTGCGTGTCCTCGCCACGCGGCGCAGCGTCGTCGAGCGGTTCGTGACGTTCGGGCTGCCCGGCCGAGGGGCGGTTGTGGAACGCCCCTGGGAAGTGGTGCTCGTCAGGCATTGAGCTTGAGCAGCGTGGAGGCGCGCTCGATGTCGTCCTGGTGCTTGAGCAGGACGCCGAGGTTGGCGCGCAGCACGGTGGGGTCGAGGTCGTCGGAGCTGTCGGCCCCGAGTGCGACGAGGGTGCGCGCCCAGTCGACGGTTTCCGCGATGCTGGGCGCCTTGCGCAGCGGCATCTCGCGCAGGCGCTGCACGAGCCGGACCACGGACTCGGCGAGCGCCGCGTCGAGGCCCGGCACCTTGAGGGCGACGATGCGCTGTTCGAGTTCGGCGCTGGGGTAGTCGATGTGGAGGAAGAGGCAGCGTCGGCGCAGAGCCTCCGACAGGTCGCGCGCGGCGTTGGAGGTGAGGACGACGAACGGGCGCTGCGTCGCGGCAAGGGTGCCGAGTTCGGGCACGGTGACCTGGAAGTCGCTCAGCACCTCGAGGAGGAGGCCTTCGACCTCGACGTCGGCCTTGTCGAGCTCGTCGACGAGCAGGACGGTGGGCTGCTCGTTGCGGATGGCGCGCAGCAGGGGCCGGGTGAGGAGGAACTCGTCCGTGAAGATGTCGGTGGCGAGGGCCTGCCAGTCGTGAGCGACCTCGTCGTCGGTCGCCTGCGCGGTGGTCCCTGTCGCGTTCGTCTGTGCCAGCGCAGTGTTGGCGGTGATGCGCAGGAGCTGCTTCGCGTGGTTCCACTCGTAGAGGGCGCGGGCCTCGTCGATGCCCTCGTAGCACTGCAGGCGCACGAGGTCGGCGTCTTCACCGGTGGTCGCGGTGAGCGCGCTCGTGACGGCCTTGGCGAGCTCGGTCTTGCCGACGCCGGCGGGGCCCTCGACGAGCAGCGGCTTACCGAGTGCGTCGGCGAGGAAGACCGTCGTCGCGATGGCGTCGCTCGCGAGATAACCGGCATCCGCGAGGCGGGTGAGGACGTCGTCGACGGATTCGAAGTGCGCAGTCACCGTGCCATTGTCGCGGATGGCTCAGGCCGCGATCGGTGAAAACGCAGAACGGGTTGACCGGGTGGGCCCTCGGAACGATCCGATGTGACGCTGGCCCCACAGCTCGCGCACACTTCGCAGTCAGGTGTACCTTTAAACATAGATAACCTAACTAAACGAAGGGAAGAGATGTCCACCGCGCATCCGCCAACCGCGCAGGCCCCGATGAGGACGGTCTTGTCGCACGTCATCGTTCCGATCCTCATGGGTCTCATCATGTGCGCCGCCTACCTCGGTGGTTTCCACAAGCCGTCGCCCCACCACGTGCCCGTCGCCGTCGTCGGTCAGGCTCAACAGGCGGGCCCGCTGGCGGCCAAGGTGCAGGACGCGTTCGGCGACGAGGCGGACGTCCGCACGATCGCGACGCCCGAGCAGGCGACGGATCAGCTGAAGCACCTGAAGATCTCCGCGGCCTACGTCCCCGGTGACGGCAAGGCCGAACTGCTCACCGCCGGTGGCGCGTCCGACACGACGAAGTCCGTCGTCGAGAAGATGTTCCGCCCCGTCGCGCAGAAGCAGCACGATGCGCTGACCGTCAAGGACGTCGCGCCCCTCACCGCGGACGACCCCGCCGGCCAGAACGGTTTCTTCTTCCTCGTCGCCCTGACGGTCGCCGCGTACGCCACGTCGATCGCCATCGGCGCGGCGGCTGCGAGCCGCCCGTTCGCCCAGCGCATCGCCCTCGCCGCCGGCGCCGCCGTCGTCATTTCGACGATCGAACTCGCGATCGCGGCGTGGGGTTACGACATGTTCGGTGGGCACGCGCTCGCAACGTGGGCGCTGTCACTGCTCTACACGGCCGGCGTGCTGACGGTCGGTGTCGGCCTGCACCCGATCATCGGACGGTTCGCGACGCTGCTGTACTCGGCGATCTTCGTCGCGCTCAACTTCACCTCGTCCGGCGGCGTGTTCGCGCCCGTCATGCAGCCGAGCTTCTTCGGTTGGCTGCACGACTTCTGGATCGGCTCCGGCTTCGTCGAGGCGCTGCGTCGCATCATCTACTTCCCGGACGCCTCGATCGCCGGCCCGCTCACCATCTTGTTCGGCTGGCTGGTCGTCGGGTTGCTCTGTCTCGCAGCCGGATGCGCGGTCGAACAGCGACGTGTTGTGCGAGCCCGTGAGCTCGAGGAAGCTGCGTCCCGCCCCGTCGGACGTCACGCCGAGCACGCGCATCAGGACGAGCGCGACGAGCTCGACCCCGAGACCGAGGAGGAACTCGAGGAGAACGTCGCCGTCTGACGTCCTCTCTCTTTGCGCCCAGATGCACCCGGGTGCATGTGGGCGCAAAGAGAAGCCACCAGGGGTGTGGACCGGTGCCTCACGAGCTGCGAGCAAGGCGATGAAGAGCCCACCATGCGACGGGTCGATAGGCGTGCCCGACGAGAGGCGGCAGATCCATCGCCATGTGGCAGCGGCACCCGCTCCGACGAACCTCGACGCGGTGCTCGCCCGTCGTCGTCAGCCCCAGGACGCTGACGCGCCAGTTCCACGTCCTCGCCGCCGCATCGACGTCGGTGATGACGAACCGCCCCACCGTCACCGGCCCGAGACGCCACCGTCCTTCCGCGCCGGGACTGATCACCACGGCATCCGCCTCGACCGGCGGCATGTGCGGCGACCAGTCACGCCACCGATCGACGTGCACGTAGGCCTGCCACGCCGCGTCGACACTCGCGGGCCCGTCAGCATGGACGTCGATGCGCTTCATGTCCGAATGCTAGGCGTTCCAACGGAACCCAGGTCGCGCGCAGCCCTCGGGCGCCCCGCGCCGACCCCAGCGCGCACGATGGCGCGTAACTCACACGTAGGCGTGCAGTTGCGTGCCTACCCGAGAGTTACGCGCCATCGTGAGGGTCAGGCGACCCTCGACTCCGTTCGCTTGATCCTCAGCGCGCGGACTACTCATTGGCTCAGTTCCTCAGCGCCCGATTCGGCAGGGCCGGGCCTTCGCACGCTCCGGCGCGAACCTACCTCGGTCGGGCTTGATCGTCACTGAGCCCACGGCGCGCTTCGTCAACGCTCCCTACGCCGAGGTGTGAACGCCTCGCAAGCTCGGCATCCACACCCTCGACTCCGCTCGCTTGATCCTCAGCGCGCGGCTTTCTTGTCTCGCCGACGACGGTGCAGAATCGGCTCGGTGTAGCCGTTCGGCTGCTTCGCGCCCTCGAGGATGAGCTCCTTCGCGGCGTTGAACGCAATGCCGTCGAAGCCGGGAGCCATCGGCTCGTAGGCCGCATCGCCCTCGTTCTGCTTGTCGACGATCGGCGCCATGCGCTTGAGCGACGCGACGACGTCGTCCTCGCTCACGATGCCGTGCTGCAGCCAGTTAGCGAGCAGCTGCGACGAGATGCGCAGCGTGGCGCGGTCCTCCATGAGCGCGACGTCGTGGATGTCCGGCACCTTCGAGCAGCCGACGCCCTGGTCGATCCAGCGCACGACGTAGCCGAGGATCGACTGGCAGTTGTTGTCGAGTTCCTCGCGCTTGTCGGCGTCCGACCAGTCCGTGTTCTCCGCGAGCGGGATCTGCAGGATGTCGTCGACCGACGCGGCCTTGCGCTTCGCGAGCTCCTCCTGCACGGCGAACACGTCGACCTGGTGGTAGTGCAGCGCGTGCAGCGTCGCGGCGGTCGGTGACGGCACCCAGGCCGTCGTCGCGCCGGCCTTCGGCTGGCCCACCTTCTGCTCGAGCATGTCGGCCATGAGGTCCGGCATCGCCCACATGCCCTTACCGATCTGAGCCTTGTGCTGCAGGCCGTCCCTCAGGCCCACGTCGACGTTGTTGTCCTCGTACGCCTTGATCCAGGTCGACCCCTTCATCTCGCCCTTGCGCACCATCGGGCCGGCGAGCATCGAGGTGTGGATCTCGTCGCCCGTGCGGTCGAGGAAGCCGGTGTTGATGAAGACGACGCGCTCCTTGGCGGCCTCGATGCAGGCGGAGAGGTTGACCGTCGTGCGACGCTCCTCGTCCATGATGCCGACCTTCACCGTGTTCTCCGGCAGCCCGACGAACTGCTCGACGCGGGCGAAGAGTTCGTTCGTCAGCGCGACCTCCTTCGGGCCGTGCATCTTGGGCTTCACGATGTAGATCGAGTTGGTGCGCGTGTTGCTCACGCCGTCCTTGCCGGCGAAGCCGTGGATGGCGGCCGGGATGGTGACGAGCGCATCGAGCAGGCCTTCGCCGACCTCGTTGCCGTCGGCGTCGAGCACGGCGTCCGTCGTCATGAGGTGGCCGACGTTGCGCACGAACAGCAGCGAACGGCCGGGCAGCGTGAGGTGGTCGCCGCCGGCGGCCGTGTAGGTGCGGTCGGGGTTGAGTTCGCGCGTGAAGGTCTTGCCGCCCTTCGCGATCTCCTCCTTGAGGTCACCCTTGTTGAGGCCGAGCCAGTTCGTGTAGCCGAGCACTTTGTCCTCGGCATCGACGGCGGCGACGGAATCCTCGAGGTCCATGATCGTCGTGACAGCCGACTCGACGAGGACGTCCTTGATGCCGGCCGGGTCGGTCGCGCCGATCGGGGACTCGGCGTCGATCTGGATCTCCAGGTGAAGACCGTTGTGCTTCAGCAGGATTCCCTCCGGCTGCGCAGGCAGCCCGACGTATCCGGCGAACTCGTCGGCGTTCTTCAGCGACGTCGTGCGCTCACCGTCGAGGTGGACGACGAGCTCGCCGCCGTCGACGCCGAAGCCGGTGACGTCGGTGTAGGAACCCTCGGCGAGCGGGACGGCAGTGTCGAGGAAGTTCTTCGCGAACGAGATGACGGCGTCGCCGCGCACCGTGTTGTACGAGGTGCCCTTCTCCTTGCCGTCGGCCTCGTCGATCGCGTCGGTGCCGTAGAGCGCGTCGTAGAGCGAACCCCAGCGGGCGTTCGACGCGTTGAGCGCGAAGCGGGCGTTGAGGATCGGCACGACGAGCTGCGGGCCGGCGGTGTCGGTGATCTCGCGGTCGACGTTCTCCGTCGTGATGGAGAAGTCGGCCGGTGCGTCGACGAGGTAGCCGATCTCGGTGAGGAAGGCCTTGTACGCGTCGAAGTCGGGCTTGCCCGGGTTGTCGCGGTGGTAGGCGTCGATCTTCGCCTGGAGCTCGTCACGCTCGGCGAGGAGAGCCTTGTTCTTGGGTCCGAGGTCGGTGATGACCTCGGCGAAACCCTTCCAGTACGTCTCCTGGTCGACGTCCGTGCCCGGCAGGACCAAGTCGTTGATGAAGTCGTACAGGACGGTGGCGACCTGGAGTCCGTGCACCTCGGTGCGCGGCGTGGTGTCAGTCATGTGCTTCCTTTCGTCGCATGCAGAGGGCTCCTTCTCTCCAACGCTACGCGTCAGTAGACCGGTTGCGGCAGGTTTGAGGGCGCCGAAGTGACACGCGTCACGCGTCGTGCGGAAGGCGCGCCTCGATCCACGCGAGAACGTGGGCCGTCACGTCGTCGCGGTTGGTCTCGTTGAGCAGTTCGTGGCGCGCGCCGGGGTAGAGCATGAGCGTCACGTCCTCCACGCCGCCCTCGCGCAACATGGCCGCGGCCGCCTCGACACCGCGACCGTCGCCACCCGCCGGATCGGCGTCACCGGACACGACGAGGATGGGCAGCTTCGCTGGTGTGGCCGCGACGAAGGACGGGGTGTTGACGAGGCGCAGGCCGCCGAGCATGTCGACGTAGAACCCTGCGGTGGCGATGAACCCGCACTTGTCGTCGGCGACGTAGGCGTCGACCTCGGCGTCGTCCCGGCTCAGCCAGTCGAAGTCCGTGCGCGCCGGCTTGAACGCCTTGTTGAACGCACCGAACGAGAGTTTGTCGAGAAGCTTGCTCGGGTGCTTCGCGCCGCGCAGGCGCGCCTCGGCGGCGGCCACCTTCGACCCCACGAGCCCCAGCGTTCCCGCGTCGGCGGGCGTGCCCGACAGGACGAGGGCCGTGAGGCGTTCACCATGACGCACCGCGTACGTGCGCGCGAGCAGCGAGCCCATGCTGTGGCCGAACAGGACGATCGGCGCGTTCGGGTGCTCGGCGCTCGCGTGCGTGACGACGGTGTCGATGTCGTCCGTGACGCGGTTCCAGCCGTCGGACTCGGCGAAGTACCCGAGGGTTCCGCCTTCAGCGGTGCGTCCGTGGCCGCGGTGGTCGGCCGCATAGACGGCGAACCCGGCACCGGTGAGGGCGTCCGCGAAGCGGGCGTACCTCTCGCCGTGCTCGGCCATGCCGTGCGCGATGACGACGACCGCGCGCGTCGACGCTTCGTCGGCCACCCAGCGGCGGCCGCGCAGCGTCGTGCCGTCAGGGGCAGTGAGGTCGAAGGGCTGGGGCTGCACGGGTTCTCCTCGAGGCGGCTGGCTGAACTACCGCTATCCTGCCCGGTCGGAGCCCTGAACAGTCACAAAACCATGCGGAAAAGCGGCGAGTCCGGGTCGACGCGCTCGGTGCGCATCGCCGACTCCGCCATGCGCTCGAGCAGCGGCTCGAGACCGGCGGGCTCGCCGAGTTCGAGGCCGACGAGCGCCGGCCCGGTCTCACGGTTGGAGCGCTTCGTGTACTCGAACAGCGTGATGTCGTCCTCCGGGCCGAGGATCTCGTTGAGGAAGCGGCGCAACTGGCCAGGCTCCTGCGGGAACTCGACGAGGAAGTAGTGCTTGCGCCCCTCGTAGACAAGCGAGCGCTCGACGACCTCCGCGTAGCGCGAGACGTCGTTGTTGCCCCCGGACAGGATGGCGAGAACGAGTTCGCCGTCGGCGATCTCGACGTCGTCGAGCGCTGACGAGGCCAATGCCCCTGCAGGCTCGGCGATGATGCCGTCGCTCTGGTACAGGTCGAGCATCTCGGTGCAGATGCGCCCCTCGGCAACACTGAAACAGGGCACCTCGCCCGCCGCGATGACCGGGTAGGTGTGCGCGCCGAGCAGGCCGACGGTGGCGCCGTCGACAAAGGGATCGGTGACCGGCACCGAGACGGGGCGACCCGCCGCGAGCGCGGCCTGCAGGGAGGGGGCGCCCACCGGCTCGACACCGACGATGCGCGTGTTCGGGTGGCGTTCACGCACCCACGCCGTGGTGCCGGCGAGCAACCCGCCACCTCCGACGGGCACGACGACGACGTCGGGCACCCGCCCGTGCTGGATCTCGCACTGGGCGAATGCCTCGCGCGCCACCGTGCCCTGTCCGGCGATCGTGCGCACGTCGTCGAACGCGGGTACGAGCGTTGCCCCGGTCGTGGTGGCGAACTCACCGGCGGCTGCGGCCGCCACGTCATAGGTGTCGCCCTCGACGACCGTCGTCACCCACGGGCCGCCGAGCACGCGCACGCGCTCACGCTTCTGACGCGGCGTCGTGCGCGGCAGGAAGATCGTCGCCTTCACCCCGAGGCGCGCACACGCATAGGCGACGCCCTGGGCGTGGTTGCCGGCGGAGGCGCACACGACACCGGCCGCGCGGGCGTCCTCGTCGAGCTGCGCAATGAGGTTGCTCGCCCCGCGAATCTTGTAGGAGCGCACCGGCTGCTGATCCTCACGCTTGAGGACGACGGTGGCGCCGTACTTCGCGCTCAGGCGGCCGCTCTCGGTGACGGGCGTCGGAGCGAGCAGGCCCTCGAGGCGCGCTGCGGCGGCGTCGACTGCTGCTGCGTCGACGCCGGGGGTGGGGGTGGTCGTGCTGGTCACGGCGTCCAGACTCTCATGCGCCGCGCGAGAGCCGCGTGGCCTACTCGGATGACGGATAACGCGCTTCGCGGGCCTGTCGCACCTTCGCGTGCCGCGAGCGGTCGAGGCGGAGCGTCAGGGCGATGACTCCCACGAGCAGCAACCCGCACACGGCACCGAACAGCGCTGCCATGACGACGACGCCGACGGGATCGTTGTTCACCGGGCCACCGTGTCATCCCGACCTGTGTCACCACTGGGAACCTCGGCGAAAAAGCATTGTTGTCGAATCGTGTTCTCACGTGTGAACCACGTGCCTCCTTCGTGCGTCAGACATGGCAGAGTCGATGTGAGGACGCTCGACACGAGCAACGAGGGGAGCGGAATGCAGCACGACAAGCGGCACTGCGCCGAATGTGGGGAGCAGGTCTCGGGGCCGTTCTGCAGCAACTGCGGCACGCGAACGGCCGCGGGGGCCACAGCCGGCGCGAACACGAGCGGGGCGTTCTTCGACGAGGAGCCCACGCGTCTCGGTGCTGACCGCGCCGCGGATCAGCCGTACAACGGTTATGCCTCCGACGACGCGGACGAGTACGGGGGCGGCGTGCCCCCGGTGGAGCGCGCGGCGACGTCGTCCGCCCGGCCCGCCAAGACGAACCAGATGCTCGTGACGCTCATCGCCGTTGTCGCGCTCGCCGTCGTCGGAATGCTCGGCTACCTCTTCACGAACGGTCGCGGAGACGACAAGGCCGATCCGCCGCCGGTGAGCGACTCCTCCACCAGCGCACCGACGAAGAGCACGTCGTCCTCGACGTCGTCCTCGACGTCGTCCTCGACGTCGTCGAGCACGACACAGAGTTCGACGAGCAGCCCTGGCCCCTCCACGACACAGGGCAACTCGAACGGTGGCAACAACGGCGGCGGGGGAGCACCAGCGCCTGCACCGTCGCAGACCACCGAGGAACCTGCCCCTGCACCGAGCCCGAGCACGACGGGTGTCAGCGAGCTTCCCGGCCTCGTCAAGACGACGAGCATGGGCGGTTCGGACTACGCGATGACCCGTGAGGGCAACACGGTCACGGTCTGGCGGGCCGGAAGCGAGGGCGCCAGCCGAATCGGCTCCTTCACCCTGCGTGGCGGCGGAGGAAGCAACGGACTGGACTTCATCAACCTGCCCGGCTGCAGCGCGCCGGTCGTCGCGTGGAACGCAGCGAGCGCGAGCGGGTCGGCTGCGTACGGCTACGACGGTTCGGGCTACCAGGCGTACGTGGGCAGCTCGAGCGGCAGCATGTCGCCGAGCGGTGGATCGCCGAGCTCGTACGGCGTCAACGCCTACAACGGCATGCTGGAGATCCGTGACAGCTCCAAGCAGAAGGCACGTGGTTCGGGTAACCACTTCGACAGCTGCGAGAGCGCCTCACCGGACGTGCTGCACATGGTGAGCGGCGGCTGACACGTCCGCCGTCACGCGGGGCGGCAAGACGCTCGCGGAGGTCGCAAAGGGGCCGGGCCCGAAACCACGAGATGTGGTTTCGGGCCCGGCCCCTTTCGTGCTGGTGGCCTGAGGGTCAGACCTCGAGCGCGCCTTTGGCGATGCACGCCTTGCGGACGCCCTCGCCGTAGGCCGGGTCGGCCTTCGTGCAGTTCTCGATGTGACGCTCGATCGTCTGCGCGGTCGCGCCCTTGATGGCGGCGGCCGTGTTGGCGAACAGCGCGTGCTGCTGCTCGGGCGACATGAGGCGGAACAGGTTGCCCGGCTGCTCGTAGTAGTTGTCGTCGTCCGCGCGGTAGTCCCAGTGGTCGGCGACGTGCGCCATCTCCTGATACTTCGCCATGTCGGACGCCGGCTCTGCGTAGGAGGGCTGCTCCTGCATCGCGCCGTAGCTGTTCGGCTCGTAGTGCGTCTCACTGCCCTTGTTGCCGTCGACGCGCATCTGGCCGTCGCGGTGGAAGGTGTGCACGGGGCACGTCGGCGCGAACGCGGCCTGCTCGATGTCGGCGAAGAAGTTGTCCGCGTTGCGGTTGAGCTCGAACTCGCCGACCTCGATGAGCGGGTAGTCCTTCTTGCTCCACACCTTTGTCAGGTCGAACGGGTGGAAGCGGTACGTCTTCGCGTCTTCCTCCGGCATGATCTGCACGTACATCGTCCACTTGGGGAAGTCACCGCGCTCGATGGCCTCGTAGAGGTCGCGGCCCGAGGACTCGCGGTCTTCGGCGATGACCTGTGCGGCCTCGTCGTCGGTGAGGTTCTCGATGCCCTGCTGGGTGCGGAAGTGCATCTTGCACCAGAAGCGCTCGCCGGCCTCGTTGATGAACGAGTAGGTGTGCGAGCTGAAGCCGTGCATGTGGCGGAACGTCTTGGGGATGCCGCGGTCACTCATGACGATGGTGACCTGGTGCAGCGCCTCGGGCAGCGACGACCAGAAATCCCAGTTGTTCTCCGGGCTGCGCAGGTTGGTGCGCGGGTCACGCTTGACGGCGTGGTTGAGGTCGGGAACTTCATCGGGTCGCGGAAGAAGAAGACCGGCGTGTTGTTGCCGACCATGTCCCAGTTGCCCTCTTCGGTATAGAACTTCAGGGAGAAGCCGCGGATGTCGCGCTCGGCGTCGGCCGCGCCGCGCTCACCGGCGACGGTGGAGAAGCGGGCCATCATCGGCGTCTGCTTGCCGACCTCGGAGAAGATCTTGGCCTTCGAGTACTTCTGGATCTCGGGGCTCGTCACCGTGAACGTGCCGTGCGCGCCCGAACCCTTGGCGTGCATACGACGCTCCGGGATGACCTCACGGTCGAAGTGGGCGAGCTTCTCGATGAGCCACAGGTCCTGCAGAAGGATCGGGCCACGCGGGCCGGCCGTAATCGAGTCCTGGTTGTTGACGACGGGCGCTCCCGCAGCCGTCGTCAGCGGGGGTGCTCCTGGTTGCGGCCCTGCTCGTTGTCGACCATGAGGTGCTCCTTCGGTTGGTCGGGTGTGATCGGTCAGGAGGGAGGTGCTTCGGTTCTCACCCTAGGCGCTGCCACTGACAACGGACAGGGTGAAGCGGGTTCGTCCGGACGTCAGCCCGGCGGAGTCTTCGCGCGGCATTCAGCGCAGACGCCCCAGTAGGTGACCTCGGCTTCGTCGATCTCGAAACCGGCGCTCAGGTCGCTCTCGTGTGCCGCTGTGAGGCAGGGGGTTTCGCCCACGGCGCACGGGATATCGACGATCGTCGCGCAACGGCGACACACGAGGTGGTGGTGGTTGTCGCCGATGCGGCGTTCGTACAGCGCGGACTGCCCCGCCGGTTCGATACGGCGGATGATGCCGTGAGCCGTCATGGCGTGCAGCGCGTCGTAGACCGTCTGCATCGAGACGGCGCCGTACCCCTCGCGCACCGCCTTGAGGACGGTGTCGGCGTCGGAGTGCGGCCGGTTCTCGAGCGCTTCGAGGATGGCCAGGCGCGGACCCGTGACGCGCAGGTTGGCCTCGCGCAGCATGGTGCGCGGGTCCGGCGGCGAGGTCTGGGTCGTGGTCATGCCTCTATGGTGACGCGCTTTCTGGAATGAATCAAGATAAGCGCCGGACCAATGTCAACTAGTCACCCGCGACGAGCCACAGCACACCCCACGGCGGGAGGTGGATGTCGCCGTCCGCATCTGAGTGCACGGGTCGCGCGGTGAGGGCGTCGACGAGCCCGACGGCCGGCTTCGTCCGTTCCCCTGCCGAGTCGACCTTCGCAGCGTCGTGCACTGCGCCGAGAGTGAAGCTGCCCAACCACTGCGCGGGCCATGCCTGCTCCCCGTCGGTCACGTTGTAGAGCTGAACCATGTCGCCGGCGGCGTGACGGCGCCCGACGGCCAGCACGCCCGGATTCGCGACAGGCAGCACCTCGGAGGCCATCTGCCCGTCGAGCTGAGGCAGCCGCGCGCGCACCTGCCCGACGGAGCAGTGCCATTCGAAGATCGCGCCGGTGACGCTGCCGTGATCGTGACGCTGGGCGAGCGCAGTGTCGGGCAGAGCCGGGCGGTGAGCCCAGCGGTTGTCGTCGGCGTGGGTCGGGTCGCTTGCCCACTCGGGGTCGTTGGGCAGGGCGAGTTCGTCGCCCGACCAGATGACGGGCAGGCCGCCGGTGCCGTACGTGGCGGCGACGAGAAGCTTCATCCGCGCCATGCCGGTTGCCGTCAGGTGAGGGTTGTACGACTCGCTCGCGCCGGTCAGCGACGCCATCGTGCCGGAGATGCGTCGGTCGCCTGTCTGCGGATTCGCCTGGAAGACAAGGCCGTCCGAGAACGAATCGAACGATTCGCGCGCGTAGAAGTCGGAGAGGAACGCGCGGTGCAGCGGGCCGGAGAGGCCGACGGCGGCGGCGTCGCCGTCGTCGATGGCCCAGCCAATGTCGTCGTGGCAGCGGATGTAGGAGATCCAGGTGGCGCCCTCGGGCGTCGGCGGCAGTCCGCGGAGCGTGTGCACCGCGAGACGCGTGTCCTGGGCGGCGATCATCGACCACAGCTGCACCATCCAGGTGTTGTGGTACGCCAGATCCGACAGGCGCTCCTCGTACTCGCCGAGACCGAGGTACTGCACGAGGTCGTGCGGCCCGACGATGGCCTCGGCCTTGAACGCGACGCCGGGCGCCGCCATCCGCGCGATGGCGCGCAGGACGGAGGTCAGGGCGTGCACCTCGGGTTGGTTCTGGCAGTTCGTTCCCATGCGCTTCCACATGAAGGCGATCGCGTCGAGGCGCAACACTTCGACACCCTTGTTCGCGAGGAACAGCATGATGTCGGTGAACTCGGCCAGCACGTCGGGGTTGGACCAGTTGAGATCCCACTGGAATGCGTTGAACGTCGTCCACACCCACGCCTGGGCCTTCTCGTCCCAGGTGAAGTTGCCCGGCGCGAAGTCGGGGAAGACCTCGGGCAGCGTGCGCTCGTAGACGTCGGGCACGGAGCGGTCGGGGAACATGTGGAAGTAGTCGCGGTACTTCGGGATGCCGGCGCGCGCCTTCGTCGCCCACTCGTGCTCCTCGGCGACGTGGTTGAGGACGAAGTCGAGGACGAGGCTGATGCCGCGGTGACGCAGCGTCGTCGCGAGGGCCTCGAGGTCGGTCATCGTGCCGAGATCCTCACGCACCTCGCGGTAGTCGACCACGGCGTACCCGCCGTCGGAATCGCCGGCTCGGGTGCGGAGCAACGGCATAAGGTGCAGGTAGGTGACGCCGAGTTCGTCGAGGTAGGCGGTGCGCTCCGCGACGCCGGCGAGGGTGCCGCCGAAGCGTTCGGTGTAGGCGGCGTAGCCGATCATGCGCGGCGACGAGAGCCAGTGCGGGTCGGCTTCGCGACGGCGGTCGAGGTCGTGGAGTTCCTCGGGGCGCTCGAGGAAGCGGCGCGCCGCGATCTCGACGAGGTCGCCCGCGATCTCCTCGACGCGCTGGGGGTGGACGACACGCAAGCCGTCACGCAGGGCCGGCCAGTGGGCGCGAAGCCGCGCGATGAAGACGTCGCTCTGCCAGGGGGAGGCCGGCGTGAGGACTGACGAAGCGCGTTGGATCACCGACACAGGAAGCGGCATGGACACATTCTCGCGTACGGCGTGGGTGCTCCCGCCGCGTTCCCGCTCCGCGGGCGTGCTGTGTGCCAACGCTCGCGAACCTGCGGCATCCCGCTGCCCGCCGGCTGAGGTGGAGGGGGCATAGTTGGTCTCAGCAGAGATTGTTACCCCAGCGCCCGGAGGGGGCAGAGCAGAGATGACAGCCTCGATGCCGCATTTGCGCATGTTCACGTCCGCCGCACGCCCCGCCGTCGCGGCCCTCGTCATCGTCACCGCTTCGGGCGGCTGCTCCTCGGGTGACGGTGATGGCGGGGCGAGCAGATCCTCTCGGCCAGTGTCTCCCGGCGCCTCGTCGTCTGCGTCGGCGTCGACCAAGACGTCGTCACCTCGCGCCGACGACCCCGTGGCACGAGCCCGCGAGCTACGTCGCATGTACGACTACGCCGCGGCGACGGCCGCGCTGAAGGGTCAGACCTCGAAGGAAGCCGACGCCGAGCGTCGCGCCATCAACGACGCCAAGGCGAAGGCGAAACCGTTCGCCGATAACACGCAGATCTCGCACGTCTTCTACCACTCGCTCGTCGTCGACCCGGCGCTCGCGTTCCACGCCGGGCAGGGCAAGGCGCAGGGGTACAAGGACTACATGGTCACCAAGCGCGAGTTCGTGGCGCAGCTGAACTCGATGTACGCCAAGGGGTACGTGCTCGTCCATCCACAGCGGGTTGCCGAGCGGGGCGCGGACGGGCAGATGCACCCGGTGCCGATCGTGCTGCCGGCGGGCAAGAAACCGCTCGTCCTTTCGGTTGACGACGTCAGCTACTACGAGTACATGGCCGGCGACGGGTTCGCGACGAGCCTCGTCGTTGACGGCTCGAAGGGCGTGCGCACCACCTACCCGGAGAAGGGTGGAAAGGTGCGCAAGGGGGCCGATGACGTCGTGCCGATCGTCGACGACTTCGTGCGCGAGCACCCGGATTTCTCCTACCGCGGGGACAAGGGCACGATCGCGCTCACGGGCTACAACGGGGTGCTGGGTTACCGCTCGTCGTACGCCGCGTACGGCCACAGTGCGAAGACCGACGCCGAGCGCGCCAAGGCCAAGACGGTGGCGAACGCGATGAAGGCCACGGGGTGGAACTTCGCGTCGCACTCGTACGGTCACATCAACATCACCAAGGCGTCGCTGGCGACGATCAAGGCGGACGCGGCGCGCTGGGATGCCGACGTCAAGCCGATCGTCGGGCCGACGAAGGAGATCATCTTCGCGTTCGGTGCGGACATCTCGGACACCACGCCGTACTCGATGCGCAACCCGAAGTACGCGTTTCTCCACGGCGTCGAGGGGTTCGACTACTTCGCGAACGTCGACGGCTCGCGCTCGAGTTGGATCCAGTTCTCGCAAGGGTCGATGCGTCAGGGGCGGATCAACATCGACGGCATCGCACTCGACGCGGCGCGGGACGGCAATTCCTCGGTGCTCTCGAACTTCTTCGATCCCGTCGCGACGCGCGACCCGGCTCGTCGCTGACGGCGGTGCCCTGCGCGGGCGCGCGGAGGCAGGCCCGAGGGGGCGGTGCGATGTCGCCGGGCGATGCCCCGGGCGCAGGCCGTGGGCGAGGCGCTCGGATGCGATCGCCGCCAGCTGCTGTTAGGCTTACCTACGAGGGGAGTACTTCCCACGTTCCGATTTCGGTCAATACGAGCGCGCCCAGCCGCGCTCCCGTGCGGAAGCGGCGACAGCGTCGTCGTGAAGGAGACCTCAGTTCAACACGTATGCGAACTGAGGTGTTCTCATCATGGAAACCATTGCCACACCGGCGCTCTGGACCGCCACCATCGTCGGCGTCCTGCTCCTTTTCGTCCTCGACTTCATCGTCACGCGTAAGCCGCACGAAGTCTCGATGAAGGAAGCGACCGGGTGGTCGCTGTTCTACATCGGCCTGCCGGTGGCCTTCGGTGGGTGGCTCTGGTCGCAGCACGGCAGCCAGATCGGCACCGAGTACTACACGGGTTACATCGTCGAGAAGTCGCTGTCGGTCGACAACCTGTTCATCTTCATGCTGCTGCTCGCGGCGTTCGCGGTGCCGAAGGCCTATCAGCAGCGGGTGCTGCTCATCGGTGTGGCGGGCGCGCTCGTCATGCGCGCCATCATGATCGCGATCGGCGCCTCGCTGCTCACCAAGTTCTCGTGGATGTTCGTCATCTTCGGTCTGTTCCTGCTGTGGACGGCCGTCAAGGTCTGGCGTGACACGCGCAGCGACGAGGAGGAGGAGATCGACCCGAGCGAGCTCGGTTCGGTGAAGTTCCTGCGCCGCTTCTACCCGGTAACCGACGACTACCGCGGCACGAGCATGAGCGTCGTCGAGGCCGACGAGACGGGCAAGAAGCGCCGCATACTGACGCCGCTGGCCGTCGTCACGGTGGCGGTGCTCGCGGCCGACGCGATGTTCGCGCTCGACTCGGTGCCCGCCGTCTACGGCATCACCGGCGACCCCTACCTCGTCTTCGTGACGAACGCGTTCGCGCTGCTCGGCCTGCGCGCGCTGTACTTCCTCGTCGAGGGCGTGCTGAGCAAGCTCGTGCACCTCGGGTACGGCCTCGCCGTCATCCTCGCGTTCATCGGCTACAAGCTCATCGCGCACTGGGCGCACGACGTGTGGCACTGGGTGTGGACGCCGTCGACGGCCGTCTCGTTGTCGGTCATCGTCGTGTCGCTGCTCGCCGTCACTGTCTCGAGCCTCGTCGTCACGCGCCGGCAGGAGCGCGAGGAGGCCGGGGCCGACTCGCGGAACTGACGCTTCACCTTCGTCACAGCGCACCCGCCTCGTCCTTCGGGACGGGGCGGATGCGCTGTGTCGTGTCTGCGTCACTCCTTCGGCGAGTGGGTTCGGTCGTAGTAAGCGGCGTACTCCTCGGCGGTGATGTGGCCGCTACCGCGGGCCAGCATGACCGTGGAGAGGTCGCAGTCGAGGTCGCCGGCAATGGCGAGCTCGTTGTCGTACCAACCCTTCGGCTTCCACGGCTTGCGGCTGGCGGTGGTGCGCTGCGCCATGTGCATCGCCGTGTTCCACAGCAGCCCGTCGATGCGGTCGACGCCGAGGGTGGCGCGGATCTGCTCGGCCGCGTCGTCCGCCGTCAGGCCGCAGTGCTCCACGGCGTAGAGCAGCGCGACGGAGGGCGTTCGGTGGTGGGCGTGCACGCAGTGCAGGAAGACGGTGTGTCCCTCCACCCGAAGCTCGGCGACGGTGTCGGCGGCGTCGTTCAGCGCTGCCGCGAGGTCGTTGTGCGTGCTCGGATCGTCGGAGTCGACGATCCAGTACTCGACGTGCCGCGCGGGGTGGTTGCCCCCGCCGAGCCGGCGCAGCCTCGTCTCCCGGTTCTCCTGGGAGCCGATTCGCGAGAGGCTGTCGACGGCGTCAGCCTGCGTGTGCGCGAGGGCCGTCTGGGTGCCCAGGTGCAGGCCCTCGTCGAAGGATGTCGGGACGTCGAGCGCTCGACCGCCCGGTGAGGGCTCGATCTCGCGCAGTGGCCAGGCGACCGGCTGCGTTTCGCCGGCGGTTCGCAGAGCGAGCTCGACGAGGTCGCGCACCGTCATGTCGGGCCACCCGTGGATGCGGCGGCGCCACGTTCCGGGGATGGCGGAGACGCCGTAGACGGCTCCCATGAGTGCGCCGGTGATCGCCGCTACGGTGTCGTGGCCCGCGCCGACTGCCGCTTCGAGTGCGTGACGGACGTGGAGGCGGTTGCCGCCCTCGTGGGCCGCGTACTTCATGACGCGCATGCTCGTGATGGCGGCGTGCGCGGCACGAAGCGCGCCGAACGTGGAGCCGTTCGCCTCGATCGTCGACGGATCGGCGAGCGTTGCCGTCGCGATCCAGTCGGTCCACTGCGGGCGGCGCTCCTCGGGAATCAGGTCGAGCCCGGTGAGGAGGTCGTACTCGCCCGTCATCACCGCGTGCCGGATCGCCTCGGCGTGCAGGACACAGGAGTCGAGGACGAGCGGGTCGGCGTGCGTGAGGCGAGCGACGTTGCGCGCGTTCTCGGCGGTGGCATCGCGGTCGTGCAGGGCGGTGAGCCCGACGATGCCGTTGCGCATGAGCGCGCCGTTGCCGGCCGAGCGCTCGTGGTGCTTCGCGTAGCTGCCCGAGGCGTCGAGGGCTGCCCAGAACCACTCCTGGTCGAGGCTGCCGCCGTCTTCGTCGGGCGGGGTGTTGGTGAAGATGTCGCGCGTCGCGGCCAGGACGGCGCGCGTCTGGTTTCCGACGTCGCTCGCACCGTCGTCGAGCCAGTGCTGGAAGCCGCGCATGACGCGGCCGAGTCCGCGGTCGTCGAGCGGGCCGTCGGCCGTGACGCGGGCGATGCAGATGGCCATCTGGGTGTCGTCCGACCACTCGCCCGGCGCGTAGGGGCCGAGGCCGCCGCCGACCATCTCGGGCTTGGTTTCGCGCAGGGGCGGGCCGAACTCGTAGGGGACGCCGAGGGCGTCGCCACACGCCTGGCCGACGAGCACTCCCGCCGCGCGGTCGCGCTGGGTGCTGGTGAGTTTTTGGTGGGTCATCGCTGTGACGCTCGCCCTTCACCTGCGCGAGGGCCGGTCCGAACTGCTCCTCCACCCACCCGGCCAGCTTGGCGTGTCCCTGCACCCCCATCACGTCGTCCCAGTGCGGTTCGACGGTGAACGACGTGTCCGTCGGGATGACGATGGCGTCGCACGTGACGTCCTGCAGGCGCCCGTGCGCGACTAATACGTGCCCCGTGGCGCTGACCGGCTCATTAATGTCGGCATCCTCGGGCCGCCTTGTCCGGCCGGTCCACGGCGTTGCTTTCGGGTCCTCATTCCTGCACGTGATCCCGGGATGCCAGGTGGGTGACGTCCAGGACGTTCTGGAGGAGTCCACGGACCTTCGGGCCGCCCAGCACGAGTTGCCTGTCGAGAAGGCGGTTGGCCGATTCGCACGAGGTTTCGCTGATGAGAACGCAGCCGTGACACGCGGCGAGGTTCAGATTGCTGTCGACTCCGCTCGCGTGCTCGCGACAGACAGGGTCGTTCGAGCAATAATCTCCGTCGCCGAGAGCGGCGACGAAAAGCGGCACGAGTTTGTCCGGCGCCCCGAGACGGACGAGGCCGCCGAGTGTGCCTTGCGCGTCGCCGGCCGCTGTGTACATCAGGATCCCTGCGGAGCGGTCGGTGCCGTCACCGTTCGCGTAGATCCTCTCGCGGACTGAGGCCGCAGCGTAACCGCTGTCGTACGCCAAGCGCCTGATCATCAGATGGGCGATCGTGTGAAGAGCCACATAGCGCGGCTCGGGTGCCTCCAGCCGTCCGGCCCATGGTGTTGCACGGTAGCGTGCGAAGAGCACCTCGGCTCGTGCACGGACGTCTTCGCGAGCTTCCCACGCTGCAAGGCGGCTCTCGTCGAAGCGGAGGAACACCCCTTCACCGAACAGCTCGATGGCCGGGTAGTCCTTCTGGTGGTTCGTTCCGAGGTCGGCGTCGATCAGGGCCGCGTCCGGACTGTACCGGCGGAAGCCTCGCAGCGCGCGGACCTCGCGCACCCGTCGGACCTGTCCGATGCCGGAGACGTGACCCGCGGTGAGGGGCTCGTACGACGACGCAGTCTCCGAGGGCCAGCTGTCCACGACGAAGTCACCCTGCGCGTAGTCCCGCCCACCCCGGTTCATCTTCTTCTCGAAGGCGGCCCACTCGCCGGCCTTGAGATCGACGGTGATCGCTCTTTCAGGGGTGGAACTGTCCGCCTCTTCGGCGGCAACCGCGAGTACCGCTTCGGAGGTCGTGCCGAGGTCGGAAGCGATCCAGCTCGCGATCATCTCCACCCTGGACGGGTCGGGCAGGTTCGTAAGCCGGCCGAAGTCGTGATGACTCCGGATGGAGTCCCTCGTTGCAAGGGATGCAGGAAGTTCCTCGGGGATGTCGAGAGCGGACACCTGCTCGGCCATGTAGTTGCCTGTCGCAGCCCGTGGCACGGCCACCAGATCGAAGTCACACGTCGTCGTGGACTTCTCCTGCCAGGGCTGCCTCCCCCAGCAGCCCATCCCGTCTCGCTTCAGCGCACCCGGCTCCACGAGATCGGCCAAGCTACGCGAGCGTTTGCATGCTGTGCAGCGCACGCTGAGAGCGCTGAGGCCCTCACCGGCCTTGCGGTCGCGATCGAATCTCAGTGAGGTCGCGTCGGAGCATTCCGGGCTCGATCCTGGGTCATCGGATCCTCGCCCTCGATGCGTCCAGAGCGGCCAGGAGATGTCCTGGATGTGACTACCGCCCTTGCAGACAGCGACGTACCGCATCGGTATCAGCGCCCCGCCGCAATGATTGCACTCGTTGATCCACGCACCTTTGTGCTTGCCGGTGAACCGGGTCATTCGGTCACATCGCTCACAGAACCTCCAGGCCGGGAACCTCCAGTATTCGAGGCTCTTGGTTGTCTTCCCGGCTCGTTCGGCATGTGTGGGCGCCTCGAACAGACGGGCTTGTCCGAGCGTCTCGGACAAGCGAGCGCAATGGACCTCCTGGGCAACTCTCTTGTCCCAGTAGGATGTGTCGGGCGCGACCAGAGACTGTCCGCTCACGTCGGTGATGGCGCCGACGCCGAAAGGGGCCACGATTTCCGAGAGTCGGAGGTCGTGCATGATCTTTTCCACGGTGGGACTCCTGTCAGGGTTCCTCTACTCGAACGGCGACGTTGGGCTCAACCGAGCGCATCGAGTCTCCGACGAGCCACCCATCTCCATCGAGGCCGAAGCGTTTCATCAGTCCGTTGGTGCACGTCCGGGTCCTGTCGTAGACCAGAGCCTCCCCGTCCCGACGAGCGCGATAAGCACGATCATCCCATTCACGCAGACGGCGTTCCACGGCTGCGCGGGTGTCCGCGGCTTCGTCAGCATCAGCACGACTCGCGATATCGAGAAACCGGTCGCAGACCGTCCGGACCTGTGTCTGGAAGACCGCGTCGTCAAGGCGCATGTTGACGGCCGCGCTGTTCTCGCGGAGTGAACTGATCGTGAGGCGTAAGAGCATGATGAGGGCACCAGACAGGGACCGCTCACGAGATGCCAGCGACCACGGAGTCACGCTCGTCGGCTCCACGTTGCGGTAAAGGGCGTCGTGATACCCGCGGAAGGTCTCGAAGTGCGAGCGGTCTCGCGCACGCTGTGGCCGGAACAGTGTGAGCACGATTCCGTTCACCTCGCCTCGCCCCACACGGCTCGTGGCCTGGATGTATTCCGCGGTGGTCTTCGGCTGGCCGACCATGATCATCAGCGCCAGTCGAGAGATGTCGATTCCGACCGAGAGCATGTTCGAGGAGAGGACGACGTCGAGGGCGTTCGGGTCCGGAGCGCGCCGGCCGAGTGCGTTGAGAGCCTGCTGAAGCTCTGCGGGGCCGCGACGACTCGTGAGTTCGAGAATGTTGTGGGAAGCCACGTCGCGAGCGGGGAGTGAAAGGCGTTCGGCGCGGGACTCGACGCGAGTGTTGATGTCGTCAACCAGCAAGGAACCGGTCCGTCCGAGCTCGCGGAGACTGTTGTGGTAAAGCACGGTCGTCCAGTAGTCGTCCAGACTCTGCCCGCTCTGCTCTCGGTCGAGCACGTGAGGGATCTCAAGGGCGGGCGCGACAGTTGAGACGAGCGCCGACACCTGCGGCATGGCTTGGGGCATGAGACCGATGTACAGACGCCCTTCGCCGCTGGGTACGGGCCGGGAGAAGAAGGTCCTGTCCGCGTCCAGTCCCGACGGGGGGTACAAGGCGACCTTGCGGCCGTACAGTCCGCGGACCTGTTCGGCGGACGAGCGGATCGTTGCCGTCGACGCGACGATCTTGGGAAGCGTCCCCTTCATCGAGAGGAGCACCTGGATGACTGCATCGAAAACAGCCACGGTGGTGCCCAAAGGCCCCGAGAGGAGGTGCAGCTCGTCCTGGATGATGAGTGACGGCGACAGGTACGGCGCTCCAAGTCCGAGCACGGCACCGGCCTCGGGCTTGAACTGCAGTCGCGCGAACTTGTCCACCGTGGCGAGCAGGATCGTCGGGTGCTGTTCGTAGATCTCCTCGTCGATCACCGTCACCGGCAGTGCGGCGTGGAAGGGGCACCTCAGGTCGGGGCAGTGGATCTGGATGCTGGCACCGATCTGTCGTACGCCGTACTCGGATGGGTCCTGCCGTCGCTCCTCGGGCAGGATGTGGGAATCACACCACGGGCATTTCTCGATCTGGAAGACGTTCTTCTCCCGTGGTGCCGATGCCTTCCGGAGCTCGTCCAGCCGGCTGACGGCTTCCTTCCGTGTCCCAGGGGTCACATCGTTCCCGACCCAGAGGCCGATCGAGAACGGCGCCAGAGGACGAACCCGGGGATCCTCGTGTTCTCCCGGCTTGCGCAGCAACTCCATGGCACACACGAGTGAGGCCGCACGCTGGAACTGTTGTGCAGTGAGCAGGCGCAACGTGTACCGCGTGATGACGGCGGTACCGCTGCCTTCCGTGCCGTGCTCGAGTCGTCTCCGGAAGATCTCGATCGCTGCCAGACCGAGGTAGGCCTCGGTCTTCCCTCCACCGGTGGGGAACCAGATGAGATCGACCAGTTCCCGGTCCTCATGCGTTTCCTGGGTCGTCGACGCGAGCGAGACGAGGAGGAACCCGAGTTGGAACGGACGCCATCGAGGTTCCTCGATGTCCTCGTTCTCCGTGGACCTCCCGCGGAGCATCTGCAGCCTCATGGCCTTCATCCCCAGCGCGAACGCGGTCCGGGTGTTCTGTTCGGCGTCGTCGTCCAGGAGGTTGATGCTCTCTCGCATGCGGGCGGCGCATTCTCGCGACCGTTCGACGATCCGCCGAGCGAGCGCGGCATCGGAGCCCAGCCCGTTCGCGACTTCGTCCTGATCTGCCACCCAACGCTCGAACGACTCGACGAAGGCGGCGAGTGAGTGGATGACAGGTGCTTTGTCCGTGGTGATCGTTGCCAGGTGGGCCAGCTCCAATGCCGTGGCTGCGGGTTCTCCGTCCCCGAGGCCCGTGGTCTCCACCGCAGGGACCACATGGGCAGGCACCGCTTCGGCCCGGATACGTTCGCAGACGCCGTCGACGACGTCCCAGTCGGCGGCGGTGCCGTGTCCGACCGCGAAGATCTGCCGATCCCTGTAGCGCACACGCAACTCCGCGGCTTCCTCGTCCGGCGTGAACCGGGAGTACGGGGCGTACTCCAGAAAGACGCCACCGGGCGAGGGGGTCAGACCGAGGTCCACCTGGAAGATCGTGCGTGCTGCGTCCGTCCGCTTGTTTCCCGAACTGGTCTCGCGTGAGCGGACGTGGACCGTCACGAGCTGGTTCGAACCGTGCGGTCGCCACCGCGCACCGATCTCCACTCTCAGCCCGTTGACATCGATCAGACGCGGCGCTGCGCCCATCGCCAGCTCGATCGGGCCGATGGCGAACGGCCGCCGGCGCCATGTGGACTGACCGTCCTCCTCGGTGCTCGAGTACGTGCCGCCGGCAAAGTGGCATGTCACGCTCGGACGGTCGGTGACGAAGGAGAGCGCGACGGATGAGGGGCGCTGGTCGTCTGGTGTCGGTATGCCCGCCCCCACCGCCTCCGGATCTTCGAGGTCGGCTTCGTCGGAAAGGGTTTCGGTCTCGGCCGTCGGCTCGAGTCGCTCGAGGCTCTCCA
Organism: Dermacoccus sp. 147Ba; assembly: GCF_004151355.1. NCBI lineage: Bacteria > Bacillati > Actinomycetota > Actinomycetes > Micrococcales > Dermacoccaceae > Dermacoccus > Dermacoccus sp. 147Ba. The sequence continues at coordinate 171,677 of NZ_SEHL01000008.1, forward strand.
CGGCATCGGATTCGGGGAACAGCATGCCGACGGCATAGCGGAAGACGGGCGCTGCGCTCAGGGTCTCCTCGGGCCCGCCCTCAGGACCGAGGTATGCCCGACGAAGGTGGGACAGTGCCGTCCTCTGGGCTGGGGTCAGTGTCATCGGGCTGGGGTCACCCTTCCTGCTTCTTCCACAGTTCTGTGTATTCGGTGTAACCGAGCGAATCGTTGAGCGCACCCCAGTTGTCGGCCATGTCGACGATGAGGCACTCCTCCTTGCCGCCGTTCTTCGGCCCCCGAAGTCCGCGACCTGCCATCTGGATGTAGGCGCTCGGGCTGAAGGTGGGGCGGGCGATGTACAGCGCCTTGACACCGGGCGCGTCGAATCCCTGGATGAGGAGGTCACAGTTGGCGAGGACCTGGAGTTCCCCATGCGTGAATCGTCGGATCGCCTCACGACGCTGGGCGCGGCTCGTCTGCCCGCTCACGGAATCGGCCTCGATGCCCGAGTATCGCAGCGAGGCGGCGAGGACCTGGGCCGAGAGAACGCTCGGGGTGAAGACGAGCACGGGCCAGTCGGGGTGCTCGGTGTGGAGCTGTCGGACGTGTTCGACGAGGATCTTCATCCGGGCCTCGTCCTTGCCGAGACGTTCGTACACATTTGCGCTGATGAGGTTGCTCGAGCGGAGCTCCGCTTCCTCGTTCGGTTTGAGTTCGACATCGATTCCAGGCAGGACGGTGTGATTCACCCGGGCGAGCACTCCGAGTTCGACGAGCCGCTCGTAGGCGTCGGACTCGAAGGGTGCGAGGCGGTTCCTGCCGAACCGAGCGGCGAGCCTGCTCGTGGCGTCCGAGTCACCGGACCTCCCCTTGAAAGGCGTCGCGGACAGGCCGACGAGAGGCCGGTCCCAGCTCTTGCCGTCGACACCGAGCCATCGCAGGATCTCCGTGTACCGCGGTGAGTCGGCCCGGTGGGCCTCGTCGACGAAGACGGCGGCCGGAGCCCGTAGCCATTGGTAGTCCTGTTTGCGCATGACGGATTCGATCTTCGCGTCCGTGGCCACGATGACGGAGACGTCGGTGTCGGGTTCGTGGACATCGTTGCTCCCCCACAGGCGGGCGATGGTAAGCGGGCGCTCGTCGTCCAGGTGCCGCCACACACGGTCGAAGGTCTGGACGGCCTGCTCGCAGAGCTCTTCCGACTGGGCGATCCACAAGATGTGGCCGCGCAGGACTTCATCCGCGAAGAGGCGCAGGACGGTCTCCGTGGCGACACGCGTCTTGCCAGCACCGGTCGGGAGTTCGACCATTCCCTTCTGCGCGGGGCCGGATTCCGAGGGTTGGGTCAGTACAGTCCTCAGCTTCTCGCTGATCTGCTTCTGATAACTGTGGAGCCCGGGCAGGTGGACGGCACCCGGAACGACGAACTCGGACTCGCGGCTCTTGGTGCGTTCACCTGCGTACTCGGCGCCGAAGCCCATCCTTCTCACCCAGTCGACTGCCGCCGGCAGTCCTCCCCAACTCTTCGGGACGTCTGGGAACCCCTGTTCGCGGAAACGGTCCGCCAACTGCTTCAAGGAATCCCTGCCGTAGACGACAAGGAACAGCTCTGCGACCGACGTGCAGCTGTCAACCAGGCCTTGAGCTCGAAGTGCCGACCACAACCCCGAGGGCAGCGCGTCGCGGAGGTCGTCGTCTCCGATGTAGAGGCTGAGGCGTTCGGCGTCGTCGGCTGCGCCGACCGCCTCCGCTCGCAGCTTCTCGAGCTTGTGGCTGAGCCCCACGCTCAGGATCTCCTGGATCTGCGCCCTGTCCAGGCCCAGGGAGAAAGCCTCACCGGTGTGCTGCAGCACGCGGTTGTCGTCGGCGGTGTCGAGCACGATCAGGTCGGTGCCGTCCAGGTACCACTCGAGTGGCTGATCCTCGACGCCGCCTTCCTTCATGGTGACGCGCTTGGCGATCCGTGCCGCCTTCGACAGTGTGGCGGTTGCGAGTCTGCGGGCATGGACGGTCTGGCGAAGGCCGGTGTACACATCACACAAGGGTTGACTCGGTGTCCGGCCCTCGAGGATCTCGGTGAAGGCGAAGTTGTCCTCGAAGGTCCGACACCCGGTGGCCTCCACGAGGTCCCGCACCTGGGACGGCTCGACCCTCAGGAACGCACGGCCACGGGAGAGGAGGTACGCCTGCTGCTCGTCGTCGACGGCGAGGAAGACGTTCTCCGGGGGTGTGGCCTCGACCACCTTCGAGACCCGTGCCGGGATCGTGGCAGGTGGCTCATCAGGAAACGCTGCGCGACAGGCCGTGAGCACGAACTCGACGAGGATCTCGTCCCGGATGTTCGAGGGGAACAAGTCGCTGAGAAGCGCGGCCCGTAGCAGCGTCTCGGGAACGTCGCCGAGCTCAGCGGGCAGTCGGAGTGCAGCAGCCGAGTCGGGAGAGCCCTGGAAGACCGGGAGCATCCCGCCGAAGGGCCCCAGCTGTGGGCCGACGGTATCGGCACATCGGACCACTCCACGCGATGACCGTACGAGACCGAACTCCCGGATGCCCCAGACGGCAGGTGAGTCGATCTCGTATCCGTCACCGGAATCCAGGTTCTCGCACGACAGGGGAGACAGATCGAGGCGCATCATGTCGGAGGTCCATGATTCGAGCTCCTGTCTTGCCGCAGTGCTCTCGGAGGCCCGCCACTCGTCATAGAGCAGGACGAGTGCGGAGAACGGTCCCGCACCTTCGGCGCGGTCGAAGTCGACATTCGTGATCGGACGCGTATTCGGCCCCTCGACGGCGGCCAATTCGTTGAGCACCCACTCGCGGTACCGGCCGAAGTAGAGTTCGTCATCGAACGCGAAGTTCCTGACGGCACTCTCCGCCACGCCGATTTCCCGCGCGACCGAAGGGACACAGCGGCGGGGGTCGAGGAGAACCCCAGCGCCTTCACTCGGTGCCGTCCGAAGGTTCATGACCTGGCTCGGCCACGCCCATTTGCCGTTCAAGGTCGGCACCTTCACGGGTGCCGTGGACTCACGCAGAATGCGTCCAGCTCGTCGATGAGGAACGTCCAGAACGGCGTCCCACAATTTCGCCATGTTCTCGTTGCTCGGGTCGGCTCGCAGGTGAGCCGCGCGTGCGTTGAGAACGGCCTCCGGGTCGAGATCCCGGAATCCTTCCTTGCGGAGAAGCTCTTCGACTCCTGTTTGGGCGAGGAAGGTGCGGTTCACGAATACACCGTCCTCGATCACTAGGTCCTCGGCGGCGCGGAGGAAGACAAGGTTCTTGTCCCGCAGACTCCTCATTCCACCGCTGGTGGGGATGACTGCCGCGGTCTCGATCTGGGGGTGGGATCGGCGACGGGCAACCATTCGCAGGGCATTTGCGGAGGAAACAGGGTCGGTGCCTTCAGCCCACTCGCGCAGCCACGAGAGGAAGCCGCGGCGCGGTAGTCTCTCGGCCGCCTTGAGGGTGTCCCGTGTTCCTGCATCGGGGTCGCGGCCGAGAACGTAGAGGTCGCGCATGCGGTTGACGCGGGTGTCGTTCTGGTAGCAGCTCCAGTGGGGTACGTCGTCGCCGGTGTTGGGCGAGTTGCACCAGCCCTGCTGCTCGTCTCGTTCGAGCTTGACGGTGAAGTCGAGCGGCCGGAGCTCGAGTGCGCCGCACAGCTGTCCTCGGGCGTTGGGAATGAGTTCCTGCTGGGCTCCGATCTGCGGGATGTACATGACGAGGTGTTCGTCGCCCAGGCTTTGGATCTCTCGGCCCCGGGCGGGCATATACGGAAGGTGTGCCGCCGGGTCGTCGGGTGTCGACAAGTGCGGCAGCATGTCCACGAAGATCTCGGAGACGGCGTGTAGGATCTCCTGGTTGTAGCGGTTGCGCAGTAGCGTCGTTCGGTCGTCGTTGACACTCCACGGTGCGTTGAACAGTGCCGTTGCCGAGGTCTCGTCCTGCAGCGGGAAGTAGGACCAGAACCGTCCCCGCTTGAGACTGCTGTGCTGGAGCGGCATGGCCACCGAGATCTTGATCTCGGAACGGGCGACAGCCTCACCGACATCGACCCGCGCATCGTAGGAGGGGCGATGCATTCGACTGTCCACTAGCCATTCGCTGACCTGACCGTCGTGCTTGCCAAGCACGTAGCGATGATCACCGGTGTGCTGCAACGCGAAACGCGCCTCGTAGGGCTGACCGCCGATGATCCGGAGGCGGAGTTCTCTGACGTCCGGGACGAAGAGGAGGAACTCGGCAGCGAAATTCTCGATCTCGCTTCGGATCTTGGGGATGTTGCGTGCCTCGGGGAGCCGGACGACGGTGCTGGCCCAGGTCATCAGTTCAGCCAGGTGCCGATCTTCGGCAGCCACCTGGTGTGCGTCGGCTAGGACCGGCGTGCGCAGTGCGGGTAGGCGGGGGACGTCCTTAATGGCGCGTAGTTCGGCTTGCACAGCAGGGGTGTTGAACTCGAACGACACGGAACGACTGAAGACCTGCGGTCGGTGGGAGACCGCGAGCACGGACTTGAACCCAAGCCCGAAGCGCCCGATCTCGTCACCGCGCTTACCGCTCAGGTGGGCCATCGAGAGGGCGCGCAACCCGGCAGTCGAGAACCGCCGTCCGGAATTGGCGCAGTAAAGGACACTGCGCTTGGCGTCGAGAAGGATCTCCACCCGACTGAGGTCGTCGTCCTCGCCGCCGGTGATGGCGTCGGCCGCGTTCTGCACCAGCTCCAGGAGCGTGCGGTTGGCGTACCCACCGGTCCGGATCGATTCCTCGAGGTTCGCGTGCTCCTCGAGGTAGTCGGGCTTCTCCCGGTAGGACGCCAGGATCTCCGACTCGTGACGTCTGAGGGCCGCGACGAGCTCGGGATCGGGCGTCCACTCCTGGTGCACAGGCATCATGCGCTCCATCGGGGGGAGAACAGGAACCCGAATGGGGCAAGGTTGTTCGAACCGGTGAAGTCGGCATTCCTCATGAGGTGAAACCTAACCGGTGAGTGGCCACCCCGGTGGCGAAACGGAGGCCCGAATGGGCAGAGTTCAGATGCCCTCTGGCGGCAGCCGGCCGCCGAGCGCCGCGCCGAGTACCAGGGGGACGGCGTTCCCGATCTGACGGGCGATCGACGACCGTGTGCCGTGCCAGTGGTAATCGTCCGGAAAACCCTGGAGACGTGCCGCTTCCCAGTGTGTGATGGCACGGTGTTCCTCGGGGTGCAGGTAACGTCCCTTCTCCGGCTTGAAGAACTCGGTGCGAATGGTCACGGATGGACGGTCCCAGTGGAGACGACCCATGACATCCGCAGAGCCTGCGGTGTGTTTCTTCCAGCAGGGGCTGAGGAGGTGGTCGGGGATGTCGAAGCGGTTGCCACCAGCCGGGATGTTCGCGAAGCGCTCTTTCGACAGTGTCGTGTAGGTGCGATCCGCGTGGAGTTCGCTCGTGCGATACGGCCCGCCGACACCTCGTGCAGGACCGGGCCACGTCGTGTGCGCACGTGCAGGAATGGCAGCCCGGCGAGTGGCTCGATCGGCGGCGAAGGCGGTGCGGACATCCACCCATCTCGCGAGTCCGTTCCGTCCGAGTCGGTCGTGTGTCGGCTCCGGGAAGCCGAACGGTGCGACATCACGTCGGTGCCCGAGCAGCACCGCACGCTTGCGGGCCTGGGGAGCACCGAAGTCGGCCGCATTGAGAACCTTGGCCTCGAACGTCCAGTCCTTGAGCGAGCCGCCGACGCTCTCCGCGCGGAAAGCCTCAAACTGAGGAGAGTTGAGGAACGTCGCGACGTTTTCGACGACGAAGTACTTCGCATTTGTCCGCCGGATCGTCGTGGCGTAGTGCTCCCACAACGTGTTGCGCGCGTCGTCGACGTCCCGCTTCCCCAGTGCTGAGAACCCCTGGCAGGGCGGACCGCCCACGATGACGTCGAGACCTTGTTCGCGGAGTTGCTCCGGTTCGTCGGACTCCAGCCAGGTCTCGATCGGAACGGCCTTCGCGACGTCCTTGCCGTGATTCGCGTTGAACGTCGCCACGGCGTCGGCGTCCATCTCGATGGCCCGGGTCGTGACGAAGTCGTCGGAGGCGGCGTGGAAACCTGCCGTGAGGCCACCGGCTCCGGCGAAGAGGTCGAGCGTCGTGATGGGCATGGAACACCTTGGTCTGCTGTGCCGGTCGACCGGTGACCGTGCGCTTGAACCGAGGGTAGCCGGCGACACTGACAAGCCCCAAGTCGGCGCGCCGGCCGTCACGAATCTCGGAGTCGGAGATCGGCGTCATCTCGTCGGGGTGCTCGACGTGTCCGTTTAGGTGAGTCGGTGTGGGGGGACGGCTCCCGGGAGACGAGAACTGCGAATAGTGTTTGCAGAGTCCGAAGAGGTAGTGAGAGGCGAGTACGTGACGCAGCGTCGCAAGATGATCGAGGTGGCTTGAGGAGATCGACAAGGGTGCGCTCGATGGACGAATGCCCTCGTACCGACGTTCGGTAGAGATGCAAGAAAGCCCCCAGGCAGCACGAAA
>NZ_SEHL01000009.1:0-140205 GCF_004151355.1 Dermacoccus sp. 147Ba
TTCCGTCGCCATCGACACGCCTGACCCTGAGCGTCTCGCCGCGTTCTACTGCAACCTCGCAGGCGGGCGCGTCACGTACCGCAGCGACGACTGGGTCGAGACGCAGTACCCCACCGGTCAGCGACTCTCGTTTCAGTTGTCGCCCGACTACGTGGCTCCGACCTGGCCGGCCAACACCGTGCCGCAGCAGGCGCACGTGGATTTCCACGTGCCTGAATACGAGGCGGCGCACGCGCATGCGCTCAGCCTGGGTGCGACGTTCCTCGAGGACGAGAGTGCCCACGCCGATTTTCGTGTGTACGCCGACCCGGACGGGCATCCCTTCTGCCTGTGCCTCGAACAGCCGGAGCGATACGAAGCCGCAGAATCGACGCCGCAAGCCTGACCGGAACTGGGCGACCGCCGCGTCGGGTTGTCGTCAGGGTCAGCCACAGCGGGGCCTGGGCGTCGCCCGAACGTCATCACGTCATCGGCGTGATGAGCGGCAGGGGTTCACGACCGGGAAACCATGAGGCTCCTCGGACGGCGTAGTCACCCTGACCGAGCCAGTCGCTTCCCGATGAGCCGTCCCATGCGCTGCGCTCGCGCCGGACACCTCCGGTCGCGACGACCTCGATCGAGCCGTCGACGATCGACAGCAACGTCCGGTCGAGACCTTCCAAGAGATCAGCCGAACCGTCATCGCATGCGTCGCAGGGGCAATCGGGCACACGATCGATGATGACGATCGGGTCGCTCAAACCCACCTCGAACTGAGTGCCGAGCTCGTCCAGGGGCCACGCCGCTACGCGTAGGGTCGGCGCGTTCTCGTGCGGGATGGCCATCCACACCACCGACGGTTGTCGCGGACAATTCGGCCACGCCGGGCCACCTTCGCCACGCTCACCCACTGGGCTCGGTTCGACGAGATGGTCGTGTTGGCCGAGTCCATCGCGTCCATCGAGGCCGGCATCCGCGGCGCGAGGGCGACTCTCGTCGGCGGAGGCACAGGGTGTTGTTGCCTGCCCCTGAGTCGGCAGTGGTCCAGCTCCGTGTGGTGCCACGTGAGCGAGACCGAGTTGGGCGAGGGCGTCCATCCAGGCCCGCACGCGAACCTCGAGGATGACGTAGAGCTCGGGGTGGGTGAGGCGGCTGTACTCGTCGTCGGTGGGAGCGCTGCAGCCGCCCGGCGAGCTGGGGTCTGCGTGTGGGTCCGGCCAAGCCGAGGAGCCGCCCGCTGCCACGAAGCAGGCCTCCACGGCATCGAGCAGGCTCACCAGATGATCGGGAAAGTATGGATTCCCGGTTGATTCGTCGGGATGAGCGCGCCAGTAGGCGTTGTGGTCGTGCCACCAGGTCGACATCGCGCCTCCAGCAGGACGGGTACGGCGGGTCTGGGAGCGCCTGAGCGCTCTCCCTCACGCTACGGGGGCGCGGCCGGGTTAGGCGACGAGGTTTTCTGCGCGCCGACGTGCCGGGGATCGTCCGAAAGCGCGCCTCGTCCCCGGCTGCGGTGTAGCGGCTCCGACACGCGTCAGGCGAAGAGGCGGCGAGCCCATCCCGACACGGCGCGTTGCCTACGCGCCCCGAGCCGGGGCGATAGGCAACTTCACCGCTATGGTACTTTGGTACCAAGAACTCACGAAAGGACACTCTTCATGCCTGCCGTTGCGCCTATCAAGGTGTCCTCTTCGACGGACGCGCTCATCTCTCACGCAGCGCACTTCCTCTCGACGTCCAAGAAGGATGTCGTCGAGGTTGCTGTGCAGGAATACATCGATCGCCACCGTGACGAGATCAACGCCTCCGTGCAGAACATTCTTCGCGAGATCAACGGTTCGGACGCTGCCGCCGTTTCGGCCCTCAGCGGCTTCTCTGCGCAGGAGCTCGACGATCTGGGTGGATTGCCCGACTGACATGTGAGGACTCGCTAGTCTCTCGCTATGCAGGCTGATGATCATTCAGGTGTACGTCCCACCCGACGTTGCCTAGACTCGCTCGAGATCGAGATCCCGAAGTTGGACGCTCCCCTGCATCTGCTGGCCCACGAGCTCGTCGAGGAAGCACAGTCGCTTCCGGCCCGCATGCTTGCTGGCCGAGCCACCCGCATCGGGGTGCTCAAAGACCGAGTCTGGTTCAAGGTGAAGCGCGGGCGGTGGCGCGGCGTCGCCACCCGCCTCACCGACGCGGACCTACACGAGAACGCACGACTCGATGATGCCGCTGGGTGGACGCGAAGCGTGAACGAATCCTCGCGGTGGTGGCTTGGGGCTGCTGGGTGGCGGGAAGACGGCGCGCGTCGCGACTTTTACACCAGAATCGAGTCCGAGTGCCGGTGCGTCTGGAGCGAAGCGAAGAAGGACAGGATCAACACCGATTCGCTTCTGCCCCAGGAATGGGATCGACGCAGAATCATTGCCGAGCGCGCCGTAGCCGAGCAGCGCGCCTATCGGACGGTCATGATGCAGTGCGCTGCGCGCAGCTTGCGCAGTGGGAAGATCGTCATGGCACACTTCGATGCCTTCGCAATGGGTGTCCTGATCCGCGCGGATCGCGGAGAGCAATTCGTTGCCTTCATTGCGAGACAGGTTTACGACCCGAAGAGGCTCGCGGTCATGATGTCGGCCCTCCCGGGTGTGTCCGGGGACGACTGGGGTCCGGAGCCTGCGGGGATAGCGGACCTGGCGCCTGGTCCGGGTGAAGTTGTCTGGTCGGCCGTCCTGACGCCGGAGGCAGCTAACGCGATTCTCGACGCGGTGCCCTGGAGCGACGAGCCTGTGTGACTCGGGAACGCTCACCTCAAGCCGCCGAGGGGAGCGGGTTCGACACACGGGACGTTAAGCGGCTCGCACCGACAGCATCTGCTCCCGCGGGACGAGGAGCGCCTGCAGTCAAAGCACCCGCCCTTATCGGCAACGTCCCGCCTTCCTCAGCGCGTGAAGTCGACATCCTCGAGCGTTGTCTGCACCGAGCGTCCGCTCTGCCACGAGTTCGCGGCGGGGTCGACGTCGGGCATCGGGATGTCGGCGCGGTCGCGTCGCTTGTCGGGCGTGGAGACGCCGAGGCGCTCGTCGCGTTCGCGCGTGGCGTTCTCGTCGGCCTGTCCGTCGTCGGTGAAGCCCATCATGAGTTGCGGGATGCCGAACGGGAAGTCGGCTTTGTCGTACTGCCACGTGTGGAACGTCTTGCCGTACGTCGAGACGAGATCTTCGAAGTAGGAACGCTCCGCGAGATCCGGAATGCCCGGCGCCACGAGCATCCCCGACTTCACCTCGTAGTGGTGGCTGTGCCACAGCTTCTTCTCGTCCTCGGGCAGCGTCGCGAATTTCTCTGCGCTGATGATGTATTCGATGCCGATGAGGCGAGCGTCCGCGGCGTTGCTGTCGTAGATGACGCACTGATGCAGGTCGTGACGCAGGTGGGTGCAGAAGTGCGTCGCCTCGACCTGACGGCCCATGTCGTCGGCGTAGAAGTGGAAACCGTTGAGGTAGGTACTCATCGCGTCGAGCGGGTACTTCGGCTGCGCTATCGCCGACGCGAAGTCGAGGGCGCGGTGCTTGGCCGAATGCCCCTTGCCGGTCTTCATGATCGCGGTGACCTTCTTGGCAAGGCCCAGACCTGCCGCCGTGAGGGCGCCGGCGCCGAAGGCGGTGAAGGTGTGACGGTGTTCCGAGCTGAAGAGGTGACGGGAAGTCATGACTCCACGCTAGAAACCTCATCGGCCCTGCTGCCCACCCGAACAGGCGGGCAGCGTCATCACGGCGGCGCAGCGCTGGGCGTGGACCGAGGGGTGGAAGTGCGGTAGGTCGGTTCGTCAGGAGTTCGTAGCATCGAGGACTCGCCACCCGCACGAGGAGCCGCCCGTGAGTACCGCCAGCCGCCATCCCGCCTGGGGAGTCGCGTGCGTGACGGCGGGTGCGCTGCTCGCCGCGTCGGCCTTCCGTTCGACGACCGGTGTGCTCATGGAACCGATCGAGCACTCGACGGGGTGGTCGCGCGACGTGACGTCGGGCGCCGCGAGCCTCAACCTCGTGCTCTACGGCATCGCTGCCCCGTTCACCGCGGCGCTCATGCAGGCGTGGGGCGTGCGTCGCACCGTGACGGCGTCCCTGGTCATCGTCGGTCTGGCGAGCGCGGCCGTCACGCTCATCGGCGAGCCGTGGCAGCTGTGGCTGTTGTGGGGCGTCTTCATCGGCCTCGGCACGGGCTCGATGGCGCTGACGTTCGGCACGATCATCGCCAACCGCTGGTTCGTCAGCCACCGCGGCACGGTGACGGGCATCTTCTCCGCCGCCACGGCGGCCGGGCAGGTGCTCTTCGTCCCGGTCATTGCCATGATTGCGGCCGGGCCCGGTTGGCGCACAGCGTCATTGGTCGCCGGGGTGTGTTCCCTCGTCATGGCGGTGCTCTGCGCGCTGTTCCTGCGCGACCGGCCCGCCGACGTCGGGGTCGGCGCCATCGGTGCCGCGAGTGCGCAGGATGTTGAGGACGAGGGCCCCGCTTCCGGTCGATGGCCCTGACGGCCTTGCGCAGTGCCGCTCGACACTGGGCCTTCTGGGTGCTCATGCTGACGTTCTTCGTGTGCGGCTGGTCGACGAACGGCATGGTCGTCACGCACCTCGCGCCGGCCGCTCACGACCATTCGATGGTGCCGACGACGGCCGCCACCCTCATCGGCATCATCGGGATCTTCGACATCGTCGGCACGGTCGCCTCCGGCTGGCTGACCGACCGCTACGACCCGCGCATTCTTCTCGCGATCTACTAGGTCACGCGCGGCATCTCGCTTGTGTTCATCAACGGCTTGCTCGGCCCGAGCGTCGACATGCCCATGTGGGCGTTCGTCGTCTTCTACGGCCTCGACTGGACGGCGACGGTGCCGCCCACCGTCGAGTTGTGTCGTCGTCACTTCGGGCTGCACGCGTCCGGCGTCGTCTTCGGCTGGATCTACGCGTCGCACATGATCGGCGCCGGAATCGGCGCGAGCGTCTCGGGCGCGCTGCGCTCGGGAGCGGGGTCGTACGCGTCCGCGTGGCTCCTCACGGCGGGGCTGTGCCTCGTCGCCGGGGTGCTGCCGCTGACGATGAAACGCGGCCCCAAGACCCGCGACGACGACCAGATCGCCGTCCCCCTCTGAGAAGCGCATCAACGCCTCGCGACGCGACGGCGCCCGCTCGACCATGAGGGTCGGGCGGGCGCCGTTGTCGTCGGGAGAGGGTTTACTCCTCGAGGTTCTCGATGTCGCTGAAGCGCGTCTTCTCGTGGTGGCGCGTGTGGACGAACCACGTGAACAGCGACAGCACGACGCCGATGGCGAGCAGGGCCGCGCCGATCTTGTACTGGATGTACTTCTCCGGGTCGCGCGCCCACGGGCCGGCTAGGAAGGCGCACAGCACCGCACCGAGGATCGGGATGACGGTGGGCGCACGGAAGGCCTCGGGGTGTGCCTTTTCCCGGCGCAGCACGAGGCACGCGGTGTTGACGATGGTGAACACGATGAGCAGCAGCAGACCCGTCGTGCCGCCGAGTGCGCCGACGACCGGCGTGCCCTCCTGCATCGACACGTAGATGATGAGCGCCAGGGCGAGCGCCGTCGTGAAGAACACGGCCGCGTAGGGCGACTGGCGGCGCGACACCTTGCCGAGTGCCGGCGGGAGCACTTCCTGCTTCGCCAGGCCGTAGATGAGGCGGCTCGCCATCATCATGTTGATGAGTGCGGTGTTGGCGACGGCGAACACCGTGAGGAACGGGAAGACTGCGTCGACGGGGAAGCCGGGCATGCCGGTCTTGACGACCTCGAGCAGGATGCCGGTCTCGCCGTCGAAGTTCTGGATGTCCTTGATCGGCAGCACGAGCACGACCGACACGGCGACGAGCATGTAGATGAGCACGGCGATGCCGAGGCCCGTGAGCATGATGCGCGGGAAGACCTGACGCGGGTTCTCCGTCTCTTCGACCATGTTGACCGAGTCCTCGAAGCCCACCATCGAGAAGAACGCGATGGCGGTGGCGACGGTCGTCGCGGCGAACATGTTGCGGTCCGAGGACGACTCGAACGTCGTGAGCTGGCTGAAGTCGGCGCCCTTCGTGGCCATGGCGTAGAAGCCGATTCCGATGACGACGGCCAGTGCGAACAACTCGACGACGGTGAGCACGACGTTGAACTTCACGCTCTCGCCGACGCCGCGCAGGTTGATGAGCGCGAGCAGCACCATGAACGCGAGGGCGACGAGCATCGTGCCGAGGGCACCCGGGCCGTCGTCACCGCCGACGCCGAGACCGGTGAGGAGGTTCGCGGCGAGCAGGTTCGACGACGTCGCAGCGCTCGTGATGCCCGAGCAGACGACGGTGAACGCCACGATGAACGTGAGGAAGTGGATGCCGAACGCCTTGTGCGTATAGAGAGCAGCGCCGGCGGCTTGCGGGTACTTCGTCACGAGTTCGAGGTAGCTGAACGCCGTCAGGGTGGCGACGGTGAACGCGATGAGGAACGGCAGCCACGCCATGCCGCCCACTTCGCCCGCAATGTCGCCGGTGACGGCGTAGATGCCTGCGCCGAGAATGTCGCCGACGATGAACAGAAGCAGCAGCTTCGGGCTGAGGACCCGCTTGAGCTCGGTCTTCGGCTCGTGCGCCTCGGCTTGCGCCGCGTCCGTCGCAGCCATGATGTGTCCTCTCACCCCGTGATGCGTGTCACTCACACTGTCGCGTACGCAGCGGTAGAGCAACCCTGACATGCCGCCCCTTCGCGACTTTCACGAACGCCTTTCGGGGGCCGACCCATTTTGCACGCTGACGAACACCGTTGTGGGTGTTGGCGGCTCACGATTCCGGCAAATCGGTTCGGGTCATGAGGCTCGGCGGCTGCCAGCCGCAGCCGGAGCACTTGTGTGGATCTGGCCGCGATATCTCGCGGCCAGATCCACACAACGTACCCAGATAGGGGGAGAGGCTTACGACGTCGCCTTCGTCAGGTCGTACATCGTCACGCCGCCGACGGTCGTCGCCGTGTAGTGCGCCTTGACCCAGGCCGTGATCTGCGCGGCCAACCCGTTGCCACCCTGGCCACCGCCCATGCCGCCTCCGGCGATGAAGTACGTGATGTCGCCGTTCTTCACGTACTCCTGGAACTGCGCGAGCGTGACGTTGTTGTCGCTGCCGCTCCATCCGCCGATCGACATCACCGCGGTGTCCGAGGCGAGGATGTACCCGGCCGCACTCTGGTCACCGATGACCGCAGCGGACCACGTGGATGTCGTCGCGTCGAGCTTGGCGCTGAGGGCCGTGTTGCGCGTCGCGCTGCCCTGGCCGCCGGGAGCGGCCTGCATCGAACCGGACGTTGCCGATCCCGACGTTGCACCGCCCGACGACGCGGACCCGCTCCCGGGGGAGTTCGTCGAACCTGACGACGACTGGCCGTTCGTGCCGGACGCTCCCGGTGCGGCACCGTTCGGTGCCGATCCACCCGGGCTGCCGGACGGCGGCGTTCCCGTCGGCGGCTGCCCGTTCGGCGGCGTTCCGGTGGGTGCTTGCGCCGACGATGACGACGACGACCCGCCTGTCGTGCCGCCCTGTTGGGCGTTCTGCTGGGTGCCTTGCTGACCGCTCGGTCGAATGCCGGCCTGGCCGCCCGACGGGCCGCCACCCATGGGGCCGCCGCCCGCTCCGCCAGCCACAGCCGGGCCGGACGCCGGCATCGAGCCGGTGTGACCCTGCGTGATCGTCGCGAGCGTGTACGCCGTCGTTCCGCCCAGGCCACCGAGCACGCCGATGACGAGTCCGATCGTCGCGAAACGACGCACTCGCGCAGGGCGAGCACCGGCGACCACGAACGTCAGCGCCCCGATGACGGCGAGCACCAGCGACACCCACTTGAGCCACGGCATCCACGACGCAGCGTTCGTCGACAGCACCTGGAAGCTCCAGGCCGCCGTCACAACGACAGCCGCGGCGATGACGAGCCGCCACACGAACGAGTCGCGTCGGGCCCACGCCTCACGGCCACCGACGGCGACGCACGCCGCGATCGCCGGAGCGAGAGCCACCGCGTAGTACGAGTGGACGGTGCCCTGCATGAACGACAGGCACAGCACCGTGACGACGAGCCAGCCGCCCCAGAGGATGAGCGACGCGCGAACACGGTCGGTGCGCGGCGCCCGTCCTTGAGCGACGAAACCGGCGACGAGCAGCAGGAGAGCGGCCGGCAGCAACCATGAGATTTCACCGGCGAACTGGCTGTTGAACATGCGCAGGAGGCCTGCGGTGCCACCGAAGCCGCCTCCGCCACCACCTCCGCCGCCGTTGCCCGCGCCGCCGAGGATGCGGCCGAGGCCGTTGTAACCGAGGGCGAGCTCCCACAGCGAGTTGTTCGTCGAGCCGCCGATGTACGGGCGTGCCGACGCAGGCCACAGCGAGACGAGTGCGACGAGCCAGCCAGCTCCGACGACGACGCCGACGAGGCCCGCGACGAGGTGTGCCAGGCGCTGCTTGAGGGAGAACCGGGCCGCGACGAGGTAGGCGAGGCCGAGGCCGGGCAGCACGAGCAAGCCTTGGAGCATCTTGGTGAGGAACGCGAAGCCGATGAGTAGACCGGCCCCGAGCATCCACCGCAGGGCCACGCGTCCGCGTGTGGTCTCCACAGCGCGCACCACCGCGTAGGCGGCCGCCGTCATGAGGAGAACGAGCATCGCGTCGGGGTTGTCGAAGCGGAACATGAGGGCCGCAACCGGGGTCAGGGTGACGAGGAGCCCGGCGAACAGGCCGGCGGCGTGACCCGACCACCGACGCACCGCGCCGTACGTCAGCGCCACCGTGCCGACGCCCATGAGCGCCTGCGGCAGGAGGAGGGAGAAGCTCGAGAAGCCGAAGATCCGAGCCGACAGGCCCATGACCCACAGTGACGCCGGGGGCTTGTCGACCGTGATGGCGTTGCTCGCATCGAGCGACCCGAAGAGCCAGGCCTTCGCGTCCTGGGTCGCCGACTTCACTGCGGCGGCGTAGAACTCGTTGGCGTAGCCGGAGTTCGTCAGATCCCACAAGTACACGAACGCGGCGAACGCGAGCAGCGCGAAGAGCGCGGGACGCGCCCACGTCGGGTCGTCCTGCCTGCCGCGCAGGAGAGTGGCCGCGCGCCCACGGCTCGAGGTCTGGCCCGTGACGGCGTTCGTGCGTGACGCGCCGTCCGTCAGGTGTTTGTCATGAGGCGCGGTGTCGCTGCGTGATCGCCGCAGCAACCGCGCCGGGGTGGTCGTCGTCATCGCTGATCCTTGGGTCCGTTCGACGGCCGCCGAGTGCGACCGTGACGAGACCAAACTCCCGGCCCGCTCTTTGCGGGCCACTGGGTGGCTCTGTGGGATTCCTGTGGGCGAATTCGTCCGAATCGTCCGCGGCCAGGAATCACCGAGCGCGGCGGCGTCTCAGTTCGCCGCGCGTACCCTGACGGCGTGTCCCCAGCAACGTCGGGCGCGTGGTTCGTCCGCGTCGTCCTGCCCCGCCTCGTGCGCGGTGCCCTCGCAGCCGCAGTGCTCTGCCTGCCCGTTGTCGTCCTAGCCGTGCTGGTCACACGTCACTGGTCGCCCATCGTCGACGCCGACCAACGCGCCGTCCTCGCAGCCACGAACGTCACGCGCGAGCGGGGTTTCCTCCCGGCGCTCGAGGCGTGGCAGTGGTGGCTCCACCCGATGCGGGTCTACATCGCGGCCGTGCCGATTGCGCTGTGGACGTGGCACCGGCGTCTTCGCGGACGCACCATCTGGGGTGTCGCGACGATGCTCGTCGGCTGGAACCTCGGCCTCCAGGCGAAGCTCGTCGTCGAGCGTGCGCGGCCCCTCATCGACGATCCCGTCGCCCACGCGCCGGGCTACAGCTTCCCCAGCGGGCACGCGTTCAACGTCGCCATGATGCTCACGACGAGCCTCATCATGCTCTGGCCGCTCGTGCGCGAAAGGGCGCTCGCGCTGCGTGCCCTTCTCGTCGCGGGCGCCGCCGTCATCGCCGTGCTCACGGCCCTCGACCGTGTTTTCCTCGGCGTCCATTACCCGAGTGACGTGACGGCCGGCGTTCTGCTGGGGTGCGGGCTGTCGGTGGCTTCGTTCATCGGGTTCAGTCACCGACCGCGAGCGACGAAGGAGCCGGCGTGATGGCGGTTGGACCCGCTGCGAACACGCGCGCCGCTCGGCCCACCGTCCACGAGGTGCTGCGATCGGTACTGCTTCGCGCCGTTCTTCCGGCGCTCGTGATGTTCGGGCTCCTGCTCGGTATCGGCAAGGCCCTCATGACGGTGTTCCACGAGGTGCCGTCCGAAGAGCGCATCTCGCAGAAGGTGGCCGCCGAGCGTGACGGTGTGCTCAACACCGTGACGAAGGTCGTCTCGACGGTCAACGACACCTGGTTCACGATCGGCGGAGCGATCGTCATCGGGCTCGCTCTTCTCGCGCTGACGCGGAAGTGGTGGCTGAGCGTCGTGCCGCTGCTCGCCATCAGTCTCGAAGCGAGCGTCTTCGTGCCCGTGACGCACCTCGTCGGCCGACCGCGCCCCGAGGTCGGTCGGCTCGACAACGCGCCGCCGACCTCCAGCTTTCCCAGCGGCCACACGGCCGCCTCGTTCGCGCTGTTCTGGTCACTCGCGATGCTCGCGACGCGTATCGAGAACTCGGCTCTGCGACGCACCGTGCAGACGCTGTGCGTCCTCTCTCCGTTCGGCGTGGGCGCCGCACGTCTCTACCGCGGCATGCACCACTTCAGCGACATCGTGTTTGGTGGCCTCCTTGGCATCGGGTGCGCGTTCGCGGCCTACCTTGCTGTTCGAGCGGCGGATCGCCATGCCACCGAACGTCAGGTGGATCGGGGGAAGCTGACGACGGTCTGAAGCGTGAGCCCAAGGTGTCCAATTTGGGACGGATCGCGGTGTTCGGCCGTGTTGTTCAGGTGGTGACGGACCGGAAAGCAGGACCGCGAAAAATTCTCGGTTCACTTTTCGATGCACGCTCGATTTCACTCCCGTCGAGGTGAGAAGGTCAGACTCCGTTCCCGGACGCCGGCGCACCACGGTGGCGGCTTTCTTCGAGGAGAGACCATGAAACGACTCACCGCAGCGGCTGCTTCGATGCTCGTCGCCGGATCCTTCGTCGCCCTCTCCGCGGGGGCGGCCAACGCTGTGAGCCACCCGGTCACCGCGAAGCACGGTGAGGACAACGCCCCCACGGCGCGCGGCGAGGACAACGCCCCGTCCGTTCGCGGTGAGGACAACACACCCGGCGCGCGTCGCTGACGATGACGCACGAGGCGCCCTCCACGACGAATCGCGAAGGGCGCCGACGAGGTGAGGCGTGCAGGCTTCAGCCCATGCGTTCGATCGACTCGGCGCTGATCTCCGTGACGTCGTTGATGCCCTGGGTGCGCTGCCCCGTCACCGAGCCGCGCACGCGAACGACGCTGCCGAGGCGGAGGTGCTGGGTGTTCGGCAGCGGGCAGCACAGGGCGAGACCCGAGTCGACGGTGCGGAAGCAGTGGCGCACGATGTCCGGGCCGTCCTGCGCGTGGCGGGGGGTGGTGCCGGCAACGCGTACGACGATCTCGAAGGGCTCGCCGACCTCGCCGAGGTAGCCCGACGACGTTGTGCGGGTGGAATCCTGCTCGGCCGGGCCGGCAGCGACCCCGGCGAACCGGTCGTCGCGGGCCGCGCCGCGACGTTGCGCGGAGACGCGGGAGAGGGTCAAGGGGCCGAACATCAGGTCATCCTCAGCGGGTTGAAGCACTCGTGGAGCGTCGTGATGCAGACATCGTCACGACGGATGTGGGCCTGTACGCGGCCGGACAATTTCACTCGATCGCCCACGCGGAATCCGTAGCGGCGGGCTGATGACCATTCAAGCAAATTGTGAGTGCCGATTTGGCGGACGAGATAACGCTGAATTCGATGACCCATGTCGGTGATGGCGACGATCTCCACCGGCACGCGCACGTGCTCGGCCTGTTCACCGATCCATTCACTCGCCAGCGACGGGACGAACGGGCGCTCAGGGGTGCGGCTCGCGGCACCCGTTGCAGCCGCCGTACGGGTGCTGGACGAGACGAGGTTCACCGGAGCGAAAGTGCGCACGAGGGCACGACGAAGAGCGAAGGTCGCCACACGAACTCCAAAGCTGATCGACAGTCCTGACAGAAGTAGGACGCTCGATCAAGGTTTGGGTTGCACGTCGTGAGGTGATCAACGGAAAACGTGTGCGCGTCGTCGGGCCGAGATGCTCGAAGCCGGTGCGCGTGTCAGCGGCGCACGACCTTGGGCAGGCCGAGCACGGCGGCCACGCCGAGCGCGGAACGCGGGGCCCACGCCGTCCGCCACAGCCCGCCGTGAGCGGCGCCGTCGCTGAAGAGTGCCTCCGGGTAGTCGCGGTGCGGCGCCTCGCCGGGCGCCAGGTCATCACGCATGACGTCGTGCATGAGCAGCGCGGCCATGAGGGCGCGGCTCGTCTCGGGGGCGAAGACCTCGACGCCGAAGTGGTGGGCGCCGCCGTACGCCGCACGTAGGACGGGGTTCTTCGTCACCGATCGCGTTAGCGTGGCCGGGGCGACGTTGAACGACACGCGCTTGCCGTCGGCCTCCGCCGCCACAGCACGCCAGCGCTGCAGTCGCTTCGCGACGGCGTAGTTCGGGCCCTGCTGCGCGACGAGGCAGTCGGCCACGTGCGAGTGCTTGGGGTACGGCTCGCTGAACAGCTGGCCCCGCGAGGCCAGTCGTAGCCCTTTCTTCGCGACGCCGCGACTGCCGTGACGCTGCCAGCGTCCCCGCGAGGCGTCGACGATCTCCTGCGGCACGACGAAGGCGTCCGTCGGAGTGGCGAGGTACGCGAGGACCGTGGTGGGGCGCATGCGTTGCAGGTACTGGCCGATGGCGTCGGCCGCCAGCGTGAGGCGGATGTGCATGCCCGAGTCGGCGTAGGCGTGCATGCCGAAGACGATCGTGTCGTCGCCGGCGTTGTCGGCGAACCAGGCTGCAACACCGGCCGGGTCGGCCACGATGTCGGCACCCGCCTCGCCGTCCCTGACGGGCAGGGTGATGCTGCCCGCCCCGGCCTCGGCGAACTTCGCGAGACGCTCGCTGACGCGCGGAATGTCCACGGCGAGGATGCGTGCGCCCCAGCGCGACAGCATGTCGGTGGGGCCCATCTCGGCGCCCGCGCCGACGCTCGCGAGGACGTGACCGGGCAGGCTCAGCCATTCCGGGTGGTTGATGACGCGCTTGACCGCTTCGGCGCACGAGGCCTCGATGACGCCCTTGGCCACCCACGTGTCGAGCTGACGCTCGAGGTCGTGGCCCGTGAGATCGCGTCCCTTGTAGGGCACCGCCAACGCCTCGACCCGAGGCTTGCGACCGTCGATCGTGCGAATCTCGTACGTGCCGTGAGCCGCTTCGACGGCGTCGTCGAAGGCCCACTCGGCGAGTGGTGTTTCGTGGCCGTCGTCCCCGACGACGTGCATGCGGCGGTAGGCGGAGTCGAGCCCCGCGCGGGCGATGTCGACGGCGGCCTGCGGCGTGGAGGCCGTCGTCATCGTGAGGTCGCGAACCGCGGCGAGGTAGGCCTCGCGCCAGTTCTTCGCGCCCTCCACGCGTGCGGCGAGGACCGCGTCGCTGCCGCGGACGGCGTCGGTGACGATGCCCCGAACGGTCGGGGTGGTGGGGCGCTCGGCGTCAGCGCTCTCCGCGGTGTCGGGCGCGGGGAAGGTGATGCCACGAAGCGTCGTCATCGTCTGTCTCTTCCTGATCGGTGCAGCGGTCGCTTCCATGAAATCCCAGGACGTGTGGCCGGATCATCCGAAGAACCGCCAACGTCGGACGGGCGTCTTTGGAGGTTTTCTCCAACTTCCCGATGATGAGCGGTGACCGCGGCACCCGTGCCGCGTTTCCGAGGCAACATCGTCGGAGATATTCGGTCGCGCACCGGGATCACCTGCGTCAGACTCTCTTCCATGAACTCCTTCACCACGAGTTCTCCCAGCGCCGACGCGACGTGGGAGAACTCCCGCTCGCACAATCAGGCCAACTGGGACGAGCGCGCCGCCGCGCACGCTTCGAGCCCCGACTACGCCGTCCAGCGCTTCATCGACGACCCCGACGCCCTCAGTGGCGTCGTCGAGTTCGACCGACCTTGTCTCGGCTCGATCGAGGGCCTCGACGTCGTGCACCTGCAGTGCCACATCGGCACGGACACACTCTCGTTGGCGCGTCTCGGGGCAGCGTCCCTTACGGGTCTCGACTTCTCGACGGCGTCGCTCGAGCAGGCGCGCAGCATCACCGAGCGCGCCGGGCACCGCGACATCCGGTTCGTTCAGTCCGATGTCTACGACGCTCCGGCCGCGTTCGAACGACAGCAGTTCGACCTCGTCTATACCGGCATCGGCGCGTTGTGCTGGTTGCCGAGCGTCGAACGGTGGGCCGCCGTGGTGGCTGAGCTGCTACGACCAGGCGGGCGACTGTTCATCCGCGAGGGGCACCCCATGCTCTGGGCAATGGGCGACAACCCAGCCACCGGGCAGCGCACCCTCGCGGACGGCGAGTTCACCGGCCCAGCGCTCGAATTCCCCTACTTCGAGATGCCCGAGCCACTCGTGTTCGACGACGGCGGCACCTACGTCGAGACCGAGGGCGAGTTCAACGCGACGATCACGCACGAGTGGAATCACGGGCTCGGCGAGATCATCACCGCGCTGCTCAAGGCGGGCCTGCGCCTCGACTCGTTCACCGAACACCAGAGCGTCCCCTGGAACGCGATGCCCGGCCAGATGGTCGAGATCGGCGCCGGCGAATGGCAGCTCGCCGAAGCGCCGGAACGTCTCGCCGCCACGTACACGATCACCGCCACGAAGGTGGCACCCGAAACCTGACCTTGCTCCGTACTCCGTTGCGGTGCAGGGTGACCGCAAGGAGAAAGAACAATGGAGCGCATTTCCCCGACCCTCTTCAACTGGGCCTCGATCCTTGAGGATTCGACCCGCGAGCAGGCCGTCACCACGGCGTCGATGCCGTTCGTCTTCCCGCACCTTGCCTCATGCCGGATGCCCACCTCGGCCGTGGCGCGACCGTCGGCTCGGTCATCCCGACGCTCGGGGCCATCATCCCGGCCGCTGTCGGCGTCGACATCGGGTGCGGGATGATCGCCGTCCGTACGCAGCACACGGCGGCGGATCTGCCCACCGAGCGTGCGTCCGTGCGTCAGGCGATCGAGCGCGCCATCCCGCTCTCGGCGGGTGGGGCCAACCGCAAGATCAGCCGAGAGCACACGCAGGTGCGCCTCGACGAGCTCGAGACGATGGCCGAAGAGGCCGGGTTCGACCCGGCCGCGTACGCGAAGAAGTGGAAGCTCCAGCTCGGCTCGCTCGGTTCCGGTAACCACTTCATCGAGATCTCGCTCGACGAGGAGGACCGGGTGTGGCTCTTCCTGCACTCCGGTTCGCGAGGTGTCGGCAACCGCATCGCCCAGCACCACATCAAGGCGGCCGAGGCGTACTGCCGGACGAACTGGATCCAGCTGCCCGACCGTGACCTCGCCTACCTCGTCGAGGGAACGCCGCAGTTCGACGCCTACATCCGTGAACTGCGCTGGGCGCAGCACTTCGCGCTCCTCAACCGCGAGGAAATGATGGACCGCGTCGTGCGCCAGTACGCCGAGTGGGTGGGCGAGCCGGTGACAGAGCTTGAGCGCATCAACTGCCACCACAACTACACGGAGCAGGAGAAGCACTTCGGGAAGAACGTGTGGCTCTCACGGAAGGGCGCGATCAACGCCGAGGCAGGGCGTCCGGGTCTCATTCCGGGCTCGATGGGTACGGCGTCGTACGTGGTCGTCGGCAAGGGCAACGCGCTCTCGCTCAACTCGTCGCCGCACGGTGCGGGTCGTGCGTTCTCCCGTTCTGCGGCGCGCAAGCGCTTCACTGGTGACGAGCTGCGGGAGGCGATGAAGGGCATCGAGTACCGCGACACCGATGCGTTCATCGACGAGATCCCGGGCGCGTACAAGGACATCGACCAGGTGATGGCGGATGCCGCCGACCTCGTCGAGATCCGGCACACGCTGCGTCAGATCGTCAACGTCAAGGGCGATTAGTCATAGCCCGATTCCCCCGATGGAGTGTGGCCCCTCCGCCGCGCGACATCGGGGGAATCGGCGTTCCCATCGGGTTGTCGGTGGCGACGGGTAGCGTCAGGGGCATGGCTGAGACCACCGTTCTGCACAACCCGCGCTGCTCGACGTCACGCGCCGCCCTCGACGCGGCGCAGGAGGCGAACGTCGACGTCGAGGTCCTCCAGTACCTCAAGGAGCCCCTCACCCGTGAGGCCCTGCTCGAGTTGCTGGGCAAGCTCGAGGACGCACCCACTGACCTCGTGCGACGTGATGCCACGTTCAAGGAGCTCGGCCTCACCGACGCCGACGTCGCGGCGCCCGACCAGGTGGCCGACCTCCTCGCGGAGCACCCGAAGCTCATGCAGCGCCCCGTGCTCGTGCGTGGCAACCGCGCCATCATCGGGCGCCCGAAAGACCGCGTGCCCGCGTTCCTCGCAGGCAACTGACTTCTCGCACTACTGATCACCACTGGGGGAGGCCGCGTGAAGACGCTGCTCAACATCATCTGGTTTGTGCTGGCCGGCTTCTGGCTGTGGATCGCGTACGCGGTCGCGGCTCTCGTCATGTGCATTCTCATCGTGACGATTCCGTTCGGCATCGCGTCGTTCCGCATCGCCAACTTCGCGGCCTGGCCCTTCGGCCGCACCTACATCGACAAGCCGACCGCCGGCGCGGCGTCGATGATCGGCAACGTCATCTGGTTCGTGTTGGCCGGCCTGTGGATCGCGCTCGCGCACATCGGCACGGCCATCGCGCTCGCGGTGACGATCATCGGTATCCCGTTGGCGTGGGCGAACCTCAAGATGATCCCGCTCGCGCTGTTCCCCCTGGGCAAGGAGATCGTGCCGGAGGGTGCCCTCGCTCCGCCCCGGTACACACCGCCGCAGGCCTACGGCCAGGGCGGCCCGCCACTTTCGCGCTACTGAGTGGCCTCACGTGTAGGGGTAGGGCTTGGGCGTTCCGTCGTCGTCAATGCCGTAGCCGCTGCGAGGGTTCTCCTTCGGTTCGTCGAAACTCACCCAGCGGCGCAGCAGGCCGGGCACGAGGAAAACCACCCACGCGATCTCCCACGCGTGGAAGGCGAAGCCGAGCACGAAGAACGTGATGAGCGCCAGGGTGCCGGAGACTGCGAGCAACTTCTGCGCGGTGGTCATGGGCTGGTTGGTCTTCATGTCTTCACTCTTCCCCCGTGGTGGTCGCGCAGCCCGGGGTTGGTGTCACGAACGCCCCATGACATTCGTCAGGGGATGACGAAGGGCGCCCGCCGCCGACACGAATGTCGGAGACGAGCGCCCTGCGTTCGTGAGCGGCGCCCCGTTACTTCGTGAGGCGGGCGCGGTACTCGGGCAGGCCGTCGCCGGCGAGGTCGTCAAGGTACTCGGCGCGGCCCGTCATCGTCATGATGAGCGCGAGCAACGGGCCCTGGACGATCTCACCCTTGCCGTGATCCCACTTCTGGTCCGTGGCCATGAGGTGCAGGCCGTCGATGCGCTTCTTCACACCGAGGCCACTCGAATCCTTGTAGTAGTCGCCGAGCTCACGCAGCGTCTCGAGCGGGTACTCGCGGGTGAGCCCGAGCGGACGGCGGATGTCTTCGGCGTGCACGAGCGTGTCACCCAGCATCGCTTCGCCGCTCAGCGGGGCGGTGCGCTCGTGGAGCACGGCCTTGAACGCGGCGAGCGTCTCGGCGGGCTTGCCCTTCGAGTACTCGGCCACGCCGGCGTCGGTGACGGCCTGGAAGTCGCCCTTGTGCTTGAGCACGAGCTTGGCGACGTCGGCCTTCGACGTCGAGGCGCCGGAAGCGAGGTGGGCGACGACGTCCTGGATCGTCCAGCCCTCGCACAGCGACGGGCTGCGCCACTGCTCGTCGGAGAGCTGCTCCAGCTCGGCGAGGAGAGCCTCGCGCTCGTCGTGGATCTTCGTCCACACCATCTCGTGCGACATGACGTTGCCTTTCGTCGGGGCCGAATCTTGGCTCCAGTCTGCCGAAACGGCGAGCGATCGGCCATCCGAGCGCGTGAACCTGCTCACAGCGCGACGGCCGTTCGCGCGCGGGAAATCACTCGACGGTGAACCTGCGATGAACGCGTCGTGACTGCTCGGAGGCGCCCTCCTCGACGCGGGATGAAAGCCCATCGCTCTCCGATCAAGTGTGAGAGTCCTCACGAAAAACCCGCGGAAACTCGGTCGATTCCTTCTTGTACGGTCGTCCATGTTCGAGCGCCTCGGCCGTCTCGCGGTCGGGGATTCATCTTGGAGAGGAGCACATGCACGTCCGTTCATGGGGCCGCACGACGGCCGCTGCGGCCACCGTCGCCGTCGCGTTCGCCAGCATCGGCGCCGGCGCCACGGCGCCACGGCGTCCGCCGAGCCGCAGGTCCGCCACGTCACGCAGCACGAGACGATCGACCAGTCGAACTCCAGCGTCTACTCCGACGCGTCGGTTCCGGGCTCGCTCACGGCGGGCCAGTTCCCCGTCGCCAATGAGAGCGCCTACTCGCTGCCCAAGGGTTACTCGGTACAGGTCGGATGGCAGGTCGTGAAGAACCCGGCCAACGAGGGTGGCCGCAAGGGCTACCAGTCGTACGTGAGCACGACGGCCACCCCGTCGCTCGCCTCGTCGTCGGTGAAGTACGCCGGCGCGACGAACGCGTCGGCCGGTAAGAACGGCGTCGCCAACGTCGAGCTGACGAAGACCCTCGCCCCGGGCCAGGGCATCTACGGCACCTGGTCGGGCGCCCCGATCTCCGCCGACGGCCAACGTTCCGCGACGATGCGCTACCGCGTCTCCGTCACGGCGCCGTCGCGCACGATGACGTACACGAGCCGCGCCAACACGTCGGCGGGCGAGCTCGTCGAGATCGAGCACGTCGTCACGATCAAGGGCGGCACCTTCACCTACGACGCCGACCTCTGATCGGCCCACCCCGCACTTCGACCCCACGACACGAGGTAGGAACCATGACGACCATCAAGCGCACCCTCGCGACGTTCGCCGCGGCCGCCACCGTCGCCACCGGCTTCGCCGCGGCCCCGGCGCAGGCTGACGCGTCGACCGAGAACGTCGACATCTGGCACATCAAGAACGCCGGCCCGATCAAGCCCAACGCCTCCAACCCGAACCCGGTCTGCAACCCCTGGTCGCAGTACCGCACGCACATCACGAGCGTGAAGACGTCGTTCACGCCGATGGGCGCCGTGCAGACGACGAACGACTCCGACTCGAGCGTGCCGCTCACGCAGACGTTGTCGTCCACCCAGACGCTGACGATGAAGATCGACGGCGACTTCGGCCGCTCCTTCACCGCGGGCCTCATGGGCTCGGGCAGCAAGGACGGCATGACCGGCGGCGGCAACCTCGCCGCGACGTGGACCCAGGCCATCAAGCCCGGCTTCTCCTACGAGGCGTCGTGGACGACCGGTCAGGAGATCGGCCCCTACGACATCAAGCCCGGCATGGTCGGACGCGCGACGCACGGCTTCAACACCGTCACGTTCAAGGGCACGCAGCAGTAATGCAAGCTCAACGGCACGTGGAGCCAGCCGACGCCCCTGTCGGGCACGGCCCCCGTCGCCAAGGACGTTCACATCGAGCAGTACAAGATCGGTTCGCTGCCGAAGAACCGCTACTGACGCACACACACCCGTGCCCGGGCCGATCATCGGCCCGGGCACGGGTGTGTGCGAACGCCGTCAGTGGTGGTCGGGAACCAGCTCGTCGACCCGGTCCTTGCCCATGAGGGCCCAACGCTCGGGGTCGCGCTTCTTGAGCGCCGCCGCCGAGATGATGCCGACGACGACCGCCACGAGGATGAGGCCCGGCAACACCCAGCGAAGAGCGCTCTCCGGGTTGCCGATGAGGTTGCCGAACTGCGAGGTGGCGTACACGGCGACCGCGCCCATGAAGACCGCGGAGAGCGCGGGGGCCACGGCCGTCCGCCACATTCCGCCGGCCCCGGTTCCTGCGGTGGCGACGTCCGCCGTCACGGCCTCGTCGGCCGCGGCCTTGCGGCGCTCGCCGCGGTAGCGCGCGAAGAACGCGACGACGGCGACGGACGCGAGCGACATGAGGAACAGAATGGCGAGCGTGCCGAGCTGCGTCAGCCAGGTGAAGAGGTTGAGCACCGGATCCTGACCCGTCACCGTGAAGAGCAGCAGGACGACGGCGGCGAGGGCCGTCTGGCTCATCGAGCCCATGTGGGGCGACAGGTGCAGCGCGTGCGTGTGGCCGAGCTTGCGCGGCACGAGCCCCTCACGCCCGAGGGCGTAGAGGTAGCGGGCCACCGCGTTGTGGAAGGCGAGCAGGGCCGCGAACACCGACGTCGCGAACAGCAGCGACATGACCTGCGTGGCCGTTGAGCCGAGGTAGGTACCGCCGAGCTCGAAGAGGAAGACGGTGGGGTCGGGCTTGAGTTCGCCGAGGTGCGACACGAGCGTCGAGGGGCCCTGGGCGCTCACCATGAGCCACGTCGTGATCGAGTAGAAGACGCCGATGACGATGACGGCGAGGTAGGTCGCGCGGGGCACCGTGCGGCGCGGGTCCTTCGCCTCCTCGGAGTAGATCGTCGTCGACTCGAAGCCGATGTAGCTGGCGGAGTTGAACAGCAGCGCGATGGCGAGCGAACCGCTCGTCAGGGCGCCGAAGCTGAAGGGCTCCATCGACAGGTTCGAGGCGAAGCCGCCGGTGCCTCCGTTGCCGCCCTTGCCGACGATCGCGACGTCGAGCAGGAGCACGATGAGGAACTCGAGGGCGACGAGGATGCCGAGCACCTTGACCGAGAGGTCGACCTGGCGGTAGCCGAGGACGCCGATGATCGCCCAGGCGACGAACGAGCACGCCCACCACGGCGGGTTGAACCCGAGGGTCTCCGCGCAGAAGCTCGCGGCGGCGGCGCCGAAGAGTCCGTAGAGGCCGATCTGCATCGAGTTGTAGCCGAGCAGCGCGATCCACGCGGCCGCGCCACCGGCGGGCTGCTTGAGGCCACGCGCGACGTACGCGTAGAAGGCGCCCGTGCTCGTGTGGTGGCGTGCCATGGCCGTGTACCCGACGGCGAAGAGGAGCAGCAGGGCGCTGACGATGAGGTAGGCGAACGGTATGCCGGGGCCGTTGCCGAGCAGCATCGCGACGGGGGCTCCGCCGGCCATGGCGGTCAGAGGTGCCGCCGCCGAAACGACGATGAATGCGATGGCGACCGAGCCGAGTCGGCCGCTGCGCAGCCTGTGTTCGTCGCCGGACGTCGCGCGCTCGCGTGCGTCGTCGTGAAGTGGTGCGCTGCTCATGGCATCGCCTTTCGCCAGGGGGTTGCGTGGGGAGGCACCCCGGCCCGTGACGCCGCGTGTCGCGGGCCGGGGTGTTACGCACGTTCACTCCGAGTCACCCCACTCGTTAGGGAGCGAACGATCTGCGTGAGGCTCACGGTAGCGCACGGTGTGACCTGGGCCACAGCATTTCGTCGGAAAATTTCCGAAGCGTCCTTTCGACGCTCTCCGCGGGGTCTTGACGCGCTTCCAAAAGCCTCGGCCGTCAGATACGTTTGGGCCCGAACGATTGCTACTGTGACTCATGTCACCACCCACACGAACGGCGAGGAGCGTCATGGCGAACCCGGAGAAGATCACCGTCGAGGGTGTCGAGGTCGACACCCGGCACTGGATCGGCGGCGAGCGCGTCGCGAGCGCCGACGGCGCCACGTTCACCACCGTCTCGCCGATCGACGAGTCGGTCATCGGTGAGGTCAGTGCCGCCGGTGAGGCCGAGGTCGACGCCGCGGTCGCCGCAGCTCGCAAGGCGTTCCCCGCCTGGTCGAAGACGAGCCCCGCCGAGCGCGCCGCCGTCCTGCGCAAGGTTGCCGAGGGCATCGAGGCCCGCGTCGAGGAGCTGGGCAAGGTCGAGACGCGTGACAACGGCGCGCTGCTTCGCAGCCACCTGCGTGGCGTCATGCCGCGTGTGGCGATGAACTTCCGCTTTTTCGCGGACTACCTCGAGAAGGATCTCGAGCACCCCGACATGGAGGTCGCCGGGCGCGGCCACCGCGAGCGCATCACGTACGACCCCGCGGGTGTCGTCGCCATCATCACGCCGTGGAACGCGCCCCTCATGCTGGCCACGTGGCGCATCGGCCCGGCGCTCGCCGCGGGTAACTGCGTCGTCCTCAAGCCGCCGGAGTGGGCGCCGCTCACGGCGTCGCTGCTCGCCGACATCGCCCACGAAGCAGGCCTTCCGGCCGGCGTGTTCAACGTCGTCCAGGGCACTGGTGTGGACGCGGGCGCGCCGCTCACGCGTCACCCGGACATCAACCGCCTGTGCTTCACCGGCTCGGTGCCGACGGCCGGCGTCATTGCCGCCGCTGCCGCGCCGAACATCGTGCCGCTCAGCTTCGAACTCGGCGGCAAGTCGCCGCTGCTCGTGCTCGCCGACGCCGACATGGACACGGCCGTCGACATCGCCGTCGAGCAGTTCGACAACGCCGGCCAGGTCTGCCTCAAGGGCTCGCGCATCCTCGTCGACGAGGCCATCGCCGAGGAGTTCACGAAGCGCGTGGTCGAGAAGTCGAAGACGCTCAAGCAGGGCGACCCGCGCGACCTCGAGACCGATGTCTCGGCGCTCATCACGCGCAAGCACTTCGAGACGATCGACGGCTTCGTCGAGCGCGCCAAGGCCGACGGCGCCACGGTGCTCACCGGCGGCGGCCCCAACACGGAACTCGGCGGCCTCTTCTACGAGCCGACGATCCTCGCCGACTGCCCGGAGGGCTCGGAGATCCTCACCGAGGAGGTCTTCGGCCCGGTGCTCACGATCGAGACGTTCTCCGGTGACGACGAGGGCGTCGCCAAGGCGAACGACACACGCTTCGGGCTCGCTGCCACGCTCGTCACGTCCGACCCGGAGCGTGCCGAGAAGGTCTCCGCGCAGCTTCGCGCGGGCACCGTCTGGGTCAACTGCTTCTTCGTGCGTGACCTGGGCGCGCCGTTCGGCGGCAGTGGCCAGTCCGGCATCGGGCGCGAGGGTGGCATCTGGAGCTTCGACTTCTACTGCGACGTGAAGAACTCCGTCTTCGCGCCCGCATCGAACTGACACGACGAAACGCCCGCACACGGCTGACGACGGACGTCGTCACCGGCGGCGGGGCAGAGAGAGGAATGGGCCGATGGGTGAGGTAGTCGGCGCGGGATTGCTCGCGCACGTTCCGACGATCATGCTGCCGGAGGAGATCCGCCGCAGCCTGAACCACGGTGAGGACTCGACGCTCGTCGCCGGGCTCGAGCAGTTGCGCAAGGAGGTCTTCGAGACGCTCGACTACGACACCGTCGTCGTGCTCGACAGCCACTGGGCAACCACCGTCGAGTTCGTCGTCACGGCGCAGGACCGCCGCTCGGGGCTGTTCACGTCGGAGGAGTTGCCGCGCGGCATGACGCGCCGTCACTACGACTTCCCGGGCGACCCGGAACTCGCGCACCTCATCGCGAGCAAGGCCGACGAGCACGGCACGTGGATCACCGCGATCGACGACCACTCGCTGCCGATCTTCTACGCGACGACGAACATGTGGGAGTACCTCGGCAAGGGGCTCGACGACAAGCGCTGGATCTCCATCGGCGTGTGCCAGACGGCCGACATGGAGGACAACCTGCGCCTCGGGCGTGCGCTCGGCGACGCCATTCGTGAGAGCGACCGCAAGGTGCTGCTCATCGCGAGCGGCGCGCTCAGCCACACGTTCCACCCGCTGCGCAAGCTGCGCGACCACGAGGCTGCCGACCCGAAGCACATCTTCTCTCAGGAGGCCTACCAGGCCGATCTGCAGCGGATGGAGTGGTTCGGCCAGGGCGACCACGCCCGCGTGCTCGACACGATGGACGAGTTCTACCGCTACAAGCCCGAGGCCCGCTTCGGGCACTACCTCATGATGATCGGCGCCCTCGGCGAGGGCGACTGTACCGCCACGTCGCGCCAGTACGGCGAGTACGAGAACTCGGTGGGCACCGGGCAGGTGCACCTGTGGTTCGACCAGCCCGACGGCGGCTTCCCGGCGCCGCGCCGCACCGACATCGACGACGACGTCAAGCGTCAGAAGGCTGCCGCAGCCGCTGAGGAAGCCGGACCCGAGCACATCCCCGACCTGCCCGCCGCCGGCTGACCACCCGAGAACTTCGAGGAGTAATCACCATGGCCACCAAGGAATTCCGTCGCATCCTGCTCGACGGCAACCCCGTCGACGTCGTCGTCGAGGGGGACGAGCTCGTTGCCGGTGACGGCCGCCGCATCGCCATCGCCGACGCCACGCACCTGCCGCCGGTGACGCCGAGCAAGATCGTCTGCGTCCACCTCAACTACCGCAGCCGCGTCGAGGAAATGATGACGTCGCTGCCGAAGGCGCCCACCTACTTCCACAAGCCGGTCTCCGCGCTCAACACGCACGAGGGTGCTGTCGTGCGACCCGAGGGCTGCAAGTGGCTCAACTACGAAGGCGAGATCGCCATCGTCATCGGCAAGACGTGCCGCAATATCTCGCCCGAGGAAGCCGGGGACTACATCCGCGGCTACACCGTGGCCAACGACTACGGCCTGCACGACTTCCGTGACACCGACTCCGGTTCGATGCTGCGCGTCAAGGGCGCCGACACGCTCTGTCCGGTCGGCCCGGGCATCGTCGAGGGGTGGGACTTCCGCGGCAAGCGCATCCGCACCATCGTCAACGGCGAGGTGAAGCAGGACGGCACGACCGACGAGATGGAGTGGGACATGCACTACCTCGTCGCCGACATCGCCCGCACCATCACTCTGCAGCCGGGCGACCTGCTGCTCTCGGGCACGCCCGCGATCTCGCGCACGGTGTACCCGGGTGACGTCGTCGAGGTCGAGGTCGAGGGTCTCGGCACGCTGCGCAATCACATCGTCACGGGCCCGACGCCGATCCGCACCGACGTCGGCGCTCAGGTGACCGAGTCCGAGGAAGTTCTCTCCACCGCCCAGGGTGGCGACTGGGAGTTCCGCGGCATCCGCAAGCCGAAGCCGCCGCAGCCCTGATCGTTCGGGCCGGGGCGCTTGCCCCGGCCCGCTCAGGTTTCGGCTTCAGGGTGCGACGAAGCGTCGTGGCGCCATCGCACCTGAACCGCCCTGATTGAGGTGCCGAATCGTCATGGAGCCGGTTCGGTACCTTGAGCCGGGGCTCGATGTGATCGTCAACGAAGGAGGGGCCATGGGTCGGCCCATCATCGCCATCCCGGCGCGGTTCTCGGCGTCGGCATCGGCGCTGCGGTTCGGCGCCGACGTGACGGCGCGCAGGCTGCTCGACGCCGTGTGGGCAGCGGGTGGCGAGCCGGTCGTCATCCACCCGGTGGCGCCCGTCGGCCACGACATACCGGCCGACCGGCGCATCGACCCATCGCGTGGATTCAGTGCGTTGACACAGGATTTCGTCGACGAGGTCGCCGAGCGTGTGGCCTTTGCCGACGGCATTCTGCTGCCCGGTGGCGGTGACGTGTCGCCGGTCTGGACCGGCGATGCCCTGCATGAGACGCACTACGACGTCGACGTTGAGCAGGACGCGTTCGACTTCGCCCTGGCACGCGTCGTCATCGAGCGCGGTGTGCCGGCGCTCGCGATCTGCCGCGGCATGCAGCTGCTCAACGTGGCCCTCGGCGGCACGCTGCACTTCGACATGGACGACGAACTCTCCGTCGAGGCGCACCGTCACCGGGTCGAGGGCGTCGAGGTGGACGCCGATTCGCGCCTGGCGGGAGTACTCGGCGTGCCGCAGGTGCGCGCCAGCTGCTACCACCACCAGTGCCTCAAGGACGTGGCGCCCGGATGGCGCGTCGTGGCGCGGTCGTCGGACGGCGTCACCGAGGCGGTGGAGCTGGACGGTGCCGCTGCGGGTGAGGGTGCGAGCGGTGCGGCCACCATTGCGGGCGGCGCGAGCGTTGTCGCGGTGCAGTGGCACCCGGAGGACACCTTCGACACCGACCCGCAGCAGGCGAAGCTCTTCGCCGACCTCGTCGAACGGGCGCGTCAGCGCGCTTAGGCGGTTCCTGCTCGGCGCCCTCTCAGCGCTTGGGCAGACTTCCCT
Organism: Dermacoccus sp. 147Ba; assembly: GCF_004151355.1. Lineage (NCBI taxonomy): Bacteria > Bacillati > Actinomycetota > Actinomycetes > Micrococcales > Dermacoccaceae > Dermacoccus > Dermacoccus sp. 147Ba. The sequence goes on from NZ_SEHL01000009.1 coordinate 26,168, forward strand.
GCGGTTGGGCAGTGTGTGCCTCTACCCAGCCGCAGGAAACTCTGCCCAGCGACGGCGACGTCGACGGGGTGTCGTCAGGCCGGTCCGCCCGACGAGCGCCACGCGCCGAGCGGCTCGTCGGGGTAGTCCATCTCGTCGACGCTCTCGTCGGTGAGCGTGAACCCGCGCTTCTCGTAGTTGGGCAGCGCTGCGGGGCCGTCGAGGTCGCACGTGTGAACCCAGACGCGCGACGTCGCAGGCAGGTCGTCGTGGCGCTCGCCGAGGCTCCACGCCGAGGCGATGCCGTGCTCGAGCAGCGCCCGGCCGATGCCGCGTCCGATCGCTTCCTCGACGAGGCCGAAATAACGAATCTCCACCGATGCCGGGTGTTGATCGTCCTTCGTCGGCTGGATCTGCACGTACCCCGCGGGGGCGCCGTCGGCGTAGGCCACCCACGTCTCCGTTCCGGGAACGCCGAGATCCTCGAGCCACTGCTCGCGTGACCAGGCGAGGCGGTCGGTCCACGTCCACGGTCCGCCGACGACGGCGTAGAGGTAGCGCGCAAACTCCGGGGTGATGTTCTCGGCGAGGTCGATGCGCACGCCGTCGGGCAGCGTCGCGGCCAGTTCGGGGCGCGTCGTCATCTCGAGCGTCCAGGTCGTGACGGTGCGTGCGGGCATGGTGACCTCCGGCCGGTGCGTGCGTTGTTCTCGCAGCCTACGAGTCGGCACCGACCGGGAGCACGGCGGCATCGTCACGTCACGCCGCTGGGCACAGTTTGCTGCCCTTGGGCCGAGGCGGTGGCTACCCAACCGCAGGGAAGTCTGCCCATCCATGAGGGGCGCAGCCGATAGGGACGGGAACGCCTCCCGTCCCCACCGCAGGTCACGCCGTCGCGGGAGTCATGACGCGGGGCGTTTCGATGGCGCGGGCCACATCCAGCGCGGTCTGCCAGAGGAGTCCGTCGATCGAGGTGACGCCGAGCGCCCGGCGGATCTGCTCGGCCGCGGCGTCCGTCGTCAGCCAGCGGTACTTCACGGCGTAGACGAGAGCGACCGACGGCGTGCGGTGGTGAGCGTGGACGCAGTGCAGCAGCGCGCTGAGTCCCTGGGAGCGCAGCTCAGCGACGACGTCGGCTGCGTCGATGAGGGTGGCGGCGAGGTCGTTGTGCGAGTAGATCGGCTCGTCGGCCCGGCATACCTGGCAGTGGTGCATCGACTCGGTACCGATGTCCCCTGGCGTGGAGGGCACGGCGGAGGCTCATCTCTGGTGACGTGTCACGGCGGCGCTGCCCGCGCATGCGCCGCGAGACCATGGCGTCGGCCGGAACGGGTTTCACCCGACTGAAGTTACCCATCTGCCCCCGGTTTGCGCAGTACCTGGGGACGGCATCGAGGCAAGCTGTGCGCTTGTCCCGGCCCGCCCGGTCAGCGTCACGCCCCGAGGTAGGGGAACTGGGCGTGCAGACGTTCAGCGTCGTGGGCCACGTCGGGGGGCAAGGTGTCGAAGCCGACGACGTCAAGCGCTCGTCGGCCGGGACGCCCGCCGCGACGCCAGGTGCCGACGATGGTGCCCGCGTGCATGATGCCGCGCTGGAAGACGCCGTTGTTGCCGGGCACGAGTCGCGGATGGTGTGCCTCTTCGAGCAGGGCCAGCCGGTCGGGGTAGCCGAGCACGATCTCGTCGAAGCCGGGCAGGAGGAACAGCCCGTCGGCGGCGTCCACCTCGTCGTCGAGTGTCTGACGCCAGTAACGGCCCTCATCGGAGTCGTCGCCGACGAACTCGTCTGCGATCGTGGCGAAAGCGCGGCGAATCTTCGTGATGGGCAGCTTGGTCCACCAGGCGAAGTCGCGCAGCGTGGCGGGGCCGTGGCTCGTGAGGTATCGGCGCAGCAGTTCGGCGATGGCGGCGGTTTCGTCACCGTTGAAGCGTTCCCCGAGCGACGACCCGGCGGGCAGCCAAGCCTGAGCTGACACGACGTTGTTGTCCGAACCGTTCCACGGCCCGTACACGGCAACGCCGGTCGCGATGAGGTACGACAGCATGTGGTAGCCGCGGCCGCCGGCGGGGGCGAGGCCCGCCGCCTCCCAGTGGGCGAAGAGGTCGCCGCGCGACAGCCCGCGCGGCGAGGCGGTGCACTGCGTCAGGAGAATCTCCTGCGCCCGCGCGATCTGCTCGTCGTCCAGCTCCAACTGGGCGCGGCGCCTCACCTGGGCTTTGACGGCCGGTCCCGCGCAGAGCTCAGTCATCCATCGGACGTCCTCGGCGGCCACGGCGAAGACAGTGCCACGCATCGGATATCCGCGGACGACGGAGCCGTCGTCGAAGGCGGCCACGACGCCGTCGAGCCCGAAACGCCCACCCGGCTCGCTCAACCGCAGCGCAATGGACGCCATGACGCCCGGCAGGTCCTGCCCCTGCATGGCACCGAACGCAGCCACGGCGTCGTGGGGACTGCTGAAGGGCCGGGTCGCCAACCCTTGGGCCACGAGGCGGCGGCGGACCAGCGCGGAATCAACCATGAGTCACGCCTGACTCGGGCCTCGGGCCGTCGGCGCTCATGGACTCGGCCGTCGTGACGACCTTGCGCAGCGCCTTCGTCAGGACGTCGACTTCCTCGGGCGTGAGACCGGAGATGAGTTCTTCCTCGAGGGCGTTGAAGCGCGGGAACAGCTCCTCCATGAGGGCCACGCCGGCCGGGGTGAGGCTCAGGTGGGCGAAGCGCTTGTCCGTGCTCGACTGGCTGCGCGTCAGCCAACCCCGCGCACTGAGCGTCTTGACGACCCCGCTCAGCGTCGCCTTCGAGATGCCGGCGCTGTCGGCGACCTCACGCGTCTCGGGGTTGTCGAAGATCCACACGCTCCACAGGACGACGAACCCGGTCCACGACAGGTCGTGCGGACGCAGAACGGTGTTCGTCATGTGATTGCGCGACGCGTTCGCCGCGCGGTGGATGCTCGAAACCGCATGCATCGCGTCAGCGTTGATGCTGACGGTGGCCAAGCGACCGGATACGGCGGCCTCGGTCTCGACGAGCGTGTGATGGCTTGGCATGCGGACAGATTAGCCGTCACGCCACGGCGATCTCCTCCTGGCACGGCCTCGCCCGACGCTCACACCGACAACGCCGAACGCGGAGGCCGTGGCGAACCACGGCCCCCGCGCTCGACGATCGAGCCGTCAGCCTCCGAGCACGTCCGAACGGATGAGGAAGCGCTTTCCGGTCGGGCTCTCCACGGAGAAGCCGCCACCGCGTCCGTCGACGACGTCAACGGTGAGGTGAGTGTGCTTCCACGTCTCGAACTGTTCGCGGCTCATCCAGAACTCCAGTTCCGCATCGTCACCCGCCACGTCCGGAAGGGTGAACGTGCCGAGCAGGACGTCGGCCTGACCCGTGCGGAACTGCCCTGCCGGGTAACACATCGGGGTCGACCCGTCACAGCACCCGCCGGACTGGTGGAACATGAGACGACCGTGCTCGGCCACGAGCTGGTGCAGCAGAGCGACGGCGTCCGGCGTCAATGCGACCCGGCTGACGCTCTCGCCGGCCACAGCGGCTCGTGACTCGAGGTTCATCACTTCTCCTCGCGCTCCGTCGTGTAGTCGATGACGACGCGCCCGTCGATCTTGCCGTGGTGCATCTCGTCGAACACCGCGTTGATGTCGTCGAGGTTCCGCTTGCTGAACGTCGGGTGGATGAGGCCTCGGGCGTAGAAGTCGAGAGCCTCGACCATGTCCTGCCGGGTGCCGACGATCGATCCGCGGATCGTCAGGCCCTTGAGGACGACGTCGAAGATCGGCGCCGGGAAATCACCCGGAGGAAGACCGTTGAACACGATGGTTCCCCCGCGACGCGCCATGCCGATGGCCTGGCCGAACGCCTTGGGGTGCACCGCCGTGACGAGGACGCCGTGGGCGCCACCGCCTGTGGCGTCGAGGACGGCCTGCGTCGGGTCCTCGACCGCGGCGTTCACCGTGACCTCCGCGCCGTGCTTCTTCGCGAGCTCCAGCTTGTCGTCGGCGACGTCCACGGCGACGATCCGCATGCCCATGGCCTTGGCGTACTGGACGGCGATGTGCCCTAGCCCGCCGATGCCGGAGATGACGACCCACTGCCCGGGGCGCACCTCCGTCACCTTCAGCCCCTTGTAGACGGTGACGCCGGCGCACAGCACGGGAGCGATCTCGTGGGGGTCCGCGCCCTCGGGGATGCGAGCGGCGAACGTGGCGTCGACGAGCATGTACTGCCCGAACGAGCCGTTGACGCTGTACCCGCCGTTGGTCTGCTCCTCGCACAGCGTCTCCCAGCCGTTGCGGCAGTGTTCACACGTGCCGCACGCGGAGGCGAGCCAGGCGTTGCCCACCATGTCGCCGACGGCGAGTTCGGTGACGCCCTCGCCGAGTTTCTCGACGACGCCGACTCCCTCGTGGCCGGGGATGAACGGCGGTTCGGGCTTGACCGGCCAGTCACCGTCCTTGGCGTGCAGGTCGGTGTGGCACACCCCCGATGCGATGAGCTTGACCAGCGCCTGACCCGGCCCGGGTTCCGGCAGTTCCACATCCTTGACGTTCAGGTCTTCGCCGAAGACGTCCACGACTGCAGCTTGCATGGTGCTCATGACTCTTCCCTTCGTGTGGTTGCGATCTGATCGGTGATGCGGGTCGGCTCAGAAGAAGCCGAGCTTGTTCTCCGAGTAGGAGACGAGGAGGTTCTTCGTCTGCTGGTAGTGGTCGAGCATCATGAGGTGGTTCTCCCGCCCGATGCCCGAGCTCTTGTAGCCACCGAACGCTGCGTGCGCCGGGTAGTTGTGGTAGTTGTTCACCCACACGCGGCCGGCCTGGATGTCGCGGCCCGCGCGGTAGGCGGTGTTGCCGTTGCGCGACCACACGCCGGCGCCGAGGCCGTAAAGGGTGTCGTTCGCGATCTTCAGTGCCTCGTCGTACGTGCCGAACTTCGCCACGGACACGACCGGCCCGAAGATCTCCTCCTGGAAGATCCGCATGTTGTTCGTGCCCTCGAAGATGGTCGGCTCGACGTAGAAGCCGCCGCCCAGATCGCCGTCCAACTCGGCCTGCCGACCACCGGTGAGCACCTTCGCGCCTTCCTTCTGGCCGATGTCGAGGTAGGACAGGATCTTCTGCAACTGGTCGTTGGAGGCCTGCGCACCGATCATCGTCGAGTCGTCGAGCGGGTTACCGGCCTTGATCTTCTTCGTGCGCTCGACGACGTCGGCCATGAACTGGTCGTAGATCGACTCCTGGACGAGCGCGCGTGACGGGCAGGTGCACACCTCGCCCTGGTTGAGAGCGAAGAGGGTGAAGCCCTCCTGCGCCTTGTCGTAGAACGCGTCGTCGGCCTGCGCGATGTCCTCGAAGAAGATGTTGGGGCTCTTGCCGCCGAGCTCGAGCGTCACCGGGATGAGGTTCTCCGAGGCGTACTGCATGATGAGGCGGCCGGTCGTCGTCTCACCCGTGAACGCGATCTTGCGGATGCGCTTGTTCGACGCGAGCGGCGCGCCGGCCTCGACGCCGAACCCGTTGACGACGTTGACGACTCCTGCGGGGAGGAGGTCCTCGATCAGTTCGATGAGCACCATGATCGACGCGGGCGTCTGCTCGGCGGGCTTGAGGACGACGCAGTTGCCGGCCGCCAGCGCCGGCGCGAGCTTCCACACGGCCATGAGGATGGGGAAGTTCCACGGGATGATCTGCCCGACGACGCCGAGCGGCTCGTGGAAGTGGTAAGCGACGGTGTCCTCGTCGATCTGCGAGAGGCTGCCTTCCTGCGCGCGGATGGCACCGGCGAAGTAGCGGAAGTGGTCGATCGCGAGGGGGATGTCGGCGTTGAGCGTCTCGCGCACCGGCTTGCCGTTGTCCCACGTCTCCGCGACGGCGATCTTCTCGAGGTTCTCCTCCATCCGGTCGGCGATCCGGTTGAGGATGAGTGCCCGCTCCGCGGGCGAGGTCTTGTTCCACGTCGGTGCCGCCGCCCATGCCGCGTCGAGGGCGGCCTCGATGTCCTCGGCGGTGCCGCGGCCCACCTCGCAGAACGTCTTGCCGGTGACCGGGGTGGGGTTCTCGAAGTACTGCCCTTTCTTCGGCGCGACCCATTCGCCGCCGATGAAGTGCTCGTAGCGCTTCTTGAACTCGACCTTGGAGCCCTCGGTTCCCGGGTTGGCGTAGACCGTCATCGCAGCTTCCTTTCCCTGAGCCCGCGGGATGTGACGCGGGGTTGCGTGATGTGCGTCACGTTACGAAGGGCTGCGTTGCATCAACGTTGCACTGCCCGTGCAACGCGCTGTGCGGGCGTCAGTTCGCCTGGCGCAGACGAGTGTCGAGCTGTTCGAGATGCGTGAGAACGATGGCCCGCTGTGGCGCGCGCGGTGGCAGGACGGTGAGTGCCATGTGCCACGACTCGACGTCATCGGTGGCTTCGGGCAGGTCGAGGTAGCGCAGAAGGGTCTCGGGAGTGGCGTCACTGAGCATCGCTTCGCGCAGCGACCCGGACGTCGAACGCAGCAGGTCGACGACGGGCTCCGCCTCGCTGTGCGTCAGCGAGGCTCCGCGATACAGCTCGAGGGCTTCGTCGTGCTCGCCGCGACGCAGATGCTCCGTGACCTGGACGGCATCGATGAGCAGTGGCCCCGTGAGGCGGTAGGGGCGGCTTTCGAGGTTCGGCGCGCCGGGAATCGTGTCGAGCCGTCGACGAAGCCGCAGCAACTCGCCGCGGATGGTGGCGGGCGGCGTGCCGTCCGGGTAGACGAGGGCCCCGATCTCGTCGGCGCTGAGGCCTTGGGGTTTGAGCGCGAGTGTCGCGAGGAGTTCGGCGTGGCGGTCGGTGAGTGCGTGGGTGGCCGTACCCGTTTCGATGCAGGGGCGGCCGTGGTGGACGAGGCGCAGCCTCGCGCTCGTGTGCGGTTGAGGGCCGACCGGCACCCCGGCGAGGCGAAGTTCACGAGCCACCGCGGCCGCGGTGGCCTGCACGAGTGCGAGGGTGCGCCGGTCTGCCGCAGCGTCACCTCCCGTCACGTCGAGAGCGCCGAGCACCTCGCCGGTGACGGGGTCGACGAGCGGCGCCGCGGAGCAGCTGAACGGGTGGACGTCCGGGCGCGTGTGCTCCTCGCGATGGATCGAGACCGCCTCGCCGCGGGCCACAGCTCGGCCCGGCGCGTTCGTGCCGACCTGCGCCTCCGACCAGTTCGCCCCCGCGGTGAAGCCGATGCTCTCGGCGCGGCTGCGGGCGCGGGAGTCTCCGTCGACGTAGTGCAGGCGTGCCTCGCGGTCCGCGATGGCGATGACGAGACCCTCGTCGCGTGCCGTCGAGCTCAACAGCGAACTGACGAGGGGGATCGCGTCGGCGAGCCGAGCGTGGACGCAGCCGGGGCCGCACCCGCAGGCGCAACCCTGTGGACGTGATTTGTGCCGCATCCCTTCCCCCCTCGTAGTGATCCACCTCACACTACACCCGTCCGGGGTGGGGTGGGTCGGCGGCGTGACGCTGCGTGCCGTGTGTCCACGAACTCATCTGCGACGCAGGCTGCCGCCCTTCGCGGCCGCCTGGCTCACACGAGACGTTCGAGCGTCTCGCCGCCGTTCCAGACGACGCCGATCTGCCGGTAGTAGCCGCCGATGATCTCGTCGACCTCCAGGGCGGCGAGTTCCTCCGTGGGCGATTCGAACAGGCGCAGATCGACGTCACCACGCCACGCCTGCCCGCCCTCGAACTCGGCCGCGCCGGACGAGATGAGCTCGCTGTAGGTGTCGCCCGTCGCCCCGCGGGCGATGTCGGGGTAGATACGGTGGTGGGCCATCGGGTGGCCGTTGACGAAGCCGTTCGTCTCACTCGGCTCGCGCAGCGTCAGCACGGCCTCGGCGAGACGACGGTCGCCGGCGGCGAGCGTCGCGCCGAACATTCCGCCCTCCGCGATCTGCGGCGCGCCCTGGCTGAAGGGGTGGGGGCGCGTCTGCCACATCGAGCCGAGCTTCTTCGGGTAGCCCTGGTGCAGGCCGCGGCCGATCGCGAAGTCCTTGTCGACCCAGATGTAGACGCAGCGGCTGAACGTCTTGCCCTTGTACGAGCAGCGGACGACGACGAACGCCTCCTTGTACTGGGCGCGCACCGGGTCGAGCAGCTCCTCGCGGGAGCTGGAGCAGCTCTGCCAGTCGGCCCAGATGAGCGCAACGGCGCCCGGGTCCTCGTCAGCGAGTTCCAGTGGGGCGGGCAGGAGTTCGCGCACACGCTCCGGGTTGGTGCGGTACTCGACCGTCAGCAGGTCGCCCGAGTAGTACCACGGCGGGCTCGGGATGATGCCCGAGGTTCCGCCGGCGGTGCGGGGGTAGAAGAAGCCCTTCTGGTCGCTCATGTGCGTGCACCCTTTCACCGTCTGCGGCCCGTGCCGCAAGTTTGTTGCCGAGAAATCGTTCGTGTCCGTACGACACCGGCTAGGCTACCCGATCAGGAGGGGTTGTGTGGTCTGAGTCACACGGCTACTGTTCGGATCCGAACGACCTTTTGACTCACTCCCGGCACGGCAACCGTCGGGGGAGGCGTTCGCTCACAAAGGCGTGAAAGGCGATGGCATGACGAAGATCGACTCGAGGCTCATGGCGGAAGCCATGAGCAAGTGTGCGGCGGAGGGCATCGACGTCGTCCGCCTCGGCTACTCCGACATCATCGGCACCGACCGCAGCAAGGATCTGCTCGTCAACCGCTTCGAGCGCACCACCGGCCACGGCGTCGCGTTCTGCCGCAGCGTGTACGGCACGACGCCCATGGGTGACGTCGTCGACATCGAGGGCGGCCTCGCCGCTGGTCTGCCCGACATCGTGGCCTACCCCGACATCGAGACGATCAAGACCGTGCCGTGGGAGCCGGGCGTCGCCCACGTCATCGCCGACGTGTTCAACCCGGACGGTTCGCCGTCCGCCGAGAGCCCGCGCTACGTGCTCAAGCAGGTCATCGAGAAGTTCAGCTCCATCGCGGGCACCCCGATCTGCGGCCCGGAGCTCGAGTTCTACCTCCTCGAGGAGTCGGACACGAACGACTCCGGCTGGGCGCGCTACGGCGAGAGCCCCGGCAACGTCTACGTCTCCGGCCTGCGCGGCGACCCCGAGAACGTTCTGCTCGCCTCGCTGCGTCAGCTCGGCGCCTACGACCTCGACGTCATCGCCGCGAACCACGAGTTCAGCTCCGGCCAGTTCGAGATCAACCTCTGGCACTCCGACGCACTCGACGCCTCCGACCGCGCGTTCCGCTTCAAGGCCGCCGTCAAGGAGATGGCGCGCGCCGGCGGCAAGCTCGCGACGTTCATGGCCAAGCCGTTCAACGATGAGGGCGGCTCGGGCTTCCACCTGCACTTCTCGACGCAGGACGCCGCGGGCAACCACCTCTTCGACGACCCGAACAGCCACAACGGCCTCTCCGCCGTCGCTCACCACGCGATCGGCGGCATCCTCAAGCACGCCCCGGCGCTCGCGGCGCTCGCGAACCCGACGATCAACTCCTACAAGCGCTTCGGGCCGGACACGCTCGCCCCGTGGCTCATCGACTGGGGTCTCGACAACCGCAGCGCGATGGTGCGCATCCCCCCGGAGCGTGGCTCGGCGTCGCGCCTGGAGCTGCGCCTCGGCGACGCGTCGGCCAACCCCTACCTGCTCACGGCGGCGACGCTGGCCGCGGCCTACCTCGGCATCAAGAACGAGATCGACCCGGGCCCCGCGCTCGAGGGCTACGGATACGACCTGGAGCGTTCGCCCAAGCTGCCCTCGTCCCTGTGCGAGGCGCTCGACGCCCTCGAGGCCGACTCGGAGATGCGCGAGGTGCTCGGCGAGGGCTTCGTCACGACCTTCCTCGCGTACAAGCGCAACGAGATCGAGCGTTTCAACGCCTTCATCACGGACTGGGAGTTCCGTGAGTACACCTACCACCTGTGATCCAGACTTCAGCGATCGAAGGAGACCGACATGACCACTGACGTGGGTGCCGCACCCAGCAGCCAGTACACGCTCGAAGACGTCGACCTCGCGAACCTCGACAGGTTCCGCGACAACGAGGGTTGGGCCCAGTTCGCCGCCCTGCGCGCCGGTGACCCGGTGCACTGGAACGAGGAGTCCGACGGCAAGGGCTTCTGGGCCGTCACGAAGTACGACGACATCTGGGCCGTCGACAAGGACTCCGAGACGTTCACGTCGGAGAAGTTCGTCAACCTCGAGGACGTCGACGACGACCTCATGGACTTCCGCCGTTCCATGCTGGAGACGGACGGCGCGCGTCACACGGCGCTGCGCAAGCTCATCCAGCGTGAGTTCTCGCCGCGCAACCTCCTCAAGAACTACGAGGCGTTCCTGCGCGAGCTGATGAAGAACACGATCGACGAGGCGAAGAAGACGTCGCCCGACGGCGAGTTCGACTTCGTCGAGAAGATCTCGGCCGACTTCCCGATCCAGGTGCTCGCGCGCCTGCTCGACGTGCCGCGCGACCACACGCCGCAGCTCATCGCGTGGGGCAACGAGATGGTGGCCAACACCGACCCGGACTACACGCAGCACCTGCTCGACTCGCCCGAGTCGGAGAAGTACCGCCACCTGCCGTTCCGTTCGCCCACCGTGCAGGACGTCTGGGACTACGGGCGCGACCTGCGTGACAAGCGTGTCGGCGGCGAGGGCAAGGACCTCGTCTCGATCCTCGCCAACAAGATGCCCGAGGACGGCGTGCCGCTCTCGGACCAGGACTTCAACAACTACTTCTCGCTGCTCGTCATCGCCGGCAACGAGACGACGCGCCACGCGATCAGCCAGATCATGCTGGGCCTCATCGCGCAGCCCGACCAGTTCAAGCTGCTCAAGGAGGACCCGTCGCTCATCGAGTCCGGCCTCGAGGAGCTGCTGCGCTGGGCGACGCCGGTTTACCACTTCCGCCGCACGGCGACAAAGGACGTCGAGCTCGGTGGCAAGCAGATCAAGGAAGGCGACAAGGTCGTCATGTGGTTCGGCTCGGGCAACCGTGACGAGGACGTCTTCGAGAACCCGAACAAGATCGACGTGACGCGCAAGAACGTCGACCACATGACGTTCGGCAAGGGTTCGCCGCACCTGTGCCTCGGCAACAACCTCGCCCGCCTCGAGATCCGCCTGCTGCTCGAGGAGCTGCTGCCGCGCATCGAGAAGATCGAGCTCGTCGGCGACGTGAAGCGCGTGCGCTCCAACTTCGTCAATGGTGTGAAGAAGTTCCCGGTGAAGGTGACCTGGGCGGAGTGATCCGACCGCCAAAGATCCCCACTTGCGCGACGAATCGCGCGAGTGGGGATCTTTGTGCCTGGTCTGTCCCCAATTGCGACATCTCGCGCGAGTGGGGGGCGAGGGATGCCCGACGCACGCTGACGCGCGGTCCGATCGTCAGGTGAGCTCGGCTGCGAGGCGAGTCAGAAGGGTTGGGACATCCCGTTCTGCGGTGGTTCGCAGGAGGCGTCCGTCAGTGCGTAGCCGTGCGCGATTCGATTGCGCATGCCCCACATTTCCTTCCACTCGCCCATGCAGACGCGATCACGCATCTCGACGGGCAGTGCGGAGATCGCCTCCAGGGCAGCCGACAGGCGCATGGCGATGGCGTCCGTCGCAACTTGCGTAGCGGGTTCGTCGAGGTAGGTCACGACGAACTGCAAGTGGTAGCGGGCTTCTTCAACGTTCTCGGCGGGTGTGCGTCCGGTGGGGGCTCACAGCGGAACGGCTTCCTTCAGGACGCGTTCGCGTAGGTAGGGCCTCAGCCCCGAGTCGGGCGTGAGTTCCACTGTCGCGCCCACTTCTTCGGTGAGTCGTGACTGGAGGCGCTCGAGGTCGAGCAGGCTGAGGTCAGCGAGGCTGAGGTCCGCCAAGAGATCGATGTCCGAGCCGGGGTGCTCGCGGCCCGTGGCGACGGAGCCGAAGACACGCACATTGCGTCCCCCGGCATCCTCGATGAGGTGGATCACCGCTTGGCGGTGGGCGCGCAACCTGCGGGCAAGAGGTCCGGACCCGTGAAAGCGGATGAGGCGCGACACCTCAGGCTGGCTGCGTCCGATACGCCGGGCGATCTCGCGCTGGGACAGTCCCTCGCGGTGTGCGTCGCGGACGGCAGCGGTCAACATGGCGCGAGCGTCACGCGTCATGCGGTCGCTCGCGGCTGCGATCTCCTCCAAGCCCGTCGCCATGGCTACAGACTACAGCCGATAGCAAGACCTATCGGTGAATCCTCAGTCCTCGACGATGACGAGGACGCCCTTGGCGGCGACGACGGCGTCGAGGTCGATGCCGGTAAGGTCGACGACGGCCTGCTTGAGGGTCTTCTCGGGGTCGCCGTCGATGATGGCGGTCGGTTCGCCCTCGACGGGCTCGCCGTCCTCCGCCGTGACGCCCGACGCGTCGAGCGTCAGCATGCGGCTCTGCTCGTCACCGTCGACGATGAGCAGCCACGTCTTCGAGTTGCCCGCGAAAACCGCGGTGACGGCCTCGTCCGCGATGTCGGGGATGAGGTCGGGCTGCAGCATGAGCTCGTAGCCGACGAGGACGACCGCGTCCTCGTCGTCATCCGTACGCGCCGTGAACGCGCCGACGTACCCCGCCGGCAGCGCGTTGGAGATGGCCTCCTCGCCCGTGACGTAGTCCGTCGTCGGGTCGAGAATGCCGCTGGGCAGCGTGTCGATCGTCAGACCGGGCAGGACCGCAAAGGCCGTGTTGAGTGCCATGCCTCCACCCTACGGCGTGGCGCGATGTTGCCTGGGAAACGCGGCACCGGTGCCGCGCACGCCGCTCAACATCGGGTCAGGCGTCGACGGCGCGGGCGAGCTTCTCGACGGCGGCGTGGATGTCCTCGATGAGGGGCTCGGTCTCCGGCTTCATCGTCACGCTGCGCAGGATGCGCGCGCCCGCCTCGGGAGCCTCGCCGGGCACGTCGTGGCCACGGTTCGTCATGTCGTCGGGCTTCACCTGGTACGTCGCGACGAAGAGCGACTCGTCACGCGGCGCGTTCATGCCGTTCGTGAGGATCGCGCCCGAACGGCGGTCGACATCAGCGAGAGAGTCGCCCTTCGGGAAGTAGCTGACGATGTCGAGGTCGGGCTCCTGGTAGAGGTCGAACACCTCCGAGCCGCGCAGCTTCTCGGCCCACGCCAGCGCGGCGCGACGTCCCGGCGCGACGATCTCGCCCATGCCCTCCCGCGTGAGCGGCAGTAGCTGGAGCGTCATCCACAGCGCCGCCGCGGACGCGCCCGAACGCGAGCACTCGAGGGAGATCTCGCCCATGTGCAGGTCGTCACCGCTCGTGAAGTACGTGTACGGCGAGGTGTGGTCGTAGAAGTTGGCCACGTTCGGGTCGCGGAACAGCACCGCGCCGCAGCCGTACGGCTGCAGCCCGTGCTTGTGCGGGTCGATGACGACGGAGTCGGCCTCGTCGATCGCCCGGAAGGCGGCGGCCACGTCCGGCGCGAGAAGGTCGTCGCCCTCCTCGGCGAGCAGGCGGAAGAAACCGCCGTACGCCGCGTCGACGTGCACGCGCACGCCGTACTTGCGGCACAGCGGAATCGCCTTGTCGATCGGATCGACGGCCCCCAAGCCCGTCGTTCCGGCCGTCAGGACGACGGTGCCGATGCCGCCCGCCGAGATGAGGCGTTCCAGCGCCACGAGATCCATGCGTCCACGCGAGTCGGTGGGTACGGCGACCGACGGCACGTTGAGCAGGTGACTCATGCGCCCGTGCGTGTAGTGCGCGTCGGCGCTGTGCGCGATGGCGTTGCGCGGATGCGTCTCGCGTGCGACGAACAGCGCCTCGAGGTTGGCCACGGTGCCCGACGTCGTGAGGTGCCCGAGGTGGCACATGCCGCTCTCGTGCTCCGAGTCGTCATGCGGCACACCGAAGCTCGCTGACGAACCGTTCTTGCCCTCCATCGACTGACGATGCGCGCGGCAGCCGAACATGTGCGCGATGGCGTCGACGCACTCCTGCTCCATACGCGTCGTCGCGGCGCCCGCGTCGAGGTCGTGGTTGTTCGGGTTGATGAGCATCGTCGTGAGGTAGCCGACGACGGCCGCCGGGTGCGGTGGCTTGAGCATCTGTCCGACGTAGCGCGGGTGGAAGAACGGGTAGTTCGCGCGCAGGCGCGTCGTCAGTTCCTCGAAGGCGCCGTGGAACGCGTCGGCGTCCACCTCCTGCGTCGGGTGTGGCGTGGAGGGGCCGTACTCGTTCATCCACTCGGTGATGAAGCCCATCGCCTCGTCGAGGTATCCGCGCAGCGGGCCCATGGCCGCCGCGGACATGCCCGGCAGCGGGGCCGGGTTCGTGACGATCTCGTCGGACGACATCGATACCTCCGAAGGTGGGGAGTGGTGTGCGTCACTCAGGCTGAAGCATGGTGGCTAGGCTGTCCAATACTTGTTTCGGCTGTCTGCCATGCCTTCTGGTTATGACGTGGCGGTGGACTGACCCATGACGTGAGGAGGACGGCCAGTGGAGCTACGGGCACTGCGCTATTTCGTTGCCGTGGCCGACGCCGGCACCGTGACGGGCGGTTCGGCCGCCGTCCACGTCAGCCAGCCGGCGGTGTCGAGGCAGATCCGCGGTCTCGAACACGAACTCGGCGTGACGCTCTTCGCCCGCTCCGAGGGTGGCGTCCGCCTCACCGCCGCGGGTGCGGAACTGCTCGCCCTCGCCCGGGATCTCCTCGAGCGCGAGGCCTTCATCAAACGCACCGCGACCTCGCTCGCGGCCGGACGTCTCGTCTCGCTGACGTTCGCCGCTCCGCCGACAACCCTGAGCGACGTGATCGCACCGTTCCTCGCCTCGCGACCCGCTGACGACGGCGCCTCGCCGACGCCGAATGTCGTCGCGCGCCCGAGCGACGACGTCTTCGCCGCGCTCGACGAGGGCGCGGACTTCGTCGTCGCCCCGGCGCCCGCCCCGAGCGGCCTCGCGTCGATGATCATCGCCGAGCTACCGGTGCGCGCCTACGTCGGTTCACGACCCTCGGCGGACGGCGAGGCGCACAGCCACGAGGTGCCGCGCGCCCTCTCCCTCGCGACCCTCGCGACCGCCGACCCCCTCGTCGTCCTGCCCGGTCGCTACCCGGTGCGGAAGGTTCTTTCGCGCGCCTTCGAGGACGCGGGGCTCGCGCCGGCACACCTGCAGGAGGTCGACTCCCCGGAGGCGGCCCAGGCCATCGCCGCGTCCGGCCGCGGCATCGCGGTGCTGACGAACGACCCGCGCTTCGGCCTCGTACCGCGGCGGGTGCTCGACGTCGACGGCCAGGTGCTCACACAGTCGCTGCGGGCCGCATGGTCGCCCGATCATCACGCAGCGGGCGAGCTGGCCGCGCTCGCGGAGGATCTGCGTGACTTCTGCGCGCGTCAGTACGCCGACGACCTCGCCTGAACCTTTCCCTCGTCACCAGGCACCCTCGACGTACTCGCCCTGCTCGGGGCATCATGCGCACAGGCCGGCGCCCGCCCCGGCGATGCCGAACTCAAAGGAGAACCCATGACCGAGCGCGACGCCATCGCCGCCCTGCACGCCCTGCGTGAGAACACGGTGCCGCCCGAGACGATCGATGCCCACGATTCGGTGGCGACGCAAATACGCGAGCTGCTCGACCTCGTGGCCGCCTCTCGCCTCGACGCCGCTCAGGCCGCCGAAATCACGGAACACCTGCGCGAGGTGAACACCATTCTGCGCGGCGCCGGAGCCCCCGAACCCGAGCGAGTCTGGGGTCGAGTCGACACCGTCGGCCGCGCGCAGACCCTCGTGCCGTCCGTCGTCGACGGCACCTACGTCGGCGACTCGTTCTCCGGCAGCGTCCGCTTCGGCACGTTCCACGTCGGGGAGAACTCCGTCGTCCACGGCGGCGCGATCTGCCTGCTCTTCGACGACGTCCTCGGAGCACTCGCTCTGGAAGCCGAGCTCGACCCCAGTCGCACGGCGTACCTCACCGTGAACTTCCGCTCCGTCGCGCCGGTCGACGAGACGCTGACGGTGACGGCCACCGTCGATCGCATCGAGGGGCGCAAGCAATTCATCCGCGGCTCGCTGTGGGCGGGCGAACGCCTGTGTGCCGAAGCCGAGGGGCTGTGGGTGGCCCTCAAGCCCGGCCAGCCCTGACCCCGTGAGTGGGCGGCCGCGGCTCAGTCGAGATCGTCGAAGGAGCGACCGCTCCAGAGCACGAGGTCGTCCAGTTCGTCCGCGGGCCCGACCTGGCTCAGGATTTCCGTGTCGCGCATGGCCAGACGATGGCGCAACTCTCGCTCGAGCGCGATCGTGATGAGCGCGGCTCGACTCGGCGCTTCCCCTGCAGCCACGCTGTGGTCGAGGAAGGCAACCGCAGTGCTGGGCAGGCTCACGGCAAACGCTCATCGGTTCATCCCATCAATCCCATTACGGCATTCACGAGGCACGGGCCTCCTGTGACGCCACGTTGTCGAGAAATCCGTCGACGACGGCGTGGGCGCGCTCGCGACCGCGCTCGTCCCAGTCGCGCGCCTGCGCGATGAGGTCGTCGGCGCTGCGGCCCATGCCGGCGAGCATCTCGCGGCCACCGTTGTCGCACCAGCCGGTCAGCATGTCCGACGACAGCTCCGGGTGGAACTGGACGGCGAGGTTCTTGCGGAGGATGAATCCCTGTGACGCCATCGCGTTGCGCGCGAACTCGACGCCCTGCGGCGGCAGCTGCCAGCGGTCGTAGTGCCACGCGAACCAGCGTCCGCCCGGAGCCAGCTCCTCACGTTCGCTCGTCACCTCGACGAAGCCGATCTCCGGCTCCGGGGCACGCGCCACCGAGCCGCCGTGCGTGCGCGCCAGCAGCTGCCCGCCGAAGCAGATGCCGAGCACCGGCACGCCGGCTTCGTCAGCCTCGCGCAGCATCTCCATCTCGGGGCGCAGCCACGAGCCGATGAGGTCGTCGTCCCACGCCGACCAGTACGAGCCCATGACGACGATCGCGTCGAACCCGCGAACGTCGGGGAACTCCACCTCGACGCCCGGGTTCTCGAAATCGGCTTCCGGCACGATCTGGAAGAGCGTCTCCTCGTAGCCGCGCTCGCGGAAACGCTCCGCGACGGCGCCGGGAGGGGAGCAGTGGTCGTGTTGGACGATGAGGACGCGCTGAGTCATGTCCCTACGCTAGGACGTTTCGTTCGGCCCCGAAAGACTTCGGGGCAACGATTGAGACGCAGGTCACAGATGCATGATGTGGTGCGTACACTGGTGACTCGTTCGCACCCGAACGAAAGGGCCGCGGAGTGTCAGCACCGCCGAAGGAGAAGCGCATGATCTCGGAATCGACCCAGCCGGAATCGTCGACCCTGCTCGTCGTCGACACCATCGACGAAGCTGCCGACGGTGTCCGTCTCCTCACCCTGCGGTCCAAGGACGGCAGCGACCTGCCGCCGTGGACGCCCGGCTCGCACCTCGACCTCGTCCTGGGCGGCGTCGACGCGGCCCAGATGCAGGCCGCCGAAGCCGGCGCGATGCCCGAGCATGACCCGTTCGCCGAGACGATCCGCCAGTACTCCCTCTGCGGTGACGTGGCCGACCGCTCCTGCTACCGCGTCGCGGTGCTGCGCGAGGTGGAGTCGCGCGGCGGCTCCTCCTACGTCCACGACACGCTCAAGGCCGGCGACGAACTCGTCAGCTACGGCCCGCGCAACCACTTCGAACTGCGCAAGGCACCCAAGTACGTCTTCGTCGCCGGGGGCATCGGCATCACGCCGATCATGCCGATGATCCGCGAGGTCGAGGCCGCCGGGAAGAACTGGCACCTGTACTACCTCGGCCGCAGCGAGGCGACGATGGCCTTCCGTGACGAGCTCGCCCAGTACGGCGACAAGGTGTCGCTCTGGGCCAAGGACCCGAAGGGTGCCTTCGACCTGCAGGGCATGTTCGACCAGATCGAGGCCGAGGGTGCTGCACTCGTCTACTCGTGTGGCCCCGAGCGTCTGCTCGAAGCGGTCGAAAACCAGTGCCGCACGCGCGCGACGCTCGTCGCCCACGTCGAGCGCTTCACGCCCAAGGAGATCGACGACTCGGACAACTCCGAGTTCGAGATCGTCCTCGAGGAGTCCGACATGCGCCTCACGGTGCCGGCCGACAAGTCGATCTTCGAGGTCGTGCGTGAGAACGGCATCTCGGTGCTCGGCTCGTGCCTCGAGGGCATCTGCGGCACCTGCGAGACGGGCGTCGTCTCCGGCGAGATCGACCACCGCGACTCCGTCCTCGAGGACGACGAGCGCGAGGAGGGCGACGTCATGATGATCTGCGTCAGCCGCTGCAAGGGCAAGGAGCTCGTGCTCGAGCTCTGAGACCCGTTCGGACGGCTGAACTGACGAGGCCGGAACCACA
Source organism: Dermacoccus sp. 147Ba (assembly GCF_004151355.1). Taxonomy (NCBI): domain Bacteria; kingdom Bacillati; phylum Actinomycetota; class Actinomycetes; order Micrococcales; family Dermacoccaceae; genus Dermacoccus; species Dermacoccus sp. 147Ba. The sequence goes on from NZ_SEHL01000009.1 coordinate 44,502, forward strand.
CGCGGGCGAGCGTCATCACCTACAGTTGGTCGTTTGCCCTCTGCATTTCGACCGGTGCCTCGAACGGTTCTAGAGTGAAGACATGCCTTTCTCGCAGAACACGAACGTGCGCCCCCGCATCCTCATCGTCGGCGGCGGATACCTCGGCTTCATCACGGCGAAGAAGCTCCTCGCGGGGCTGGACCAGGGTGAAGGTTCGGTGACGGTCGTCGACCCGAACCCCTACATGACCTACCAGCCCTTCCTCCCCGAGGTCGCGGCCGGTTCAATCGAGGCGCGCCACGCGCTCGTGCCGCTGCGCCGTCACCTCAAGGGTGCCGACATCATCACCGGCAAGGTGACGTCGATCGACCACGCGAACCGCACGGTCAACGTCGACCCCGAGCTCGGTGACGACTTCACGCTCGAGTACGACCACATCGTCATGGCCGCCGGCTCCGTGCCGCGCGCGCTGCCAATCCCCGGCCTCGCCGAGGAGGGCATCGGTTTCAAGACGATCGAGGAAGCAGTCACGCTGCGTGACCACGTCCTCGCGCGCCTCGACGAGGCCGCCGTCCTCACCGACCCCGAGGAGCGCAAGCGTGCGCTGACGTTCGTCTTCGTCGGCGGCGGGTTCGCCGGCATCGAGGCGATCGCCGAGATCCAGGACATGGTGAAGGACGCCATCAAGCACTACACGCGTCTGTCGCCCGAAGACCCGCGCTTCGTGCTCGTCGAGGCCATGAGCCGCGTCATGCCCGAGGTCAGCGAGGAGCAGGCGAAGTGGGTCGTCGCCTCCCTGCGCGAGCGCGGCGTCGACGTCTACCTCGACACGCAGCTCAAGAGCTGCGAGAACAAGCACATCGTGCTGTCGACCGGCGAGGAGTTCGACGCCGACACCATCGTGTGGAACGCGGGCGTCAAGGCCAACCCGGTGCTCGTCGACTCCGACCTGCCGATCGACGACCGTGGCCGCCTCATGGTCGGCACCGACCTGCGCGTGCGTGACGACGACGGCAACGTCGTCGAGGGCGCCTGGGGTGCCGGCGACAACGCGGCCGTTCCCGACGTCACCGGCATGGGCCCCGGCGGCTTCTGTGTGCCGAACGCTCAGCACGCGCTGCGTCACGCGCCGGTGCTCGCAAGCAACATCCTCACCGTCATCCGCGGGGGCGGCGAGCTCAAGCAGTACAAGCACAAGACGATCGGCTCGGTCGCCGGTCTCGGTGTCGGTAAGGGTGTGGCCCAGGTCGGCAAGTTCGGTCTGCGCGGCCTGCCGGCGTGGATGATGCACCGCGGTTACCACGCGTACGCGATGCCGACGTTCGAGCGCAAGGCGCGCATCCTCGGTAACTGGGCCGTCGGTCTCATGTTCGGCCGCGACGCCAGCGCGCTCATGGATCTTGAGTCGCCGCGTCACGCGTTCGTCGACGCCGCCAACTCGAAGCCGGCGCCGAAGAAGGAGCCGAAGGGAGAGCCCGCGAAGAGCTGACCCTCGCCCATGACGAAGGGGTGCCCCACCGAATCGGTGGGGCACCCCTTCGTCATGAGTGACGCTGTGGATCAGTCGCGGTAGTGGCGACCGTCCGTGCCGGCGTCACGCACGTCAGCGTCTCGCACGTCACTGTGCGCGCCGCGCTGCGGCTCGGTGCCGCGCACGTAGTTGGCGTCCGTGCGGTGGTCGTCCTCGGAGCGGGCGACGTCACGCTCGGCGACGCGCTGGCGGGCCTCGGCGGTCTCACGCTGGTGGGCTTCGGCGTCACGCTCGTCACGCAGGGCGTCGCGGTCGCGCTCGGCGGCGAGACGGTCCTTCTCGTGAAGCTTGTGCTCCTTCTCCAGCGTCTTGCGCTCGCGACGCTTGCGCATGCCGCGCTTCGTGCCGGCGGCGATGAGGCGCGTGGCGGCCCACACGAGCAGCAGCGCGAGGGCGCCGAGCAGGAACAGGGTGAGGGGGCTGAGGTCGGCGGTGATGCCGAAGCCGTCGAAGTGGATCTTGTTGTTGCCTGCGTCGTTGAGTCCGAAGATGACCCACAGGACGAGGGCAGCGGCTGCGATGAGCAGCACGATGGCGAGTGCGAACATGTTCAAACTCCTCGGGTGGCGTGTTGCGGTCAGGGAGGTTTCTCGGATGCGGCCACCACTACTTGCTCACGAGATTAGCCCGCCCGATTGCCCGAATCCACCTTCGCGGTGTGGTGCCGACCGCCTGTCGCGTGGATAGCCCCCGCCGGGGCGCCCAGGTCGAACGCCCAACTGCGCGAGGAACATTCGCGCGTCCACGCTGTCAGGATGAGCAACATCACGGGCCGCGAGGGTGCTCGCGATGAGGTGTGCGGCTCATGTGCGGCGTACCGTCGAGCGGTGGCCTCCCAGCGTTCGAACTCCGGTTACCTCACCGATTTCTTCACCGTCGGGCCCCACGCCGGAGCGCACCGTGTCGCGGTCCGCGCGGCCGTCTCCGTCTTCGTCCCGCTGCTCGTGCTCGTCGTCCTCGACCGTCCGCAGTGGACGATGTTCGCCGCCTTCGGAGCCTTCACCTCGTTGTACGCGCGAGGGCAGCAGCACGCCCGGCGCGCGGGGGAACAGATCGTCGTCGGCAGCGTCCTGACCGTGCTCGTCACCGCAGGCACCGCCCTTTCGCTCATGCCCCAACGCGAAGTCGCCGTCATCCTCGGCGGCACGCTCGTGGCCGGCGCGACCTCCCTGCTCTCCGACGGGATGCGTTGGCACCCGCCCGGCCCGCTGTTCCCGGTCTTCGCCTTCACGGCCGTGACGTCGTTGCCGCACGACCCGCGCAACGTGCCGGTCGCCTTCGCCGTGGCGGCGCTCGCGGCGGCGTTCTCCGTCGTCGTCAGTCAGGTGGGCCGGGTGCGTGTCGAATCATCGCGCGGCGGCGCTGACGGTGCGAAGAAGGTCGTCCTCCCGCACTTCGATCTCGCGCAGGTTCTGAGCGTTGAGGCGAACCGTCGGCGGGCCATGTTGTTCGCCGGGGGAGCCCTCGTCGCGGGCCTCATCGGCGCAGTCGTCGGTTCGCTCTACGGCAGCACGCACGCGTACTGGGCCATGGTCGCCGTCGTCGCGGGGCTGACGGGAGCCACGCGTCGCGCCCGCCTCATCGGCACCCTCGCCGGTGTGGGCCTCGCCGCGCTCATCCTGCCGCTGTACCCCCGGGGCGTCGTGGCGGTGCTCGTACTCACCGTGCTCCAAGCCGCGGCGGAATTGTTCGTGGGTCGTAATTACGGCATCGCGTTGATCTTCGTCACGCCACTCGCCCTGCTCATGGGGCAGTTGGGGCACGAGGTGGCCGTCGGACCGCTGCTGTTCGATCGTGCCGCCGAGACCGCCGTCGGCTGCGTCGTCGCGATGCTCCTGCTCTACGCCACGCGGGTTCGCGCGCGTCAGAGCGGGCGGTAGGGCGGCTTCGGACGCTGACGACGGTCGGTGAGTTCACTCGTGTCGTCGGGGATGCGCACGTGGCTGATGTCGCCGAAGTAGCGCTCGCGCTGCTGGCGCTGCACCTGATTGTTGACGCGCACGATGAAGACGACGATGAGCGCCATGACGACGACCGAGGCGATCATCAGACCGATGGCTGCGTTCACGTGGGCACCTCCTCGCGGCTGACCTTTCGAGAGTAGCCCAGGGAAGGGACGAAGGGCCCGGGGCCGAAGGTCCCCACCGCGCCCGCAGGCAGGGCAGGCTGGAGGTGCGGGGCGCACCAGCCCCCGCCGGAGCACCAGGAGGAGCCATGCCCGAGTTCGCGGAACCGCGTGACGTCGTCCACCCGCTCGACGAGAAGGAGTGCTGGGAGTTTCTCGGCCGCCACGAGTTCGGCCGCCTTGCCTACACGCTCGTGGGCGACGTGCAGATCGTGCCGATCAACTACGTCTCCGACCACGAGGCCGTCTACTTCCGCACCGCAGAGGGCAGCAAGCTGCTCGGCGTGACGATGAACGACGCCGTCGCGTTCGAGGTCGACGACCTCGTGGCTGCGCCGGACGGCAGGCGCGACGCCGAGGCGTGCAGCGTCGTCGTCCACGGCAAGGCCGAGGTGCTCGAGGGCCAGGACAAGGCACGCGCCGAACAGCTTCCGCTGCGCCCGTGGGTGCCCACGCAGAAGCACACGATCGTGCGTATTGCCGTCTCGGAAATCAGCGGGCGCCGCTTCGACCTGTCGAAGCCGTGGGAGCACATGAGCACGCGCGGCTAGGACGTGCGCGGTCGGCCGATCGTGTGAACGCGGTTGCCCGTGCGCACGAGACGGCCGCCGGGGAAGCGGGCGCTCGCGATCCGTGACGTCCGCCGCTGAGGTGGGGTGTCGTCATCGGACCAGACCCACCAGAGGCGTGCCTCGGCGAGTTCGAGAGCGCCGGCCAGGGGGAGGTCGTCGCGCGCTTCGAGCCACGTGGCGAACGCGTACCCGTCGTTGCGCATGCCGCGGGTCGGGCGGTGCTCGGCGAACTCGGCGAAGAGCGGTCGCACGTGCTCGCCGAGTGACGCGGCGAGGATCGGCCACGCGTAGTGCAGTTCGCGCGCCCGCTTGTCGAGCAGTGCGCGGCGTGCGACGTCGACGTTGAATGCCGCGAAGCCGTCGGGGATGGCGGCCGTTCCGGTGACGGCGTCGAGCACCTGCCGCTGACGGGCGGCGAGCGAGGCGTTGACGTCCGGCTCAGACACCGACCGACACCTGGGTGCTGACGCGCGGCATGCGGGCGGCGTCGGCGATGGCGTCGAGCTCGCCGAGCAGTTCGCTCGCAGGCGGGTAGTTGCCGTCGCGTTCGAGCATCGCGACGGGCAACTGCGTGTGCGTCGACAGCTCTGCGATGAGGGCGAGCACCTCCGGCTCGACGCGGTGGGCGTGGGTGTCGTGGTAGATGCCCTCGTTCTCCGCGCCTCCGGCGACGTGCATGTACGCGAGGCGCTCCAGCGGCATGGCCCGGGCCTGCTCGAGGGCGTCCCAGCCGTGGTTGCGCGCGTTCGCGTAGACGTTGGCGATGTCGAGCAGCAGCATCGCATCGGTGCGTTCGACGATCTCGGTGACGAACTGCGCCTCGGTCAGCTCGTCCTCGGGCCACGTGAAGACGGCCGCGATGGGTTCGAGGGCGATCGGGACGTCGAGCTCGGCCTGCACGCGCTTGACGTTGGCGACCATGACGTCGGCCGCCTCCCGCGTGCGCGGCAGCGGCAGGAGGTGTCCGGCCTCGACGCCTCCGGAGCGCACGAACGCGATGTGCTCGCTGACGAGCGGCGCCCCTGTGATGCGGGCGGCATCGGCGAAGTGGGCGATGCGGTGCTCGTCGAGTCCTTCGGCGTCGCCGAGGCCGAGGCGCACGCCGTGCGGGATGACGGTGACACCGTCGTCACGCAGCCGACGCAGGGCCGGTGGCATACCGTGCATGACGCCCTCGGCGACGACCTCGACCCAGCGCAGGTCCGGCATCCCCGCGAGCAGGGGCGCGATCTCCTGACGCCAGCCGATGCCGACGCCGGAGGGCATGGGCAGGCGCGTGGTGGCCGGCGTCGTCGTCATGACGAGCACCCGCCGCCGCAGGAGGAACCGCCGCCACAGCTGCTCGAACTGCACGACCCGGAGTTGCACGAGCCGCCGGAGCCACAGGTGTTGCCGCCGCTGCACCACGCGTCGTGGTTGCCGTCGCTCCCGGACGACGACGAGCAGGAGTAGCCGCCACCGCTTCCACCGGCCCAGCGCTGGGCCTGCACCATGGGGTCGTCGAAGTCGACGAGCGGCCAGCCGAGGACGGCTGCCGCGGGAAAGGCGAGCAGGAGCGGGCGGGTGCCGAACGCGGCCACCCGCACGCCGAGCGGCGACGCCTCGCCCGTTTCCGCGCGCGCCTGCTGGAGGGCGGCGATGCCCTGCTTCGTGCGGCGGTCACGTGGGGCTGCCGGGCGGCGGATGGCGAAGAAGAGGGCGACGACGATGGCGACCATGGTCACCACGACGAGGGGAATCGGCGCCTTCAGGACGGCGAGGACGACGAGCAGGATGACTCCGCCGAGGAGGAGGCCGCCCACCGAACTGCCGTTCTTGGCCCGCTTCGGCGGGTGCAGGAGGCCGCGGCGCACGCAGTCACGCTGGAGGAGGTCGAGCTGGGCGACGACGTCGCGGTCCTGTTCGACACGCGGCGCGCCGTTGTGGACGGCGCGGTGGATGGCTCGCTGCAGGTCCGTCATGCCGGGAACGGTGGCCCCCGCGGAGACGGTGTGGCCGTCGCTGCGCAGGGCGCCGCGTTCGAGCAGGTCGGCGGTGGCAGCCTGAACTGCGGCGGTGCGGCCGTTCAGCATCGCGATGTGCTCAGGTGTGGTCATCTCGTCCCTCCCCAGGTGTGATGGCGCCATCATCCACCACAACCACCTCCGCAGCCGCCACCGCACGACGATCCCGAGCCTCCCGAGTCGCCGCCGCCGGAGCCGTCGCTCGCCACGGAGCCGTACACCTGTTTCGGGAGGGCGATCGTTTCCGCGAAGGCCGGAGCCGCGACGAAGAGGGCAGCCGTGCCGAAGAGTCCGACGGCAAGCCCGAGGTCGCGCGGTGCCGGCGCCTCGGTGCCGACCTTCGTCATGCGGTCGCGCCGGAAGGTGAAATTCAGGGCGAGGGCAACGGTGAAGGCGATCAGTTCCGCAACGAGATAGCCGACGGGCCTGCCGCGCCCGAGCCAGACGACGAGGCGCACCGTGCCGAGGGCGAACCACGCGACGAGCCCGGCGTAGGAGAGGATCCAACCGTGCTGCTGACGCCGGGTGGCGATCAACTCCGTCGGATTCTGTAGACATCGCGCGGCGTATGTGACGCCGAACGTCTACAGAATCGGCCTGCAGGGTGTCAGCCGCCGCATCCACTGCCACAGCCTCCGCTGCTGCAGGACGAACTCGTGTACGACGACCCGCTGCTGCCGGCGGTGGGGATGGCGCCGTAGGTGGTGTGCTCGATACCGAACGCGGACGCCGCTGCGGGGTGGGCGAGGACGAGCGCGGAGGTGCCGAAGAGGGCCACCGAGAGGCCGATGTCGCGCCCGGCGCCCCCGACGTACCCGCCCTTGCGCGTGGCCTTCGAGATGACGAGGTCGGGGTTGGCCTTCGCCTTCTCGGTGATCAACCGCTGACCCGCCCGCGTGAGGTGGCGCGGTTCGCCGTAGGCAGCCATGGTGAACAGAGCGGCGAAGAACAGCGCAGCGAGGAGGTAGAGGATCGGCTTGCCGTTGTTCAGGCCCGCGACGAGCCGCGCGACGCCGAGCGCGATCACCGCCGTCATGACGAGGGGCAGTCCCCAGGCGCGACGTTCGCGGGCAGGGGTCGTGAGAACACCCAGGCGTTCGAGGTGGCCGCGCATCGTCGCCATCTCGCGCACGACCGTCGGGTCGGCGAGGAGCTGCTTCGTCGTCGGCTGGTGGGTACCGGCATTCGCAACCGCAGTGAGGACCGCCCCGTGGAACGGGGTGCGAAGGGGGCGTTCACCGCGCCCGGCCGGCGCGCACCGTCCGGGCGTGCCGACTAACCAGCCGTCGCTGAGCAGGTCGGCGATCGCAGCGTTCACTGCGGCCTCCGGCCGTCGCATGAGGCCCCATTCGGGTGAACTCAACGAGTCGAGAGGGATGCCGAGATCCTTGGGCCCGCGTTGCTGCGGCGCGAAGATCCAGCGGGCGATGAGGTAGCCCGCGAACGTGAGAATGACGTAGCCGATGAGGAAGTTCGGGCCGGAAATCCCCCACGTCTCGCCAGCTGTGCTTGTCACGACGTCACGATATGCAGTCACAGCCCTTCGACGTGGCGATCCGCTGGGAGGTTTCCTGCGGATTCTGTCGACGTTGCGCGTCGTATATGACGCCGAACGTCTACAGAATCGGGTCGTGAAGCCGCGCGAGCACCGCGTCGAGCATGTCCTCGGTGAGCACTCCGGTCTGGGTGTTGCGCTGGCTCACGTGGTAGCACCCGAGCAGCTTGATCGGGCGTCCCTTCGCCGTGCGTAGCTCCACCTCGGCGCCGTGGCCGAAGCGGGGGGCGGGGCGCGGCACCTCCCAGCCGAGGCGCCGCGCGACGCCGAGCGTCTGCGTCCACGCGATACCGCCGAGCGTAACGACCGTGCGCAACCCCGGCTCGAGCAACTGCAGCTCACGCACGAGCCAGGTGGAACAGGTGGCCTTCTCCACGCTCGTCGGTACGTTGTCCGGCGGCGCGCAGTGCACCGGGGAGGTGATGCGGACGCCGTCGAGTTCCAGTGCGTCACCGGCGTGTTTGCTCACCGGCTGCGATGCGATGCCCACCCGGTGCAGGCTCGCGAAGAGCCACTCGCCGCTGCGGTCGCCGGTGAACATCCGGCCCGTGCGGTTGGCGCCGTTGGCTGCCGGGGCCAGGCCGACGATCAGGCCGTGGGGGTTGGTGCTGCCGAAGGCCGCCACCGGCCGTCCCCAGTAGGGCTCGCCCGCGAACGCTGCCCGCTTGTCGCGCGCCACCGATTCGCGCCATGCGACGAGCCGCGGGCAGGCGCGGCACACCGTCACCCGGGCGTCCAGCTGCTCCAGGGAACGCGACGACGCTGCGAGCCGCTCGACGTCGTCCGAACTGCGCGCGAGGCGGGTGCGCGGTCGAGCGGGGTCGGCCGGCCATCCCGTGCCCGGCGGCACGGGGGAGGCGAACGGCTCGCCGGTGCCCGGGTGGGGCAGCGTCGTCATGGGCGTCTCCTCTGCGTTCGTCACAAGCCGCCGAACCGGCCATGGGGCGTCTGCACAGTCTCGCCTCACTGGCCGACGGGGGCGAACGCGGGCAGACTGCACGGGTGACAACAGGTTTCGGCTGGCACGTCGTCGTCGCGATCGTGTGCCTGCTCCTCATGATCCAGGTCGGCTACCGGATGTCCGGTGTCCGCCTGTCGCGCACATCGCTTATCGCGGTGGCCCGCGCCGCCGTGCAGTTGACGCTGGCCGCGCTGCTCATCACGGGCGTCGTGAAGTACCTCTGGGCGTCCATCGCTGCGGTTGTCGCGATGTTCCTCGTCGCCGTCCTCACGACGACGAAACGCTCGGGAGCCACCGATCATCGCGCCCGCGTGGCCGCGGCCATCGCCATGGCGTCAGGGCTGCTTCCCGTGCTCGTCATCGTCGCGGCGGCCGGCGTCGTGCCGCTCAAGGGCGAGTCGATCATCCCCACCGCGGGCATCGTCATCGGCAACGTCATGAGCGTGCACACGCTCGTTTCGCGTCGCGCCTTCGACGGCCTGCGCGAGGAGAAGAACCAGTACGAGGCGGGCCTCTCGATTGGTCTGCTGCCCAAGGACGCGATCGCGCTCGTCATCGAACGGCGCCTGCCCGAGTCGCTCATCCCCGTGCTCGACCAGACCCGGACGGCCGGCATGGTGACGTTGCCCGGCGCCTTCATCGGCGTCATGCTCGGTGGCGGTTCGGCCGTTCAGGCCGCGACGGCGCAGGTTGTCGTGTCGACGTCGATCCTCGCGGCTCAGGCCGTGACGTCGGCCGTCGAGCAGAAGATGATCTGCGCGCGCCGCCTCTTGCCGCCTGAGCTGCGCGAGTCGCTCCTCGACTGACGCCCCCGTCTACAGACAGAGCGAGACCCCGTCACACCGCGAAGGTGTGACGGGGTCTCGCGATGATCGCGAACGATCAGTGGCTCGTGGCGAGGCGACCGTAGTAGGCCGGGATGCTCTCGCGGCGCTCCTTGCGCACCGGGCGGTTGGCAGCGAAGAACTGCGTGCCCCAGGTGGCGAGGGTGGCGACGAAGGCGATGACGCCGATGGCGCTGATCGTCATGAGGATCCAGAAGACGGTGTTGAGGTTGTCCATGATGTTCTCCTTCGAAAGTCGTGTGCGCGAGGTGTTGAGACAGGCGCTTCGAGGCTCTTCGTGGCTTCTTCTACATCTGTAGTGCCTCGATGTCTTTCACACTACGCCTGTAGTGAATAGGGTGCAAGTCCAGTGACTGTCTCGTGCATCACGTTCATGGACACCCGATATTTCGTGGCCAGGACACGACGAAGGGCCGGTACTGCGTCCTGCGCAGTACCGGCCCTTCGTCGGTGCCTTCGGTTCGTCAGCTCTCGGTGAGCAACTCCGTGACGACGGTGGCGTCGTGGAAGTCGACGTCACCGTGCGGCAGGTGCTGCACGCGCTCGTGGCCCTTACCCGCGACGACGACGATGTCGCCCGGGCGAGCCTGCGCCAGCGCCTGGCGGATCGCCTCGCGGCGGTCGAGCACGACCGTCGTGTCAGCCGCGTCGGCGCCGGCCATGACCTCGTCCGCGATGGCCTGCGGATCCTCGTCGTAGGTGTCGTCGTTCGTGATGATGTTGACGTCGGCCAGGCGGCTCGCGACCTCACCCATCTTGGGGCGCTTGGCCGGGTCGCGGCGCCCCGCTGCGCCGTAGACGCAGATGACGCGGCCCTCGGGGGAGATGACGTCGCGCGCCACGTCGAGCACGAGCTCGAGGCCAACCTCGGTGTGGGCATAGTCGACGACGACCTCGAAGCCCTTGTCGGTGGCCGCGGCCACGCGCTCGAAGCGGCCGGGAACCTGGCCCATGTTCTTCACGGCGTCGACGAGCGTGTCGAGCGGCATGCCCATCTCAAGGGCGATCGCGGAGGCGCCGGCGACGTTGTGCACGTTGTAGTCGCCGAGCAGCGGCATCTGCAGCTCGATGCGTCCCGGCGCTTCGCGGCCGTCGAGGAACGTGGCGGGCGTCGTCAGGGTGAAGGCGGTGCCGCCCTCGCTCGGGCGGGCGTCGCTGATGCGGTAGTCGGCCTTCTCGCTCACGCCGAAGCCGAGCGTGCCGGGCACCTCGGTGACGATGCGGGCGCCGTAGGCGTCGTCGACGTTCGTGAGCTTGGGGCCCTCGGTCCACTCGAAGAGGCGGCGTTTGGTGAGGAAGTAGTCCTCCATCGTGCCGTGCAGGTCGATGTGGTCGCGCGTGAGGTTCGTGAACAGCGCTGCGGCGTAGCGGGTTCCGGCCACGCGCTGGAGGTGGATGCCGTGTGAACTCGTCTCGAGGACGACGTGCTGCACGCCTGCGTCCCGCATGCGCGCGAGGTTGCCCTGCACCTGCGGCGCCTCGCCCGTGGTGCGCACGGCAGGCTCGCGGTGGGTGCCGACGACGATCTCCGCCGTCGTCAGGAGGCCCGTGTGCTCCTCGCCGTACGCGGCGGAAAGGATGCCGTGCAGGACGTAGCTGCTCGTTGTCTTGCCGTTCGTTCCCGTGATGCCGTAGACGACGACGTCGTGGCTCGGGTGGCCGGCCGTCGCCGTCGCGAGGGCGGCCAGGGCAGCGCGCGCGTCGGGCACGACGGCGGTGGGTGCGCCGTCGACGTCACGCTCGGCGACGACGAGTGAGACACCGTTGGCCATGGCCTGCGGCACGAACGTCACGCCGTCGACGGTGAACCCGGGGACGGCGACGAACGCTCCACCGGGGCCCGCGGCGCGAGAGTCGTGGGTGACGGCGTCGACGCCGTCGACACCGTCGGGGATCGACGTTCCGAGGATCGTCTCGAGTTCTGCGCGGCTCACAAACACCGTCCGAGGTTAACAACGGGCGACCCCGGCACCGCCGTCGCCGCGCGGGGTGGCACGCCTGGATGGCCCCTCACACGTCGCGTGAGCGCCCCCGGCGACGAACCGTGGCAGGCTGTCGTCGACCCCCCCAAGGAGAAGGTGTGCTCGAGGTCGAATCATTGCAGCGATCGTTCGGCGGCGTGCGTGTCGTCGACGATCTGACGTTCACCCTCGCCGCCGGCGAGGTCGTAGCACTCGTCGGCGCCAACGGCGCGGGCAAGACGACGACGTTGCGCTGCATCGCCGGCCTCGACGAGTGCGACGGCGGCGCTGTGCTCTGGGACGGTTCGCCCCTCGACGAACGCGACTCGGCCACGCGGCGCGAGGTGTGCGCGCTCCTCGACGACACGGCTTGGTTTCCCGACCTCACCGTCGCCGAACATCTCGCGATCCTCGCCCGGGCCCACGGTGAGGAGGCCCGCGTCGTCGTCGATGCCCTCGACGCCCTCGGGCTCGCCGACCTCGGTGACAGGATGCCCGCCACCCTGAGTTCCGGGCAGACACAGCGCCTCCGTCTAGCCCAAGCGCTCGCGCGGCCGTGGCGGTTGCTCGTGCTCGACGAACCGGAGCAACGTCTCGACGCGGACGGCCGCGAGTGGCTAGGCCACTACCTGCGAGCGTGCGCCGACGAAGGCCGCGCCGTTCTCATGGCCAGTCATGACCACACGCTGTGCGCGATCGCGGGCGCTCGCCTTCTCGACGTCGAGCGCGCCCACGAGCGTGCCGATGGGTGAGGCCGACGTCCTGCGCGACGCCCGGGCGCGCAGCCGGGAGAGCCGGACCTCCACATGGACTCTCGTCTACGGCGGGTTCCTCCTCACCCTCACCGGCTGCGCCATGGGGCTCGCCGTCGTCCATGAGGCAGTGGGGACCCTCGGGGGTGCGGGAGCATCATGGGTGCCGTGTGCCCTCGCTGCCGCTTGGGCTGCAGGCCTCCTCGCGACGTGTCTGTCGTTCGGCCCAGCCCACGCGCGGCCGGCTCCGGCGATGTGGTTGTTGCCCTCACCGATCGATCGGGCTCGGCTGCTGAGGCGACCCCTCCTCGTGACGTTCGGGCTCGTCGCGACTCTCGGTGCCCTCGGTGGCCTGACGACGGCGCTCCTGGGTGGTGGAGGCAGCGGCGCCGTCGTACTCGTTCCCCTGGGCGGCCTCGTCGGTGTAGCCGTGCACCAGATCGCGCTCTGGGCGCAGGCTCGCCGGGTGGCCGATCGACTTCGCGTGGCCGCGGCAGTCGTGGTAGCGGCCGCTGCACTCGTCATCACCTGGGGGCGCCATGTCGGGGCGACGTGGGAGGTCACGGGTGCGAGGCCGTGGATCATCGGAGTGACGACCGTTCTCGTGGCCGCGGTGACGCTCGTCTCAACGTGGCGTTGGGCGACGTGGCTGCGCCAAGTCGGTAGGCCGAGTCTTCGGACTGCGGGTGATGCCGTGGACACGGCGGTGACGGGCGCGGTGATGCTCGACCCGAGTGTGTTCGCGGTGCGCAGTGCGCGTAGGGCGGGTCGTCGTCGAGGCCGCGCGACGAGCTTCGGCGTGGCTCACTTCCGCCACCGTTTTGTCGTGGTCGACTTCCTCGCACGCGACGTCGTCGCAGCGTTCCGTCGTCGGGGACCGCTCGCTGCTAGGGCCGCATGGATGCTCGGCGTCTGGGCGTTCGGGGCGATCTTCGGGCCGGCATTCAGTGAGCGCTCCACCGTCGTCGTGGCGGCCTTCGTCGTCTGGAGCGTCGTCGCCATGGCCGGGCAGGGCCTGACGACGTGGCTCGGCTCGTCGTCGCTGTGGCGCCTCGTGCCGACGCGTCCGCAGGCTGTGACGTTGGCACTCACGCTTACCCCGTTGGTTCTCGGCGCATTCCTCGGGGCGGTGATGCTCGGCGGCGCCGGGGTCGGTGCGGCCGCCGCCCTGGCGTGGGGTGTGCTCCTCGCCGTCTCGACCGTGGCAGGCGTCGCCCGCCGCGCCGATCCGCCGCCCGTGACGTTCGGCAACAGCGTCAGCACGCCGCCCGGGGACGTCGAGATCGGCCTGGCCGCAGCGCTCCTGCACGGTCCGGACGTCGTCGCGCTGTGCCTCCTGGCCGGCATGCTCGCCGGCCCGCAGCTCGGATGTTTCGCGGCCCTCGGGTGGTTCGCTCGCGTCGTTCTCACGGCTCGGCCCGGAGGGAGACGGCGCTGAAGGTGCCCGGTGGCACGTGACCTCCAGGTCTGAGATCGTGGAATCGACCCCGCCACCGCGGGGCCCGGACGAGGGAGCCGTACCCGGAACGCGACAAGACGGCCATCGGGAGTGAATGACGATGGCATGGGTGATTCTCGTGATTTCCGGTGCGATGGAAGCGGTTTGGGCGACGGCGCTCGGTAAGTCGGAGGGGTTCACGAAGCTCGGCCCGAGCATCGTGTTCGTCGTGGGGTGCGCCTTCAGCATGATCGGCCTGGCGACGGCGATGAAGTCGCTGCCGGTGGGTACGGCCTACGCCGTCTGGGTCGGCATCGGTGCCGTTCTCACGGTGGCCTACGCGATGGCGACGGGAGAGGAACCGGTCTCACTCGCCAAGGTTCTGTTGCTGCTCGGCATCGTCGGCTGCGTCATCGGGCTCAAGGTGCTCCACTGACGCTTCCGTGACAGGGCCGTTCGTCACATCCTCGTTCGGCAGCCGAGGAGACGCGCGGCCTGCTCGTCGTGGATCGGCGCGGAGGACTTTCGGCACCACTCCGGTACACGCACAACCGTGGCGCTGGGTCCTGTGGTGGCGGAGCCTTGATGGGTTCTAGGGGGTAGATCTGCTAGGGGATTCGTAGGATGATGTCCCGTAGGGAGTCACCGGGGGCTGAGGGTGATCGCGACACGTCGTGTTGCCAATGATCCCACCGCAGCAGCGTGAGGTTCGATGTCTCCGGCTACTCGTGAGCCCTGCGGGGCCAGTTTTCTGTCGCGCGAAAGGCTTGTGGTAATGGAAGACCAGTTCCAATCCGACGGCAGTGGAGTCAGCCGCCGCAATGTGGCCAAGGGGCTGGCGTGGGCTGCGCCCGTGATCGTCGTGGGGGCGGCCGCCCCGGCCGTAGCTGCCTCGACGTGCCAGTCCGTGGCGACGACCTTCGACTCGACGTGGGTCTTCGCCAGTCCCGCCACCGGCACGCTTGTAAGCCCCACGTCGAACAAGGTGACGACCGGTGCCGATGGCAAGAGTTACTTCATAGCTCAGACGACGGCCACGAGCACGGACCCCGCCACGACCACGGCGACCTACAACGTGGTGGTCCAGCCGTCGTCGAGTTCAGCGTCGCGTCTGCGAGAGGGGTGCACGTACCGGGTCTCGTACGACCTGGGTGCGGTTCGCCCTGCGAATTCACCCATTGGTGCGCAGACGCTTGCAGTGCAGCTGACCTCACCCTCGGGCGTGGTCGTTTCGGGGTCTGCGGCCACCTATACGACGCCGAGCGGTACCAGCGGCGTGCAGGTGCCGTACGTGGCCTCCGGCGCCATCAGCCGCACTCGCTCGTCGACGTCGTTCAGTTTCAAGGCGGTGGCGGGGACTTACGTCTTCAAGGCGACCTTCACCACCCCGACGAACAAGAACACGAGCCTCTACGCCGATGGTCTCGGCTTCGCCGCGCCCGCGTTCACCGTCGTCTAGAGGGCATGCGGCGGATCGCCGGTCAGCCGAATGACTCTCGAGGTAGCGGGAGCCCGTGTGAATCGAATGTCAGTGACGGCATCGTCGGCTGTGTCATCGGGCACAAGGTGCGCCACTGACGCTTTTACGATCTGTGACCGACGGCCCGGTGTGTGAGCTGCGCAGCTCACACACCGGGCCGTTCGTCACAGGGCGGTTCTTCAGTCGAAGAGGCGCGCGACCTGCTCGTCGCTCATCTCGTCGAAGGACTTCTGCGACCACTGCGGCGCGCGGTCCTTGTCGACGAGCTGCGCGCGCACGCCCTCGACGAAGTCGCCGTGTTCGACGAGGCCGCGGGCGAGGCGTTTGTCCTGGTCGAGCACCTCGTGAACCGAATCCATCGACGCGGCGCGACGCAAAGCCTCGAGGGTCGCCGCCACGGACAGGGGTGAACGCTGAACGAGCAGGTCAGCAGCTTCGCCGGCCGCCGTCTCGTCCGAGTCGCGAAGACGGGCCAGGACGTCCGACGGCGCGCGCAATTGCTCGCCGGAGCCGAAGGCGTCGTCGATCCACGCGCGTTCGCCCTCGAGCGAGGCGTCCCCGCTCGTCGTGAGGCCGGCGACGGCCTCGTTGCGGGTGGCGCCGTCGGCGAGGCGCTCGATGACGGTCGCCCACGACGCCGAGTCGATGACGACGTCCGAGAGCCCGACGTAGCAGGAGTCGCGCCCGTCGACGGTGGTGCCGGTGAGCGCGAGGTAGGCGCCTGTGCCGCCGGGTGCGCGCGAGAGGAGGTAGAGAGCGCCTACGTCCGGGAAGAAGCCGATGATCGTCTCCGGCATCGCAACCTTCGTGCGCTCCGTCGCGACGCGCAGACCGGCGTAGGCGGAGATGCCGACGCCGCCGCCCATGACGATGCCGTCCTGGTAACTCACGATGAGTTTCGGGTAGTCGGCGATGGCCGCGTTCATACGGTACTCGCGCTCGAAGAAGCTGAACGTGCGCTCGTGCTGGCCCTCGAGGAAGGCCTCACGGACGCTGCGTACGTCGCCGCCCGCGCACAGGCCGCGTTCGCCGGCGCCCTCGATGGTCACGGCGGTGACGGTGTCGTCGTCACGCCA
Source organism: Dermacoccus sp. 147Ba (assembly GCF_004151355.1). Classification (NCBI taxonomy): domain Bacteria; kingdom Bacillati; phylum Actinomycetota; class Actinomycetes; order Micrococcales; family Dermacoccaceae; genus Dermacoccus; species Dermacoccus sp. 147Ba. Next base: position 60,783 of record NZ_SEHL01000009.1, read on the forward strand.
GGCGTCGAGGCACTCGCGCACGGCGTCGACCATGTCGGTGGTGAGCGCGTTGATCGCCTTCGGGCGGTTGAGCATGATGCGGGCCAGCGAGCCGGTGCGGGCCGCGAGCACCTCGGGCGTGCTCGTGGGGGCGAAGCCGGCCGCGGCAAGTTCTTCGGGAATCTCCTGGGTGCTCATGAGGCTCCTCGTGAAATCGTGGGCGTGTGCCGTCGTCGTCACCCTAGTGGGCGGGCGGTGCGCCCGGTTCGCTCCTCGCGGAAGGATGGTCGACGTGCCCGTTCAGCCCCAGCGCCCGGCATTGACGACGCCGACGAAGGTGCTCGCGCACGGGTTTCGGGCGGTACGCCCGCCCGTGGAGCCGCTCGACATTCCGACGCTGACGGGCCGGCCGCCGCAGGTCGTGGCCCACCGTGGGGCCTCGCACCACGAGCCGGAGCACACGCTGGAGGCGTACGAGCGGGCCATCGAGGTGGGGGCCGACGCGTTGGAGTGCGACGTACGGCTCACCGCCGACGGGCACCTCGTCTGCGTCCACGACCGTACGGCGAAACGGACGTCGAACGGCACGGGGGCGATCAGCGCGCTCGAGTTGGCGCGTCTGGAGGAACTCGACTGGGGTTCGTGGAAGACGCGCGTCGGCGCGGATGAACTGGAACTGGCTGACCGGAACGCCTCGAAGATCCTCACGCTGCGTCAGCTCGTGAGGACGACGCTGGCGGCGGGGCGCCGCGTGGATCTCGCGATCGAGACGAAGCACCCGTCGCGGCACGCGGGCAAGGTGGAGGCCGAACTCGCGCGGGTCTTGGCGGATTTCGGGTTGGACACGCACGACCCGGAGCGCACGAACGTGCGCGTCATGTCGTTCTCGCTGCCGGCCGTCACGCGGCTGACGCGGCTCGCGCCCGAGGTGCCGCTCGCGTGGCTCATGGAGGGCGTCATGCCGCAGCGCATCCGTGGCGGACGGCTGCCGAGCGGCATCTCGATCGCGGCGATCAGCGTCGGGATACTGCGCCGCAACCCGGGTCTCGTCGCCGAGCAGCACGGCCGCGGGCATGAGGTGCACGTGTGGACGGTCGACGAACCCGACGACGTCCTGCGCTGTCTGCGCAACGGCGTCGACGCGATCATCACCAACAAGCCTGCAGAGGTCCTCGCCGCCCGGGCGGCGTTCTACGGGTGAGCCCCACTCGCGCGAGATGTCGCGCACGTGGGGCTCAACAGGGGTGAGATTTCCCCACAAGCGCGGGATGTCACGCGAGTGGGGAACCTTGGGTCCGCGGTCCGCTGATCTCAGTCGCGGGGCTTCGGCATCCAGACCTCGGCCTCGGAGTCGTCGGGGTAGTAGTGCCCGCCTGGGATCGTCTGCAGCTCGACGAGCATGCCCCACGGAGCCTTGACGTAGACGCTACCGTTGCCTTCGGAATCCTCGTAGCGGCTGTTGCCGTGCACCTCGCTCAGCGCTTCGCCGCCCGCGTCGACGAGACGGCGCAGCGACCCTTCGATGTCGTCGCAGTAGAAGCTGATGTGGTTGAGGCCGAAGTCAGCCAGGCCGGCCGCCGGACGCTGCTCGCCGCTGACCTCGAACACCTCGAGCCCCGGCCCCTCGCCGATGACGAACATGCGCTGACGGTGGATGGCCGCGCCGCGCGGCAACCCGAGCTGACGCTCCACCTCGGCGCCCTGGCGGGGTTCGTCGTCCGGGGAGAGCCCGTCGTAGGCCACCTTCGCGCCGAGACCCTCGACGAAGAAGCGCGTGGCCGCCTCGAGGTCGGGCACGGTGACGCCGATGTGCTGGATACCGCGGGGCAGAGGGGAGTTCGTCGTCATGACTTCGACGCTAGCGAGGGCGGCGGCGAGGCGACAAGGGGCCGACGTCCTGTTCCAGCCGGCTGCGTTTCCTGCGGTTGGTGACGGTGCAACGTCACCAACCGCACCGAACGTCACCGGCTACGAAGCGAGCCCGGCAGCGACTGGACTGCGGCGACGACCTCCAAGCGCTACCGGTCGGTTTTTCACGCGCGTGAGAAACTATGCACGGAGCACACCCCCAGGGAGAGGAGTCACCGTGTCGAGTGACGCACGCGTCCGAACTGTCCGCCTCGACTGGAGCCTGGAGTCGGTGCCCAAGATTCGCCACGCGATCGTCGACGACCTCTCCGACGGCACCATCGAGGACGACATCATCAGCGAGTGCGAGATGGTCGTCAGCGAACTCGTCACGAACGCGATCCGCCACGCCAAGCCCCTCGCCGACGGCAGCATCCGCGTGCACTGGAAGGTGCGCGCGCCCCGCGTCGAGGTCGAGGTCACCGACGGCGGCAGCGACGACGTTCCCGTCCCCAAACCCAAGGCCGAGTGGGTCAACGCGGGCCGCGGGCTGCGCATCGTCCGCTCCCTCGCGCACGAGTGGGGCGTCACCGACGAGCGCAACGGCCGCACCGTGTGGGCCAGCCTCGGCGGCCCGAGCCGCCGCCGCGCCTGACGCCCGCCTCCGCCGCTAGGCCGACTTCCTGGCCAGGGCACTTGTCTCGATCTGGCCGCGACATATCGCCCCCGGATCCACACAACGTCCCCGGACACCACGGTCGACGCCCACCCATCAGCCGCTGATACCTCGCGCGACGGGGGGGCAAGCACCCCGGCGTCGTCACGCCTAGAATCGTGCCCATGGGTAAGGCTTCACGCCGTAAGGGCAAGGAAAACCGGGTCGCGAAAGACCCCTCGCAGCAGCCGGCCCCGTTCGTCGCGCGCCCCTTCGAGGGCCTCGCGAACGAGACCGACTGGGTCGCCATGCGCGAGATCGTGCCGTCCGCCACCGCGAAGGTCACCTTCGAGGTCGACGGCGCCGAGCACGAGGCGATCGTCGCCACCATCCTGCCGATGGCGTGGCCCGGCCTGCGTCGCGAGAGTGGCGAGATGATGGTCGCGCTGCAGACCGGCGGCGGCTCCGGCGACGCCAGCCGTGACGTCGCCGCGCAACTCATCGCCGTCACGCAGCTCGAGCCGGGTCAGCCGCTCGCCGCGATGCCGCCCGTCAGCGCCGCCACCCCGCGTCTGCAGGACATCCTCACGAGCACCTCACTCGAGCCCACGGTGCACGACACGTTCGACTTCTGGATCCCCGAGGACCACGAGGTCGGCGAAGAGGCCTCCATCTCGATGGAGGACGCCAACGACTCCATCGCTCCCACCTTCAAGCTGCCCGGCGTCGACTCGGCGTACTGGGTGCTCATCGGCGACCGCGCTTTCGTGCGCTGGGTGCTCCCGCAGGAGGAGAACAAGGCCACCGACGCTCTCGCACGCCTCTCCGCGTCGGGCAAGGGCCGTATGCCGAGCAACGACGACGACGGCCGTCTCCTCGGCGCCTTCCGTGCCTGCGGGGTGCTGACGCCGGTGTGGGAGGTCGTCACCACGCGTCTGCCCGAGGAACAGCGCAAGCCGATGCTCGAACTCGCCGCCGCCTACGAGGAGGCCTACGCCTCGCTCGATTCGACGCCGCTCGACGCCGAGGAGCGCCGCGCACGCAACGGCATCGTCTCGCGCCAGATCACGCTTCGCTGACTGTCGCGCCACCCGCGCCCCTCGTCTGCTTCGGACGAGGGGCGCAGTGCGTTCGGGGGAACGCGGGGGCGAGGCGACGCGGTGCCAGGTGCGTGCTCGCCGTCAGGGCGCGTTGAGTCCTCAACCCCGCCTCGGCGCGGCACCTTCGAACGCTCGCGTCACTTCTTCGACGGCAGTCGACCGGCCGCAGGAACGCGGGGCGCCTCGTAGGTGGCCGACGACGTGAGACGGGCGGCCGTCAGTACGAGCAGGGGGATGACGACGAGGGCGCCGGCGGGCGGGATCGACGTGCCGGAGTCGTTCGCGATGAACCCGAAGCCGAGCATGATGATGATGGCGATGAGCCCGTGGCGCAGCATCGGCACACGCACGAAGAGCGGCTGGAGGAAGCGCCCCGGGCCCGTCGGGAAGGCCGTCACGACGACGGCGACGAGCAGCCCGAGGGGCACGAGCCAGTGGAACCAGTGCTGGTTGAGCATGTTCCAGTTCGTGTAGAGGATGCGCTTGACGGGGTTGATCTGCCCGTCGCCGATGAGCCCGGCGAACACGTCACCGAGGTGGGTTCGCTCCGACTCGCCGCGCAGGTAGTCCAGCCATGCGACGCCGAGGACGAAGACGACGCCCGCGAAAGCGGCAGCGACGAGGCGCGTGAACGTGATGCGCCATCCGCGCGCACGCATGGCGAGGTACACGAGCGCGGGCACGAACGCCGCCGAGCCGCCGCCCTCGTTGCCCCACTGCGGCACCCCGTTGACGAGGATCGCGGGCACGCCGATGGCGAGCACCGTGAGCAGCGCCAAACGAGGCCGCTTCATCGCGCGGTAGCGCCCGGCGAGCATCGCGGCCATGAACAGCGCGGACGTCATGAACAGCGCGTACCCGACGTTGCCCATACCGAAGTGACGCCCGCCGTACACCGGCTGCAGGCCGAGCATCGACACGAGTTGCAGGCGCGAACCCTGCACGACGTCCATGGCGAGCGTGACGGCGGTGAACCCCGCGAGGAAAACGGCCGGCCCGGGCGTCCACCTGCGCCACGGCCCGAGGAAGGCGACGATCGCCGTCGGCACGAGCACGACGAGCACGCTCAACCCGTAGCGCACGAGGGCGTGCTCGTGCAGGTACCAGGCGTAGAGGTTCGCGAGGAACGTGGCGACCGGCACGCTGGCGAGGAGCGCGGCCGTCACGCTCCACCACCATCGGTTGAGTCGCCGGGCTCGAGTCACCTGTGGGCTCTCGGCCTCGGCGTCCTTTCGTGACGGCGGCGTCAGGTGGCCGCCGGAAAGCCGTCGCGCCCGCACGAACAGCCCGACTCCCACGAGCGTGAGTGCCAGGGCGATGGAGAACACCCAGGTGAAGAACGGCGCAATGAGGTTGTGCTCGGTGCGCAACAGGGTCTGCATGTTGTGGACCGAGCGGATCGTCGCGGGTGTCGACGTGCGTTCGACCGAGAGGGGCCTGCCCTCACCGAGCGTCGGCGGGTTCGGCACGCGTTCGAGGATGAACGCGGAGATGTCGGTCGTCGTCACGAGGCCGGGCTGGCGCGTCGAGCGCGAACGCAGCATGCCGCCGCCGATGTTGGGCCCGTCGAGGATGATGGCGCGCGGCGACTCGGGTCGCTCGTCGTCGGTGAGACCGGTGACGAGGAACGTGGTGTCGATGGGCGCGTTGTCGATGACGTAGCGCAGCTCTGCGTCGTTGCGGCTCTCGAGGGACACGAAGGTCACCGGGCAGGCGCTGAGGGCGTCCTTGGTGAGCGTCGGTGAGTAGTGGCTGACCAAGCCGTCGCGGTTCGCGGCGGCGAGCGTGGCGCGCTCGCCGACGGCGGCGACGCACTGTTGGTCGTCCTCGAGGGTGCTCGCGACGAGGCCCATGCGGGAGGGGATGTTGCGACGGAAGGCGACCTTCGACCACGTGTCCCACTGGTGGAAGGTGTAGGTCTGGGTCGTCGGGTTGTGGACGCCGGTGACGGGCTCGGGGCAGAACGAGTTGGTGCCGGAACTGGACGCCATCGGGGGCCCGTACCCCATGGGAGTGCGGGCGCCGGCGCCCAATGTCACCCACGCCGCGTCGCTGCACGTGTGGGCGCTGATGGCGCGCACGAGTTGGTTGCCGATGGCGCCGTGACCGGCCATCTGCGCCAGTGTCGGAGTGGTCTCCTCGTTGATGTCGCTCCACGTGAGGCCCGGCATGCCGATGACGACGAGGTTGCCGGGCTGAACGCGGTGCGTGGGAGGCCGGTCGCCCTTGATCGTGCTGATGCCGAGCGCCGCTGCCGCGAACGCCAGCGCGGCCGCGAGGACGCTGACGAGCCACCGGCGGAACATCGCTCAAGCATAGGTGTCGGCCCTGAGACGGAGGTGAGTCCCCGGCGGCCCGGCTCGCGTATCGTTGGCCAGCGTGGATATCGCCCTCATGCTGACCGTCTTCACGACGCTGTTCCTCGTGGAACTGCCCGACAAGACGTTCATCGCGACGCTCGTTCTCGCGACGAAGTACCGCCCGTTGTACGTGTGGATCGGGGTGGCGTCGGCGTTCCTCGTCCAGACGTTCGTCGCCGTCGCGTTCGGTGCTGTGCTGAGCAAGCTGCCGGAGACGCCGGTTCACGTCGTCGTCGCGCTGCTTTTCCTCGTGGCCGGCATCCTGCTCATCAAGGGCGCCAAGGACGCTGCCGCCGAGGGCGACGAGGCCGAGGAGGAGTTCGCCGGCAAGGCGAAGCCCGCCGAGGGCCTCAAGGCGATCAGCGCGAGCTTCCTCATCCTCTTCCTCGCCGAGTGGGGCGACCTGTCGCAGCTCGCGACGGCCGGGTTCGTCGCCCGGGGCGGCAATCCCTGGGCCGTCGGCATCGCCGCGTTCACGGCGCTCGCGCTCGTCTCGGGCCTCGGTGCGGCTGTCGGCCGCGCGCTGCTCAACCGCATCAGCCTGTCCACGATCCGCGCTGCGGGCGGCGTCGTCTGCCTCATCTTCGCCGCGCTCATGATCGCCGGGCTCGCGGGCGTCGAGTTCCCGAGCTGGGTACCGGCCTGACGCGGGCCGCCCGAGCTTCCCTAGGCTGAACCAATGCTGATCGCCGCTCTCGCCGTCGCCGCCGTGGCGTGCCTCGTCGCGGTGGTCTCGCTGTGGCGCGTCGTGACGTTGGAACGGCGCTTCCGGGTGCTCTGGGGTGACGGCGACGGCCCGAAGGAGGTTGCGCGAGAACTCGCTTCCGCGCGAAGCGAACTTCGCAGCGCAACCGACGACGCAGGCGACAGCCTCAAGCGTGTGGCGCTCGTGCGTTACGACGCGTTCGGCGACATCGCGGGGCGCCTGTCGTTCTCCGCGGCCCTGCTCGACGACGACGGCGACGGGCTCGTCATCTCGTCGATCCACGCGCGCAGCGAGTCGCGCACCTACGCCAAGAGCATCGAGAACGGGCGGAGCTCGATCGAGCTCACGCCCGAGGAGAAGCAGGCCGTCGCGGCAGCGCGGGCCGGGAAAGAGACACCGTGAGCGCACGCGAGACCTTCGGCTACTTCGGCCCCGAGGGCACGTTCACCCAGGCGGCGCTGCGTCAGTGGCACCACCAGCACAACGATGCCGAGACGGCCGAGGCGCTGCTGGCCGAGTCGGTGCCCTATGCCACCGTCCCGGCGGCGCTCGACGCGGTGCGCGAGGGTGAGGTCGACGCCGTCATGGTGCCGATCGAGAACAGCGTCGAGGGTGGCGTGAGTTCGACGCTCGACGCCCTCAACTCGGAGGACTCCGAGGGCACGCTGCGGCTCGTCGGCGAGGTGCTCGTGCCGATCACGTTCGTCCTGGCGGTGCGCCCCGGCACGCGTGAGGACGCGATCACCGGCGTCGGCTCGCACTCGCACGCGTGGCCGCAGGTGCGCGGGTGGATGACGAAGAACCTGCCGGGGGCCACGTACGTGCCCACGCTGTCGACGGCGGCCGCGGCGCAGGGTCTCGCGCGCGGTGAGATCGGCCAGTACCAGGCGGCCGTCTGCGCGCCGATGGCCGCGCAGGTCTTCGGTCTGGAGACGCTCGCCACCGACATCGGTGACAACGTCGGGGCCGTGACGCGCTTCGTCCTCGTCAAGCGTGCCCGTGGGCGGGACGGGGGAAGCTCGACGCCGGAGCCGACCGGCCACGACAAGACGACGCTCGTGCTCTACCAGCACGACGACCGCCCCGGTGGTCTGCTCGAACTGCTCGAACAACTCGCCACGCGCGGCATCAGCATGACGCGCCTCGAGTCGCGCCCGACCGGTGCGGCGATGGGCAGCTACTGCTTCTCCATCGACGTCGACGGGCACGTCGCGGACGAGCGCGTCGGCGAGGCGCTCATGGGCCTGCAGCGCGTTGCCGCGCAGGTCCGCTTCCTCGGTTCCTACGCGCGCGCCGACCGCCGTCCGGTCGACGTCCGCCCGGACGCGAGCGACGAGGCCTACGTCGCTGCCCAGGAGTGGCTCGACTCCCTGCGCTGACGCACAGATGTGACGAAAGGGGCTGCCGCGGTGTCGAACTGCGGCAGCCCCTTCTCGTCGGATCGGTCGGCTCAGCCGGCGTCCTCGGTCTCGACGACGTCGTCGTTGGCGTTGCCCTCGAGGTCGGAGCCCGTCTGCTCGTCGACGGCCTCGTCGGCGTCGGGCGTCGGCGTGTCGGCCACGTCGGAAGCGTTCTTGTCGTTACCCATGTCGCTCATGGAGTCCTCCTCGTGCGTCGTACAAGTCGATTCCTGTTCTACGCCCTCGCCGTCCACGCGTCCAGCATCTCCACCCCGCGGGGGTCAGCGGCGCGTGCGGTAGCGCGGATCGACGAAGGGCGCGTCGTGGTCGGCGAGCCAGCGCAGCACCTGCGGCGCCACCTGCGGGTCGCTGCGCACGAGACGGTCGTGGACGTCACGCAGGTCGCCGTCGATACCGAGCCCGGCGATGATCTGCAGCACGGCGAGGGTGCAGCGGAAGACCTGCAGCCAGCGCTCGTCGGGTTCCGGGGAGAAGGTCACGGGCAGGGAGAAGACGCGCACGTTCCCGGTGAGTTCCTCCGCGCGCGCCACCATGGTGTCCCGCTGACGGCGCAGTTCGTCGAACTCCGAGGACACCTCGTCGACGGGGCGTCCCCCGCCGAGACGCCCGGGCGGGAACTGCGCGGTGTGCAGGAGGGAGGCGTCGTCCTCGACGAGGCAGATCTGCACGAGCTGATTCGTGACGCGTCCCTGTGCGTCGCGGAACGGTGCGTACGGATTGTCGCCGGAAAGGATCGAGCCGTGGTGCGACCAGACGCGCCGCGTCGGCGTCGCCGCGGACAGGAAGTTGTCGTGGATGTCGTTGCGCAGGTGGTCGCTGCGGTACGGGTCCTTGACGAGTTCGCGCGCCAACTCACGCGTCGTCGTGAAGCCGTAGCCGAGCACCATCGCCACGAGGGCGCCGACGTCGTCGGTCCACGGCGTCGTCGTGACGGAGGTGATGACGACGGCCGGAACGCCGTCGTGCGGGCGGTGCACGATGCCGGGGCGGGGGCGTCCGACGTACTGAACGGCCCACGGCGACAACGTCACCGGGGGAGCGGCGTCGGCTGCGACCGCGAAACGCGGCGTCCGTCGACTGACGACGGCGAACGAGTCCTGCAGAGCGTCGGCGAGCCCGGGATGGTCGATCGGCTTGGGCGCGGGACGGTCGGGCTGCGGTTCACGCAGATCGATGCGGTCCGACACGTGCATCGGGTAACCGCGCGGCCCCTCGAACACCGGGAGGACGGCGGCACCGAGGCCGCTCTCCATCGCCCTGCGCACGATGTTGACGACACCTTCGTCGGCCGTGGCGCTCGCGAGGGTGCTCTGGGCGTCGGTGATCTTCGCGCGGATGGTCTGCAGCCGGTAGGCCGCCTCGATGAGTTCCGAGTGCTCCGGTGCGGCCTCGAGGATTCCCATGGCGCGCGGCAGGTACGTCGGGTCGTACGGTGCGTTCCCGGCGGGGTCGTTGCTCATGCCGAGAATGCGGCCGATCACCTTGAGTGACTGCAGCGGCGGCGACGTGGAGTGCCGCCAGCGCTTGATGATCTGTTCGGTGATGGGCGCGGAGAGGCCGGCGTCATCGGCGTCGGCGTTGATCGCGTCTGCGAGGGCCTTGTTCGTGTACCTGCGCAGTTCCATCCAATGCTTGAGTTCGGAGCGGAAGATGTCCCAACTCGCGTCGTGTGCAGCCATCCGTCGAAGGTGCTCCTGGTGGTAGAGGAGAAGGATCCGGGGGCGGGGTGGCGCAGCATGGAGGCGCCGTCGTCTCGCGCTTCGACCTCGAGAAGCAGGTCGAATGTTCAATCTACGGCACAGCGTTGCCAGATTTCCGGTGAAACTTCAGCCGAGATGGTGCGACGACGAGAAGGTCTCGCTGACGAGCGGCGAGCCGTGGTCGGCCAGCCATCGCAGGATCGTCGGCGCGATGTCCGGTTCGTCGCGCGCGAGTCGTTCGTGGATGGGGTACAGGTCGACGTTCACGCCCAGCTCGTGGAGGCGGTGCGTCACGAGCAGCACGGTCTGGAAGACCTGCTCCCAGCGGTCCGAGGCGTCGGTCAGCAGTTCGACCGGCACGGTGACGACGCGGTGGCGCACCTGCTGCATGGTCGGGGAGTCGAGGCGGCTGGCGGCTTCGTCGCGGTCGCGCTTGGCGAGCACGGCTGCCTCCTCCTCGGTGGTGCCGAGCTGCTCGGCGAGCCAGTCGCTCTCGTGGTCGAGGACGGCGTCGGTCTCGACTAGGCGGACGTGGACGAGCGAGGAGGCGACGGCGCCGCTGGCGTCGGTCCAGGGCGCGCCCGGGTTGTCGCTGGGCAGGCCGGCGGCGTGGTGTGACCACACGTGACGCGCGGGCGCCTGGGTGAGGAACTGCTCGTGGACGTCGTTGCGCAGTGCCTCGGTGGCGAACGGGTTGCGCGTCAGTTCGCGAGCGATCTCGCGGGTGCTGACGAAGCCGTAGCCGAGCACCCAGGCGAGCATCGAGGCGACGTCGTCGACCCATGCGCGGGCCGTCTGCGCCGACACGGCGATCGACGGCACGGCGAGGTGCAGCACGTGCCCGCTGCGCGTCGAGGGGCGCCCGATGTGCGGGATGGCCCAGTGCTCCTGCGTCGCGAGGTCGTCGGGTTGGGTGCTGAATCGTGGACCGAGCTCGCCGGGCACGACGAAGTTCTCCACGAACAGCGACCGCATCGCGGGGACGTCGTCGATGCTGCCGAGGCCCGGGCGCGCTGCGCGGAAGTCGATGCGGTCGGAGACGTGCATTGGGTAGCCGGTGGGGCCGGCCCACACGGGGTAGACGGCTGCGGCGTAGCCGTGCGACATCGCCGTCTGGACGAGGCGGCCGGCGCCGCTTCGTGCCGAGTGTTCGCCGAGGGAGGCACGCACGTCGAGCAGGCGCAGACGCAGCTCCTGCAGGCGGAAGCTGGAGTCGACGAGTTCGCCCGTCGTCGCGGGCTCGTCGAGCAGGCCCATGCGGCGCAGGATGAAGGTCGGGTCGTGCGGAGCGGCGCCCGTCGGGTCGTCGCTCATCTCGAGGATGGCGGCGATGTGGCGAACCGCGGCCAGGGGCGGCGCGGTGGAGTGGCGCCAACGCTTGACCACGTGCTCGTCGAGGTTGACGTCGCTCGACGCCCCGAGGGCGTCGTTCAGCTTCATTGCGAGCGCGCGGCTCGTGAAGTGACGCAGTTCCATCCAGTGACGCAGTTCGCTACGGAACGCGTCCCATCCGGCGTCGTGGCTCGCCATCGGTGTCGACTCCTTCGTGCCGCCCTCCCGGGCGACGTCCTGCGTAGACGCGAGAGTTCTCTCGTGTCGACACTTCGCAACCTGGCGGTTGCAACGTGTTTCAAAAGCGGTGGCTGCGTGGCGATTTTGCAACCTTCGCTCCCGTGTGCACCCCTGCAGGCGAGATCGTAGCCGAACGCTTGTCTCAGATGCACCGAACCGGGCGATATTCGACGCTGTTTTTCGCCCTTCGGTTTGAATTTCGGTCGACAGGTTCGGCGGGGGCGAACGCCCGCCGTTCATGTGAGGTGCGGCACACTGGGGGCACCGCCCGTCAGCTCGAAAGGATCAGGCATGAGCCCCACCGCGCCTCTGCCCTACCGATCGCCGTGGATGAACGAGGAACTCGACGATCTGCGCACCCTCGCCCGACGTTTCTGCGAGGACGAACTCGCCGCGCACATCGACCGTTTCCACGAGCAGCACGCCGTGGACCGCGAGGTGTGGACGAAGGCCGGTGAGCTCGGGCTGCTGGGCCTGTCGATCCCCGAGGAGTACGGCGGCGGGGGCGGTACGTTCGCCCACGAGGCCGTCGTCGCGCTGGAGCAGGCACGCGCCGGTGACGACTCGTGGGGCTTTGTCGTGCACTCGATCATCGTGATGCACTACGTGCTCGCCTACGGCACGGAGGAACAGAAGAAGCGGTGGCTGCCGAAGATGTGCACCGGCGAGATGGTCGGCGCCGTCGCGATGACGGAGCCGGGTGCCGGTTCGGACCTCAAGCGTTTGCGCACCCGCGCGGTGCGTGACGGCGACGACTTCGTCGTCAACGGGTCGAAGACGTTCATCACGAACGCCGGCCACGCGGACCTCATCGTCGTCGTGGCCCGCACCAGCGAGCGTGACCCTAAGGCCGGGCACAAGGGCATTTCGCTGCTCGTCGTCGAGACGGACGGACTCGAGGGATTCGAGCGCGGACGTGTGCTGCAGAAGATCGGCCAGCACGGCCAGGACACCCGCGAGCTGCACTTCACCGACATGCGCGTTCCGGTCGAGAACGTTCTCGGCGAGGAGGGCCGCGGTTTCTACCACCTCATGGAGCAGCTGCCGCAGGAGCGCCTCGGCCTGGCGTGCACGGCCGTCGGTTCGGCGGAGCTCGCCATCGAGCTGGGTGTGGAACACGCGAAGTCGCGCGAGATGTTCGACGGCGTGCTCATGGACCTGCAGAACACGCGCTTCGTCCTCGCCGAGTGCTCGACGGACGTACTCGCCGCCCGCACACTGCTCGACCACTGCATCGGGTTGCACGTCAACGGAGACCTCGACTCCGCGACGGCCTCGCGGGCGAAGTTCTGGACCACCGACGTGCAGTGCAACGTCATCGACCGCGTGCTGCAGCTCTTCGGCGGGTACGGCTTCATGTCCGAGTACCCCATCGCCAAGATGTACGCCGGCGCGCGCATCCAGAAGATCTACGGCGGAGCCAACGAGGTGATGAAGGAGCTCGTCGCGCGCTCGCTGTAGCCCGTTGCGGACGTCAGTGGTGGTCGCGCAGGTGCAGGGCGTAGCGGACGGAGCGGCCGGTGTCACGGGCCTGCTCGAACCCGCGCGATTCGTAGAGACGGTGGGCGTAGCCGTTGTCGGCCTCCGTCTCGACGATGACGGCGTGGGCGCCGTTGTCGCGCGCCGACGTCACGAGAGCGTCGACGAGGCCACCGCCGACGCGACGACCGCGGGCGGCGCCGTCGACGAAGAGGTCGGTGAGGATCCACTCGTGGGCGAGGCGGATCGAGTCGAACGCGCGGTAGGCCTGAGCGAAGCCGAGGACGCGGTAGCCGTCGCGGGCGACGAGGACGAGCGACTGGCCACCGGCCACGCGCTCCTCGAGGAAGGTGCGGGCGTCGTGCGTCGGGGCCTTGCCGTAGAAGCTGCGGTACTGCTCGAAAAGGCTTGCGACGTCGTCGATGTCGGCCTCGGTGGCGTACGAGATCTCGATGGTCATGGTTCCATCTTGCGCCATGCGGCCAGGGGGTTGTCAGGGGTGTGTGACATGGTGAAGGCATGACTTTCGACAAGGCCCGCATCATCGTTCTCGCGTCGCGCCCGGAGGGTGCTCCGACGGCCGACAACTTCCGTCTCGAGGAGCGCGAACTGCCCGCGCTCGGTGACGGTGAGCTGCTCGTGCGCAACGTCGTGATGAGCGTCGACCCGTACATGCGTGGGCGCATGAACGACGTGAAGTCGTACGTTCCGCCGTTCCAGATCGACGAGCCGCTCGACGGTGGCGCGGTCGGTGAGGTCGTCGAGTCGAAGGCCGACGGGTTCGCCGCGGGCGACCTCGTGCTGCACGGTCTCGGCTGGCGCGACCTCGCGGTCGTCCCGGCGAAGGGCGCGCGCAAGGTGGAGCGGGAGATCGACGGCGTCGAGATCTCGCCGTCCACGTACCTCGGCGTGCTGGGCATGCCGGGCATCACCGCGTACGGCGGCCTGCTGCGCACGGCCGAGTTCAAGCCGGGCGACGCGGTCTTCGTCTCGGGCGCGGCGGGTGCCGTCGGTTCGCTCGTGGGGCAGATCGCGAAGCTCGAGGGCGCGTCGCGCGTCATCGGTTCGGCCGGTTCGCCGGAGAAGGTTGAGCGCGCCAAGGAGAGCGGCTTCGACGCGGCGTTCAACTACAAGGACGGCGACGTGCGTCGTCAGCTCAAGGACGCGGCGCCCGACGGTATCGACGTGTACTTCGACAACGTGGGCGGCGACCACCTCGAGGCGGCCATCTCGGCCCTCAACCTCAACGGGCGCATCGCGATGTGTGGCGCCATCGCGCAGTACAACTCGGCAGAGCCGCCAGCTGCGCCGCGCAACCTGGCCCTCATGATCGGAAAGCGCCTCACGATGCGCGGGTTCATCCAGGCCGACCACCGCGACCTCGTGCCCGAGTTCCAGGAGAAGATGGCGCGCTGGATCGGCTCCGGCGAGGTCACGTGGGACGAGACGGTTGTCGAGGGGCTCGAGAACGCGCCGCAGGCGTTCATGGATCTGCTCACCGGCGGCAACACCGGCAAGATGGTCGTCACGATCTGAGGCCCACCGTGTCGAACCTGAGCGAAGAACGCCTCGTCACATTGGAGCACCGCGGTTGGCAGGCGCTGTGTTCGCGCACGGGTGCTGACTTCTACGGCCGCCTTATGACCGATGACGGCGTCATGCTCCTGGCGGGCGGGCTCCTGCTCGATCGCGGCGGGGTGGTCGAGTCGCTCGACGGCGCGCCGCCGTGGTCGATGTACGAGCTCAGCAACGTGAAGCTGCTACCCCTCGGCGCATCGGCTGCCGCGCTGACGTACCGCGCCACGGCACGTCGCGGGGACGACGAGCCGTTCACCGCGCTCATGACGAGCGTTTATCGGCTCGTCGACGACGAACCGCGCCTGGCGCTCTACCAGCAGACAGTTGCGCCGCTGCACTCGTGAATCGGGTTAATGCGTCGCATGGGCAGTAGCGCTGTCTCGCTACTGCTCCGATGAAGGTTCCGAGGGCCGCCACGACATCCCGAAGTCGCGTGCCAGGCGAACCGCTTCCGATCCCAGAGGTGACGCTCGGCGGAGGAGCGTTCCGCGGCGGCCGAACGCAGTTCACGGGAGCACGCGGGTCGACCTCGTCGTTCGGGCTGGGCTCCTAGGTCTCGAATCGGGTGGTCAGTTCGTCGGCGTGCTCCAGAATCTTGTCAACTGAGCGGGGCATCTTCGTCACCTCGCAATGTCTCGTGACCGAAGACGAGACGGTTGTCGAGGGGCTGGAGAACGCGCCGCAGGCGTTCATGGATCTGCTCACCGGCGGCAACACCGGCAAGATGGTCGTCACGATCTGAGGCCCGCCAGCCATGGGTGTCGACACGAACTTGTCACCGGGGGCTGTCTGAAGGATTCGTGCGCTTCGGGCTGATTGTCGGTGCAGGGGGTATAACGTCACGCCAAGAGCGAGATCTCCGTCACGCACCGTGGCGGCAACGTCTTCCACGGGGGCGTCGAAGATCGGTGCCTTCGGGCATCGCGCAGCGTCGTGTGGGCGACTCTGTGGTGGCCGGGATTCTCGGCGCTCGCGCTGCCTGACGAGCCCGTCGTCCGTCGCCGGCCACCACCTCGGTCGCCTCGCGAGCGGGCATGCCTGAATCCTGGAGAACTGCATGATCCTCGCCAACCCCCGCAGCTTCGTTGTGGCCGTGACGCTCGCCCTCGGGGGCACGGTCGCGGGGAGCGCCGCCGTCAGCCTCGCGGCGCCCGCCGCGACCTCCACCACGGTGACCCGCTCCACGTTCCAGACCACGAATGTGCGCACGAGCCCGGCCACGAGCTCCGTCCTCGTCGGCAAGATGCCCGTTGGCACAACGGTCACCGGCACGCTTTCCCACGGCTGGGTCAAGATCAGCACCCCCAGCAAGTACGCGGGCAGGTACGTCAAGGACAGCGTTCTCGCGAGGACGACGGCCACTGCCCCGCCGGCCAAGAAGCCGAGCCTCCCCGCGCCGACCGGCACGCCGGCCTGGGTCGGGTACGCCAAGACCTACCTGTACAACAGCGCCGGAACCCAGCTGACCACGATCCCCGTGAACACCAAGGTCACCCGGCAATATTGCCGGCACCAAGCTGTTCAAGATCACCGGCGGGCCCTACAACGGCAAGTACCTGCGCAACATCGACCTGCTGTGGACCGACCCGCTGCGGTCCGGGCCCACCGCACTCGGCACGAACAAAGCGCCCGTCGGCATCACCGTCACCCGGTACGTCATCACGAACCGCGACCCCATCGCGGTGCGCTCGGCGGCGATAACGCACTCCAAGCTCGTGGCGTACATCCCGAAGGGCACCGCACTCAAGGGCAAGTACGTGAGCGACGACTGGTTCAGGATCACCTCCGGCGCTCACACGGGTCGCTACGTCTCGTCGGCCCTCATCTACGCGACCAACGCCATGTCCGCGTACAACGGCGTCGCGAAGAAGAACGACATGTGCGCCCTGCCCTCTTGGACCCAGACGAACTGGGCCCCCACGCAGCCCCGGTTCCTGGCGTGCCCGGCCGCGAAGTCGTTCGTCGAGATGAACGCGGCCTTCCGCGCTCAGTACGGCTACGACATCAAGATCGGCGAGGCCTACCGCGACCTGACGACGCAGCAGAAGTACGCCGGCTTCCTCGGATACCCCCGGGCTGCCCGGCCGGGCACGTCCAACCACGGGATGGGCGTGGCCATCGATCTGGAGACCCGCAGCAGCAGCGCCATGTCCGGCACTCCGTATCGCTCCGGCTTCGGTGGCCCGTACGACACGTGGATCACCGCTCACGGCAAGGAGTACGGCTGGGACCGGCCCGCCTACCTCGACCGGAACGGCTCGAATCCCGAGTCCTGGCACTACAACTTCATCGGCTGATCTCACCCTCGGCCCGCGGGTATAGCGTCGTTTCATGAGCGAGATCCCCGTGACGAACTGGGCCGGAAACGTCGTCTACGAAGCCAGTGAGCGCCTCGCTCCCACGAGCGTCGAGCAGGTGCAGGACGCGGTGCGCGCGGCTCGAGCGTCGGGCAAGCGGCTGCGGGTCGTCGGCACCCGCCACTGCTTCAACGCCA
Source organism: Dermacoccus sp. 147Ba (assembly GCF_004151355.1). Lineage (NCBI taxonomy): Bacteria > Bacillati > Actinomycetota > Actinomycetes > Micrococcales > Dermacoccaceae > Dermacoccus > Dermacoccus sp. 147Ba. The sequence goes on from NZ_SEHL01000009.1 coordinate 77,675, forward strand.
TGGCCGACACCGACGGCGTCCACGTCACCCTGCGCGACCTGCCGCGCCGCGTCGAGGTGACGAACGAGGGCACCGCGTGGGTCGACGGCGGCATCACCTACGCCGAGGCGAACGCGGCGCTCGCCGAGCACGGGTTGGCGCTCGCGAACCTCGCGTCGCTGCCGCACATCACCATCGCCGGCGCCATCGCGACGGCGACGCACGGCTCCGGCGTCACGCAGCCGAGCCTTGCGTCCGCGGTGCGTTCCCTCACGCACGTCACGGCCGACGGCGATCTGCGCATCGTGCGTCGCGGTGACGCAGGTTTTGCGCACTACCCCGTGCACCTGGGGCTGTTCGGGCCGATCGTCGAGCTCGAACTCGACGTCGTGCCCGCGTTCGAGATCGCGACGACGGTGTACGAGGGCCTCGACTACGCGGCCGCCGTCGAGCACTTCGACACGCTCGTCGGCGAGCTGTACTCGTTCAGCCTCGCCCCGAACTGGCAGGACGGTGGTCGCGCGCTCCTGTTCGCCAAGCGTCGCGGCGGTGACGCCGCGCCGGCTGAGATCCTCGGAGCCCGCGCCGCCACGAGTGCGCGTCATCCCTCGCCGGGTGCCGACCCCGTGGCCGTCACGGAGCAACTCGGAGTGGCCGGGCCGAGCTACGAGCGCCTCACGCACTTCCGCTCCGAGTTCGAGCCGAGCGTGGGGGAGGAGGTGCAGTCGGAGTACCTCGTGCCGCGCGAGCACGCCCGTGCCGCACTGTCAGCGCTGCCGCAGTTCGCCGACGTCTTCGCCACGCTGGCGCACTCGATGGAGATTCGCGCCGTCGCCGGTGACCACCTGTCGCTCAGCCCGATGCGCGGCGCGGACGTCGTCGCGGTGCACATCACGTGGCACCGCGACCCGGACGCCGTCATGCGCTTCCTGCCTCGGTTGGAGGCTGCGCTCGAGCCGTTCGACGCGCGCCCGCACTGGGGCAAGCTCTACGCCACGTCGCGCGAGCGGATGCTCGAACTCATCCCGGCGCTGCCGGAGGTGGATGCCGAGGCGCGCGGTCTCGACCCCGACGGGATGTTCCGCAACGCGTGGAGCGAAACCCTGTTCGGGTAGACACCCCAGGGCGTGAGCACCGTCTCATCCGCGGGAGGTCGCGGATAATCTGGGGCCGGGTGTAGCGTCAGAACGTGAGGTACTTCGGTGTTCAATAGAAATTCTCAGACCGCGCGTCCGGTCGGAGTCGAGGCTCACGAGCGGGCTGTTTCGCGCCTGCGAGAGTCCTTCGCCGCGCTCGGCCCGGACGAGACGGTGCGCCTCGCGAAGAAGACCTCGAACCTCTTCCGTCCACGCGAGCGCGCCACCCGCGGGCTCGACGTCGAGGGCCTCGTCGGCGTCATCAGCATCGACGCCGAAGCGCGCACCGCCGACGTCCAGGGCATGTGCACGTACGAGAACCTTGTCGACGTCACGCTTCAGCACGGCCTCATGCCGTTCGTCGTGCCGCAGCTGCGCACCATCACGCTCGGCGGTGCGGTGACGGGCCTGGGCATCGAGTCGACGTCGTTCCGCAACGGACTGCCGCACGAATCCGTCCTTGAGATGGACGTGTTCACGGGGGAGGGCACGATCGTCACGGCGACGCCGACGAACGAGCACGCCGACCTCTTCCGGGCCTTCCCGAACAGCTACGGCAGCCTCGGCTATGCGACGCGCCTGCGCATCGAGCTCGCGCCGATCGGCGACCTCGTCGAGACGCGCAACGTCCGCTTCGATTCCGCCCGGGCGATGACGGAGGCGATCGAGCGCATCGTCGCGGACGAGGTGTGGGAGGGCGAGCGCGTCGACGGCCTCGACGGCATGATCGTCTCGCCGGGCGAGTGCTACCTCGTCCTCGCGAACTTCTTCCCCGACGTTCGCCGTCACCCGAGCGATTACACCGGTCAGCGCATCTTCTACCGCAGCATCGAAGAGCTGGACCGCGACACCCTCACGGCGCACGACTACATCTGGCGCTGGGACACGGACTGGTTCTGGTGCTCCAACGCGTTCGGTGTGCAGAACCCGACGGTCCGCCGGCTGTGGCCGAGCAAGTACCGCCGCAGCGACGTATTCCACCGCATTGTCGGCTTCGAGAACCGCTACGGCGTGGCCGCGAAGATCGACTCGATGCGCGGCGAGCTACCGCGTGAGCGCGTCGTCCAGGACGTCGAGGTGCCGCTCGAGGAACTCGTGAACTTCACGCCGTGGTTCGACGAGCACGTCGGCATGACGCCGGTGTGGGTCTGCCCGCTGCGTTTGCGCGGCGATCAGGCGTGGCCCCTGTACCGGCTCGAGCCGAACCGCACCTACGTCAATGTCGGGTTCTGGGGCACGGTGGCCATCGAGCCCGGCCGCGCGGACGGCGACGTCAACCGCGACATCGAGGCCGTGCTGCCCACGATGGGCGGTCACAAGTCGCTGTACTCCGACGTCTACTACGACGCTCAGACCTTCGAAGACCTCTACGGCGCGGACGAATACCGCCGTATGAAGTCGATGTACGACCCCTCGGGACGACTGCCCGAATTCGCAGACAAGGTAAGGACCCACGCATGACCACGCCGACCGGCGCACCCCTCGTTCAGCAGGCCGTCACCGCGGTGCTCGAGGAGCCGCTGCCGATGCGCCTCACCGCGTACGACGGCACCGACGTCGGGCCGAAGGACGCTGCGATCCAGCTGCGGATCGAGAACGAGGAGGGGCTGCGCTACCTCCTCACAGCGCCCGGCGACCTGGGGCTCGCTCGCGCGTACCTCACGGGCACGCTGACGGGGACGGGCTTCTCCGAGGGCGACCCCTACGAGGTGTTCAGCCTCATCAAGCGCGATCTGCGCGTGAAGGATCTGGGCAAGCGTGACGCGGCGTCGGTGCTCGCGCCGATCGTCAAGGCGCTGGGGACGAAGGCGCTCAAGCACCCGCCGTTGCCGGAGATCGAGAGCCAGCCGCGCTGGAAGCGTCACCTCGCGAAGGTGAACCCGATGTCGCGGGCGGCCGATTCGATCAGCTACCACTACGACGTCTCGAACGCGTTCTACGAGAAGGTGCTCGGCCCGTCGATGGCGTACACGTGTGCCGTCTACGACGCGGCGACGGATTCGCTGGAGGAGGCGCAGGAGCGAAAGTTCGCGCTCGTGGCGGACAAGCTCGACCTGCAGCCGGGCGATCGGTTGCTCGACGTCGGCTGCGGCTGGGGCGGCATGGCGATCCACGCGGCGCGCGAGCGTGGCGTGAGTGTGCTCGGTGTGACGCTGAGCCGCGAGCAGGCGGAGTGGGGCCAGCGCGCGGTGCGCGAGGCGGGCCTTGAGCACCTCGTCGAGATTCGCCACAGCGACTACCGCGACGTGACGGAGACGGGCTTCGACAAGGTGAGCTCGATCGGCCTGACGGAGCACATCGGCGTGAAGAACTACCACGACTACTTCACGTTCCTGCACTCGAAGCTGCGTGACGGCGGGCGTCTGCTCAACCACTGCATCACGCGTCGTGACGACACGGCGTCGGCGCGCCCGGAGCCGTTCACGGACCGCTACGTGTTCCCCGATGGGGAGCTCGCGTCGCCGGGGCGCCTCATCGCGGAGTGCCACGACGCCGGGTTCGAGGTGCAGCACGACGAGAACCTGCGCCTGTCGTACGCGCACACGCTCGCCGCGTGGTGCCACAACCTCGAGGCGAACTGGGATTTCTGCGTCGGTGAAGCGGGGCTGCCCACCGCTCGTGTGTGGGGCATCTACATGGCCGGCTCGCGTCTGGCGTTCGAGGAGGGCTGGCTGCACCTGCACCAGGTGCTCGCGACGAAGACGACGGAGAACGGCGACAACGGCGGCTACCCGCTCGGCTCGCACTGGCGGGCCTGAGCCCGCTCCGCATCGACGAACGTAACGCGGCGCCTGCCTCTGTGAAGAGGCAGGCGCCGCGTCGTCAGGTGTGTCAGGCGGCGCCCATTCCTATAACGCGGAAAGAGAATTCGGAGCGTCTTGGTCTGGTGGAGTAAGCGCAACTGCCAAGATTGGCCCCATGTCTGTCACGGTGCATGAGGTTCTCGACGATCTGCGCGAGAAGGCGACGTCTGAGCGCGACAAGGGCTCGCGGTTCGAGCAGCTCATGGCGGCGTACTTGCAGACGGATCCGTTGTTCGCCGATCAGTTCTCTGACGTGTGGTTGTGGCAGGACTGGCCAGGGCGTGACGGCAAGAGTGATACGGGCATCGACCTCGTCGCCGTCGACCGGGTGACGGGGGAGAACGTCGCCATCCAGTGCAAGTTCTACGCCGAGAATCACACGGTGTCGAAGGGCGATATCGTCTCGTTCCTGTCGGCGTCGGGCACGTCGAAGTTCGGGCAGCGGATCATTGTCGATACGGGCGCGGCGTGGGGGAAGAACGCTGAGGACACCATCCGTGATCAGGCCGTCGCGGTGCGCCGCATCAGCCTCGCGGACCTGCAGGAGTCGAACGTCGACTGGGCGAAGTTCTCCTGGTCGGCGCCGGACACCCTCCCGACGGTGGGCAAGAAGAACCCGCGCCCGCATCAGCGCACCGCGATCGACAAGGTCATCGACGGGTTGAAGACGCATGATCGCGGCAAGCTCATCATGGCGTGCGGTACGGGTAAGACGTTCACGTCGTTGCGTCTGGCTGAGCAGCAGGTCGGCGTGGGTGGCAGTGTGTTGTTCCTCGTGCCGTCTATCTCCCTGTTGAGTCAGACGGTGCGTGAGTGGGCGGCGAATGCCGAGGTGCCGCTCGACATGATTGCGATCTGTTCGGATCCGAAGTCGACGAGTCGTTCGAACGCGGTCGAGGACATCTCTGCGGTGGACGTCGCGTTGCCTGCGTCGACGAACAACGCTGTGGTGCAGGAGCGATGGGCGCGTGCGGCCGAGCGTTCCGAATCGATGACGGTGGTGTTCTCGACGTATCAGTCGATCGACGTCGTCGCTGCCGCGCAGAAGCATGGCGGGTTCGGAGCGTTCGATCTCGTCGTCTGCGACGAGGCGCACCGCACGACGGGTGTGAGCGTCGCGGGGCAGGACGAGTCCGCGTTCGTGCGCGTGCACAACGACGATGTCATCAAGGGCGTCAAGCGTCTCTACATGACGGCGACGCCTCGCATCTTCGGGGAGGACTCGAAAAAGAAGGCACTCGATGGCGCAGCGGAGCTCGCGTCGATGGACGACGAGGCGAAGTTCGGACCGGAGTTGCACCGCCTCGGGTTCGGGGAAGCGGTCGAGAAGAACCTGCTTACCGATTACCGCGTCGTCATCCTCGCTGTCGACGAGGAGTACGTGAGCAAGAACTTCCAGTCCGAACTTGCGCAGGATGGCGAGATCCAGCTCGGCGATGCCGCACGCATGGTCGGGTGTTGGCAGGGGCTCGCGAAGCACTTCGACACGGTCGAGGGGGAGAGCCTCGCGCCGATGAAGCGCGCGGTGGCGTTCGCGAAGGACATCAAGACGTCCAAGGCGATCGCTCAGGCCTTCCCTGATGTCGTCAACAAGCACGTTGCTGCCGTGGATCTGCCTGATGACGACACCTCGGACCAGTCGATCTCGCTGCGCATCGAGATCAAGCACGTCGACGGCTCGTTCAATGCGCTGGCTCGTAACGAGCGTCTCGACTGGCTCAAGGCCGAGCCGGCCGACAACACGTGCCGCATCCTGACGAACGCCCGATGCCTGAGCGAGGGCGTGGACGTGCCGAACCTCGACGCGGTGCTCTTCCTCACGCCGCGCTCGTCCGAGGTGGACGTCGTGCAGTCCGTCGGCCGTGTGATGCGCAAGGCACCGGGCAAGGAGTACGGCTACATCATCCTGCCGGTGGCCGTGCCGGCCGGGACGCCGCCGGAGCAGGCCCTCAACGACAACAAGAAGTACGCCACCGTGTGGCAGGTCCTGCGCGCGCTGCGTGCCCATGACGACCGATTCACCTCGACCGTCAACCAGATCGAACTGAACAAGAAGAAGCCGACGAAGAAGATCGGCATCGCCGGCATCGACCGTGACGGCAACGTCCACACGCCCGACGAGGAGACGACACAGGGCGAGCTCGACCTCATCTGGGGTGAGTGGTCGGACGCGATCTACGCGAAGATCGTGCAGAAGGTCGGCGAGCGTCGTTATTGGGAATCGTGGGCTACCGATGTGGCCAAGATCGCCGAGCAGCACATCACTCGCATCAACGGCATCCTCACCGACTCGAGCAGCCCGGCCACCATCGAGTTCGACCGGTTCCTCGAGGGCCTGCGCGGCAACCTCAACGAGGGCATCACGCGTGATGATGCGGTGGAGATGCTCGCGCAGCACCTCATCACTCGCCCGGTGTTCGAGGCTCTGTTCGGCGGGTACGACTTCGCCGAGCACAACCCTGTCGCGCAGGCGATGGAGAAGATGCTCGAACTCCTCGACGAGCATTCCCTCGACACGGAGAACTCAGGCCTCGAAGGGTTCTACACGAGCGTCCGTTCGCGCGTGGAGGGCATCGACAACGCTGAAGGGCGTCAGCGCATCATCGTCGAGTTGTACGACAAGTTCTTCGCGACGGCGTTCAAGCGGACCGTCGACAAGCTCGGTATCGTCTACACCCCCGTCGAGATCGTCGACTTCATCCTGCGCTCGGCCGACGTCGTGCTGCGCGAACACTTCGGACAGACGCTGAGTGATGAGGGCGTACACATCCTCGACGGGTTCGTCGGCACGGGCACGTTCATCGTGCGCCTGCTGCAGCTCGGGCTCATCGAACCGCACGACCTGGCGCGCAAGTACGCCAGCGAGTTGCACGCCAACGAGATCCTGCTGCTCGCGTACTACATCGCCGCCGTCAACATCGAGACGACGTATCAGGACTTGCGCGGGTCGCTGGAGCAGCCGACGGACTACGAGCCGTTCGAGGGGCTGATCCTTACCGACACGTTCCAGTCGTGGGAGAACGACGACCGTCTCGACACCGAAGTGTTCGTGCAGAACAACGAGCGCCTGGAGAAGCTCAAGAAGCTCGATATCCAGGTGATTGTGGGCAACCCGCCGTACTCGTCGGGGCAGGACTCGGCGAACGACAACAACGCGAACGAGAAGTACCCCGACCTCGACGCCGCGATCCGTGATACCTACGCCGCAAAGTCGAGTGCGACGAACAAGAACTCGCTGTACGACTCCTACATCCGCGCCATCAAGTGGGCGAGCCTGCGGATCAAGGACCGCGGCGTCATCGCGTACGTGACGAATGGTGGCTGGCTGGATTCGAACACCGCCGACGGGATGCGCAAGAGCCTCGCCGAGGAGTTCAGCGACATCTACGTCTACAACCTGCGCGGCAACGCACGCACTGCAGGCGAACAGCGCAAGAAGGAGGCAGGCAACGTATTTGCCGCCGGTGGTAGAACGACTGCGGCCGTACTGGTGGTGGTAAAGGACCCTGCCAAGTCGGGCTCCGCGACGATCCACTACACCGACATCGGCGACTACCTCACCCGCGAGCAGAAGCTTGCCAGAGTCGCCAAAGCAGTCGATGTCAAGGGACTCGGAGCCGTGACCATCGCCCCGAACGCGCATGGCGACTGGCTCAACCAGCGCCGCGACGACTTTGAGGCGTTCCTGCCCCTTGCGGCGGACCAGGGTCCGCGAGGAATCTTTCAGGTCGGAAGGCCAGGTGTTCAGAGCAACCGGGACGCTTGGGTCTATAACGCGGGCAGAAAGCGCATTGCGCTTGCCATGCGCCGTGCCGTCCAGACGTATGAAGAAGCCCTCGCTGGCGAGCGGTCCTACGACCCGGCCAGAATCAAGTGGTCCTCTTCTCTTGAATCGCGTTTGGCCCGCGGACAACGCATCGGATTCGACCCCGGCCGCCTAGGGCACGCGATGTACCGCCCCTTCGAAAAGGCCAATCTGGTGATCGACCCCGACTGGTTACACCGTCCAGGAATCCTCCCAGTTTCCTTCCCAGTTCCCAATGTTGACAATTTGGGAATCGTGACGATGGGCCCGCGGGACGTTGCTCTTCCCGCAGTCCAGATGCTCGATTGCGTCCCCGACACAGCGTTGTTCGGTTATGCGACCCAGTTCGTGCCCCGGTACCGCTACGAGAAGGTCGATGCTGACGAAGGCATGCTGTCGCTCGGCACCTCAGCCGCACACGACGTCGTCGACGGATACCGCCGCATCGACAACATCACCGATGAGGCGCTGACGAGGTTCCAGGCGGCGTACGGAACCTCGATCACGAAGGACGACATCTTCTTCTACGTCTACGGGCTGCTGCACTCGCCCGACTACCGCGAGACGTACGCGGCGGACTTGAAGAAGGTGCTGCCGCGTATCCCGCTCGTCGAAGAAGCGCAGCCGTTCATCGACGCAGGGCGCAAGCTCTCGGAGCTGCACCTCGGATACGAGACCGTGGAGCCGTATCCACTCCCGGGCCTCGGCGCGCAGCCTGCCGGCGGTCAGGACCCGTACGCGTTCTACGCCGTCGGCGACAAGAAGATGCGCTTCGGGAAGCCGTCGCCCGAACAGAAGGCCGCGGGTGAGCGCCACGACCGCGCGACGATCCACTACAACTCGCGTATCACCCTCGCGGGCATCCCGCAGGAGGCGTACCGCTACATGCTGGGCTCACGTTCGGCGATCGAGTGGATCATTGATCGCTACTACATCAAGACGGACAAGGCCTCGGGCATCGTCAACGACCCGAACGACTGGTCGAAGGAAGTCGGCGACCCGCGGTACATCATCGACCTCCTAGCCCGCATCGTCACAGTGAGCCTCGGAACGATGAAAATTGTCGACTCCCTCCCTTTCTTGAAGGTTAAGTCGCAGCCATGAAAGTGACCGGCAAGATCCAGGATGAGAGTGTCAGTTGCGCTCTGGCAGGTGAAAAGTTTGACGGGCACTCCTGCACTCGAACAGCTCGGGGCTTTAGGGGTGTCATTGCGGATGGAACCGTGTGATGGGCCAGGCCTGGAAGGTCTCCGGCCCTCGCCTTTGGCTAGAGATGCCGGGCGAGAAGGAGGCACACCTCGCGGATAGGGGCTGTGAGCCAGGCAAGGTTCGTTGCGGTGTGGCCATTGTGAGCGCGGTTGCCGCGCTTTCACGGATGTCGCGGTGCAGGGAGTGCTTGCGCTTGGCTGGCCATGGAAGGCCATCGAAAGCGAAGCGAGCGGTTCTGCCCGGCCGCGGGTACGGAGTGCCAAAGGCGGCCGTTCGGATCGTTGGCGGGGGTGCGCCAGGATCGAAGCGTTGAAGTGGGAGTCGTCGCCGGTAGGGGCCCCTCGTCGGAGCTCCCTAGTGAGCGACGATCGGAAGGCGATCGACTGCGGGTGTCCAGGTTGCCCGCGACAACAGCACGACCTTCCGTTAGATCCCGCGATGCGGACACTCACCAACCAATAACTGTTCGTTCTGCGAAGCCTGCGCTTAAGTTATGAGTGGGTCACGAGTTCCGGCGACAAGTCTCGGCTGGCCGGACGGCAACCCTCCACTGCGGTGGGGTGCCCCGAGTAACGACCTGGCGCAACGCCGCCCGGCGTCTGCGCAAGCGCATCGAACCAAAGAGGCTGTCATGACACTTCTCGCCACCCACGCTCCCGCCACGACGCCCGGCCTGCGCATCGAGCGCCTCGGCCCGGCCCTGGGCGCCGTCATCCACGGCATCGACCTGGCGTCCATCGACGAGATCGCGGCCTTCGACATCCGCCGCGCCCTGCTCGCCCACAAGGTGCTCTTTTTCCGCGATCAGCACGGCTTCGACGACGACGCCCAGGTGCGCCTCGGCAACCTCCTCGGCGACCTGACGCCCGGCCACCCTGTCGCCGGCAACCACGAGCGCAGCGAGATCTACAACATCGATTCGAGCGACCCCGAGTTCTCCTTCTCCGATGTCTGGCACACCGACGTCACGTTCATGAAGCGGCCGCCGGCCATCAGCATCCTCCGCGCCGTGACGCTCCCGCCCTACGGCGGCGACACGTCCTGGGCCGACAGCCAGGCCGCCTACGACTCCCTCTCCGCACCCTTCAAGGCGCTCGCCGACCAGCTGCTCGCCGTCCACGACGGCAACCGCGAGTGGGGCGCCTTCCTCAAGAAGAACGGCGGCCACGAGTGGGAGGGCGAGATCGTCACCGAACTGCCCGCCGTCGAGCACCCCGTCGTCCGCGTCCACCCCGAGACCGGCCGCCGCGGCCTCTTCGTCAACCCCGGCTTCACGTCCCACGTCAGCGACGTCTCCGAAGCCGAATCGCGTGCCATCCTCGACGCCCTCTACGCCCACCTCACGCAGCCCGAGCACACGATCCGTCACCGCTGGGCGCCCGGCGACGTCGGCCTCTGGGACAACCGCGCCACCTCCCACTACGCCAACCGCGACTACACGAACACCCGCGTCATGCACCGCGTCACCGTGCGCGGCGACGAGCCCCGCGGCGTCGACGGCCTGCGCGCTCAGTAAGCGCAACGAAAACTGATCGACGCTCCACCGTCGGGGGTGATGAGATGACCGACATGATCGAACTCATCGCCCCCGACGCCGCGCGCTACGACGACTGGTCGGCCATGCTGCGCGAGTTTCGCGACGCCACCACCGACTCGCGCGGCGACCACTGGGTGTGCGCGGGCGGCATGGACGGCTCGGGCTTCTTCGCGGGCACCGACGTCGACATCACCTCCGACGGCTTTGCCGCCTACGTCGAAGACTGCGCCCGCCAGGGCAACACGATGTGGCCGCCGCACACCGGCCTCGTCCACTGCTCCTACTTCTGGATCGTCGACGACGGCGCCCTCGTCGGTCACCTCGCCCTGCGTCACGCGCTCAACGAGTTCCTCTACGAACTCGGCGGCCACATCGGCTACTCCGTGCGGCCGGCCGCTCGCGGACGCGGCATCGCGAAGGAGGCTCTGAAGCTCGGGCTCGCCGAAGCCGCCGCGCTCGACATCGCCCCCGTGCTCGTCTGCTGCGCGCAGACGAACGGCGCCTCGCGCGCCGTCATCGAGGCCTGCGGCGGGCAGCTCGAGGACGTTCGTGAAGACAGCCGTCGCTACTGGTTCGGCGACGGGCCGCGCCCCACCGGCCCCACTGCGTGACGCTCGTCCAAATTCGTGATGAAGGTGTGACCTCCACTCGCGGTGTCAAAACCCTGTGACCTACCCGACACGGCATAACGTGTCCCTGCTCACACTCACACGAAAAGGGAGGTCTTCGTGCCCGCGTCGAGCACCAAAACCCCCGAGCGCGACGGGAACACGCCCCCGGTCGCGGTCGACCTACCCCGCCAGATCACGGGACGTCAGAAGATCGTCATCGCCGTCGCGGCCGTCATCGCCGCCATCGGTTGGACGATGGTTGCGTTCGTCCGCGGCGAGCACGTCAACTCGATCTGGTTCGTCATGGCTGCCGTCGGCAGCTACGTCATCGGCTACATGCTGTACAGCCGCCTCATCCAGTACAAGGTCATCCGTCCGCGCGACGATCTCGCCACCCCGGCCGAGCAGTTCGAGAACGGCCAGGATTTCCTGCCCACCGACCGGCGCGTGCTGTTCGGTCACCACTTCGCCGCCATCGCCGGCGCCGGCCCGCTCGTCGGCCCCGTGCTCGCCGCGCAGATGGGTTACCTGCCGGGCACGCTTTGGATCATCTTCGGTGTGATCTTCGCGGGCGCCGTGCAGGACTACATGGTGCTCGCCATCTCCACGCGCCGCGGCGGTCGCAGCCTCGGCCAGATGGCCCGTGACACGCTCGGCCCGGTCGGCGGTTGGGCGGCCATGTTCGCCGTCATGACGATCATGATCATCCTGATCGCCGTGCTCGGCCTCGTCGTCGTCAACGCGCTCGCCGAGTCGCCCTGGGGTGTCTTCTCGCTCGCGATGACGATCCCGATCGCTCTCTTCATGGGGTGCTACCTGCGCTTCGTGCGCCCGGGTGCCGTCTCCGAGGTCTCGGGCATCGGCGTCGTCCTGCTGCTCCTCGCCATCGTCGCCGGTGGCTGGGTTGCCGGCACCGACTGGGGCAAGGACATGTTCACGCTGTCGCCGACGGCGCTCGCGTGGGCCATCATCATCTACGGTTTCGCCGCCGCCGTCCTTCCGGTGTGGCTGCTGCTCGCTCCGCGTGACTACCTGTCGACCTTCATGAAGGTCGGCACGATCGTGCTGCTCGCGCTCGGCATCGTCATCGCCCGACCGGCCATCGACATCCCAGCCATCACCTCGTTCGGCAAGGAGGGCAACGGCCCGGTCTTCGCCGGTTCGCTGTTCCCGTTCCTGTTCATCACGATCGCCTGTGGTGCGCTCTCCGGCTTCCACGCTCTCATATCCTCGGGCACGACGCCGAAGCTGCTGCAGAAGGAGAGCCAGGCTCGCCTCATCGGCTACGGCTCGATGCTCGTGGAGTCGTTCGTCGCGATCATGGCGCTCATCGCGGCCGCCATCATCGACCACCACCTGTACTTCGTCATGAACTCGCCCGCCGGCGTCACCGGCGGTACGCCCGAGAAGGCTGCCGCGTGGGTGAACTCGCTCGGCCTCGGCGGCGACCCGACGTCGGCCACCGAGATCGCGCAGGCCGCGAAGGACGTCGGCGAGGAGTCGGTCGTCTCCCGCACGGGTGGCGCACCGACGTTCGCCTTCGGTATGTCGAACGTGTTCTCGCAGGTCATCCCCGGCGCTTCGATGAAGCAGTTCTGGTACCACTTCGCGATCATGTTCGAGGCGCTGTTCATCCTGACGACGGTCGACGCCGGTACCCGCGTCGCGCGCTTCATGCTCTCCGACACGCTCAGCAACGTCCCGGGCCTCAAGCGCTTCCGTGAGACGTCCTGGAAGGTCGGCGCCTGGATCACGACGTTCCTCGTCGTCGCTGGCTGGGGCTCCATCCTCCTCATGGGTGTCACCGACCCGCTGGGCGGCATCAACACGCTGTTCCCGCTGTTCGGTATCGCCAACCAGCTGCTCGCCGCGGTGGCGCTGACGGTCGTGGTCGTCGTCGTCGTCAAGAGCGGCCACGTGAAGTGGGCCTGGATTCCGGGCGTTCCGCTCGCGTGGGACGTCATCGTCACGATGACGGCCAGCTACCAGAAGATCTTCTCCTCCGACCCGAAGCTCGGCTACTGGGCGCAGCACAAGGCGTTCGTCGACGCCAAGGAGAAGGGCCTGACGAGCTTCAAGACGGCCAAGACGCCGGAGGCGATCGACGCGGTCATCCGCAACACGTTCATCCAGCAGTCGCTGTCGATCCTGTTCGCGGGTCTCGTTCTCATCGTCGTCATCGCCGGTGTCATCGCCGCGATCAAGGCGGTTCGTGCGGGCGAAGCCGACGACGGCGTCACCGACGAGAAGGTGCCTTCGAAGATCTTCGCCCCGGCCGGTTTCTCGGCCACGGACGACGAGAAGGCCGTGCTCGCACAGTGGCGGGAGGCCGGGCTCGACCCCGAGGGCGCTCCCGCAGGCGGGCGGGTCCATGCCTGAGCAGGCGACGGGTGAGTGCCGTCCGGCGAAGGAGCCGGGCGGCATTCGCCGCGCCTGGGACGGATTCCGTTGGTACTGGGCCTCGGTCATGGGCGACAACCACTACGAGCGCTACCTCGCGCATCACGAACGCACCCACCCGGGCCAGACGCCGCTGACGAAGAGCGAGTACTGGCGGATGCGCACCGACGCCCAGGACCGCAACCCGCGCAGCAGGTGCTGCTGAGCGTGTGAGCCCGCGGGCTGGCTCCATGAATTGGTGACGGTTGGGGTAGATGGTGACGGCTGAACGTCACCATCTACCCCAGCCGTCACCAAGTGTGGGGCGCCGAGGCATGAGAGGGATTCAGGTGTGAGACAGATGCTGGGCAAGGAGCGGAGCCCGTACCCGCGACTCGTCGGAACGGCGCTCACGTGGGGGATCTTCACCGTGTTGTGCGCGTGGGGTCTGTTCGGCGGGTGGGCGGAGTTCGGACCGTGGGGGCGCGCCGCCCTGGCCGCACTGACGTGCGCGTTCGCCGTGCCGTGCGCCGGCTCGCTCGTCGCCTTCTTGCCGCAGGGTGACCGGTGCCGAGCAACGGCGGTCGACGGGCGGATCGTGGCCATCGAGTCCTGGTGTCTGCGCGTCGAGGGGTGTGATCTGAGACGTCCGTCGGACGACGTGTTCGACACCGACCATGCGCCGGTGTTCGCCCCGACTATGCGTGCCGACGAACGGGAGCTGGAGCGGTGGATCGTCGACGGAGAAGGCACCGTGGTGCGTCACCGCCGGGTCATGGCGATGCTCTACAACCTCGGCAAGGACGCTCCGCGGATGCTCGGACCCTGGGCAGACCTCCAACCGCCCGTTCGTGGTGGCGCCTACCTCATCCACCCCGGCGACGTGGTGCGCGAGCGCGACTGACGAGGCTCACCGCGCGCGATGCCGCGGTGTGGTCGACCGGCGTCAGGACGACGGCCGGTGGGCGTGTCCATGCCTGATCGCACGACGACGGCCGGTGGGCGTGTCCATGCCTGATCGCACGACGACGGAGTGCCGCCTGGAGCAGGAACAGCCAGACGGCCTCCGCCGTGCGTTCGGTGCGGTGCGCTGGTACTGGGCGTCCGTCATGGGCGACAACCACTACGAGCGCTACCTCGCGCATCACGAGCGCACTCACCCCGGTGAGGCTCCGATGACGAAGAAGGAGTACTGGCGCGAACGCACGGACGCGCAGGACACCAACCCGCGCAGCCGCTGCTGCTGAACGTCGCACAACGCCGGGCCCCGCAGAACCTCTGAGGTTCTGCGGGGCCGCGGCGTTTCCGCCTCGTTCAGATCACGCGCCAGGCCGGTCAATGAACGAGGTGACACGCGTCAGAGGGAATCTGCGGTGTGGAGCTGAACCCGAACTGCGGGGCCGGGGTCACGGGGGCCAGGACGCCGATCGGCTCTCCTTCCCACGAGCCGCTCAGCGTCGCCACGCGGCGAAGGTCCTCGGCGACGTAATACTCGTGCGCCCCGTGGCCTGCGGACCCGTGCTTCTGAACCCCCTCCACGAGGCGACGAGCCAGCGGGTTCGACAATCGTGCCGTCACAGGGTGGATGAGCGGTCCACGGACCAGGCGCAAGGGGTAGCCCAAGAGCCTGCGACGACCGAACGTAGCGCTAAGCCTCGACCGATCGGTGGCGATGACCCACTTCGAAGAGTTGCGCGCGACGTGAACGTCCGACAACGTGACCTGATCGAACTGGTACGTCTCGCAGACGTACGCTCCGACTTCTTCGTTGGGAGCGATGAGTTCGCGCGCCGTCCGGGTGGGCCACCATGATGTCGGCGAACGCGCCGAACGGGGAGCGCTGCCAGCACCCCACGACGAATCGGCGACTACACGGTGTGCCGACGCCCAGGATGTACCCGTCGAAGCGATGTCGGGCAGTAGAGTTCACGATTTTCC
The DNA here is from genome assembly GCF_004151355.1 of Dermacoccus sp. 147Ba. NCBI lineage: Bacteria > Bacillati > Actinomycetota > Actinomycetes > Micrococcales > Dermacoccaceae > Dermacoccus > Dermacoccus sp. 147Ba. Next base: position 93,073 of record NZ_SEHL01000009.1, read on the forward strand.
CTTCGGAGCCGAATGTCGACGGCTTAGGAGTGTCGGTAAATTCAGGGTATGCGCATATGGAGCCTTCACCCTGCCCAGCTGGACAGACGCGCTCTCGTGGCGGGATGGCGTGAGGGGCTGCTCGCGCAGAAGGTTCTCGCCGGAGAGACCACGGGGTACAGGAACCACCCGCAGCTGCTGAGGTTTCGTGCCACCGACGACCCGATCCGCGCCATCACGTCGTATCTTTGGCGACTCGCTGAGGAAGCGGATCGACGTGGCTACACGTTTCGTTCGGACAAGCTTTTGAGGCCCCTCGAGCCCTCCGTATCGCTGACGCTCGCGCAAGGGCAACTCGATTACGAGTGGGCCCATCTGTGCCGAAAGGTCGAGCAGCGAGACCCGCCGTGGTTCCGCGCGCACTTGGCCGCGAGCGCGCCGCGGCCGCATCCGATGTTCACGCTGATTCCCGGCCCCGTCGCCGAGTGGGAGATAGTCTGAGCGATGCCGGTAGCGGCCGCGCAGGCCACGCTCACCCAGCCGGTTCCTGAGATCCGATGATGCGGCTCAGAGTTCTCACGTATCCGGCACGAACGAGAGGCACCGCCAACCACGCGACGATGTCGGGCAGCCCGTGAACGCTGTACGTCTGATGCCAGTCGAGACGGCTCCCGCCATCGACGTCACTCAGGCGCACGGTGATTGTGCCACCGAACACTCGCCCGACCTTCACGATTCGAGCCTCCGCCGGCGGATCCCAGCGGTCGACGCGCATGACGTCGTCGATCGTCAGGGGCCCGAGATGCGTGCGGGCGTCGAACCGTGACCCTTCTCGCAGGCCGCTCTCGTGTCCGACTTCGGTGGGCACGAGGGTCACGGTGGTGAACGGGATCACGCGTGAGTGAATCTCGAGATCCCACAGTGCGTCCCACACGGCCGACCGAGCGTGGGCCGAACTCCGTGTGATGCGAAAGCTGGGCGGATGTCTCATAGCACCTTTCGCGGTTCGAGGTGTGACGGCAAGTGCCGTCAGCGTCGGAGTGCTCGGTTCGAACGAGCCGTCGGCCGGGGGCCACGCGCACCCGGCCGACACCCGAGCATTCGTCGAGCGATAGCTCTGACGCGTGCTCGTTCGGGATCTACATCTCGGTCGTCGCGCTGATGGCGGACGGGCGCTCACCGGTGACGCGGGCCTTCATGATGCTCGCGAGCGCTGAGACCTTGCCGCCGGGCTGCCCCCAGAACTGCGCGGAGTCGCTCTCGAATCGGATGAGACCAAGGTTCGGGTCTTCCTTGCCACCGTCGAACCAAGCGGAGACCCCGTCGTCCCACAGCTCGTCGATCTTCTGTCGGTCCTCGACGAACTCGACGCGACCAGCGACGGAGAGCCAGGAGCCGGTTTCGGCGAAGGCGAGGTTGACCTCCGGCTGGGTGCGCAGCGCCTGGGCCTGCTCGCCCTGAAGACCGATGAAGAACCAGACGTCGGCGTCATCGGTGACCTGCTTCGGGGTCATCGGGTGGCTGAGCAGCGTTCCGTCGTCGGCGATAGAGGTCATCATGACGAAGCGCTCACCGCGCATGATCTCGACGACCTGTTCTTGCGTGATCTCGGACATGTTGAACCTTTCTATCGCTGTCTCGGCGGGTGCGAACCTCCGTCGGGGCGTTACGTTGCTCTCTTGCAACGCTAACGAGGCGCCGTCGGGTGTCACTACCTCCGGTGGGGTGGCCGCTTCACGGCTCCAGGTTGCGCCGGCGGGATCGGTCGCCGAGTGAGGTCAGCACCTTGACGAGTCGCCCGGCGGACGGCGCGAGTTCGGCACCCGGTATCGGCTTCGTGGCCCCGTCCACCGGGCCGGGAAGCAACCGGTTGACGACGCCGAGGAGGCGGGTCGTCAGCCCCGGCGCGAGGCCATGGACGCGCGCGCCCACCTTTGCCGCGGGGGTGAGGATGACGTAGGGCTTGCCGGCGAGGACCCCGCCGACGATGGCCTGCGCGGCGCGTTGGGCATCCATGCTCACGAGGGGCAGCGATGCGGCGGGCGCGAACCAGGCGTACTCGCGCTGACGGTCACCGTAGAACTCGGCGGCGGCGTGCGAACCGGTGCGCATCAGACCCGGCGCGACGACGCTGGCCGTGACGCCGCTGCCGGCGAGCGAGGCCGCCAAGCCCTCCGTGAAACCGACCGCGGCGAACTTGGCCGTCGAGTAGGCCAGCAGGTGTGGCGCGCTCAGCATGCCGCCGATCGAGGTGACGACTGCGAAGCGGCCGCGTTGCCGCTCGCGCATACGCGCGACCACGGCGTCCGCGAGGTTGACGGGCCCCCACGCCATGATGTTCATCGCGTGTTCCATGTGCCCACGCGTCGTGTTCTCGGCCGGGCCCACCTCGATGATGCCTGCCACATGGATTGCCACGTCGACCGGGCCGACGGTGGTCTCGACGTCTTCGACCGCGTCGGCAACACTGCGCGCATCGGAGGCGTCCATCACGGCCGTGTGGACGAACGTTTCTGGTACCCCTTAGCGGGTGATCCAGCGGGCCGCCGCGTCGAGCGTTTCCTGAGAGCGGGCAGCGAGCACGACCTGGTGCCCGCGCTTCGCGAGGTCGGCGGCGACGAGCAGTCCCAAGCCGCGGGAGGCTCCCACGACGAGAGCGATCGGTCGGTCGTTCATGGTTGCATCTCCGATGCTGTGAGAGCGGGCGGGGTGTCAGGACGGGGCCGGGCGGCCCAGCCCAAGACCATCGGGTGACGGCGGGGGCGCAGTGGTCAGCGGCAGTCACCGACCTCATCGGCGCCCACGTTCGATCATCACAGGCCGTCGTGACCACGCCAATGGGTCGTGGCATGTGCCACCCGAAGGTGCGGGTCAGCGGGCACAGCCGCCAATGCCGAGACCCCGTTGGCTTATCGAGCCAGACGAGACGTCAGTTCTCTAGCGGCATCCTTGACCGCTGTGGCGTACTCGGTCTCGCGGTCGCCCGCGTCCTGAGGCCACGTGACGGCGAGGCTCGCGGCAGGCAGGCCGTTGAGGTCGAGGGCTGCCGCTGCCACCGTCTGGAAGCCCGGCGTCACGCGCCCGACCTCCCGCGCGTACCCGCGCTGACGCACCTGCGCGAGCTCCGAACGCAGGCCCGCCACCGTCTCCGGCTGATCCGCCCCGGAGTTGCGCTGCACGAGCTCCGCGCCGGAGGGGAACAGCGCCCGCACCTGCGCGGCCGGCAGGTGCGCGAGCATCGCCATCCCGCTCGCCGTCACGTTCGCAGGCAGGCGCACGCCGACGTCCGTCACGAGCGGTGAAATCCCGAGCGGCCGCTCCTCGATGACGTACAGCACGTCCGAGCCGTGCAGCACCCCGAGGTGCGCTGCCTGCCCCGTGCTCTCCGCCAGGCGCGTCATCACCGCGCGGGCCATGCGCTGCAACGGCTGCTGCCGCGAGTAGGCCGAGCCCAACTCGTACGCCGCGATGCCCAGCCCCCAGCGCCGCGTCTCCTCCGAGTGCGTGACGAACCCCGCGTCCTTGAGCACCCCGAGCAGCCGGTACGTCGTCGACCGTGGAAGCCCCAACTCGCGCGCCAACGTCGCGGCAGGCTGCGGCGACGGTCGCCCCGCGAGCAGCTGCAACAGGGCGATGACCTGGGCGGCGGCGGGGGCAGAACTCACGCACCAACGGTAGCCATTCGAGGGCAACTGTCTCAATCCTGGGACAGTTCGCGTCGCCCGTGTCACGCCGCGCCCGGGCTCGCACGATGCAATGGGCGCATGACTTCTGCAGCACAGCCCACCGGCAGCGTCACCGTCGGCGTCGGCCCACTCACGATCGACGACGTCGTCGCCGTCGCCCGCCACGGCGCCACCATCGAGCTGAGCGCCGACTCCGTCGCCGAAGTCGCGAAATCCCGCGCTATCATCGACGCCCTCGCGAGCGACACCATCCCGCACTACGGCATCTCGACGGGCTTCGGCGCGCTCGCGAACACGAGCATCCCGCCCGAGAAGCGGCAGAAGCTCCAGCGCAGCCTCGTCGCCTCCCACGCCGCGGGCTCCGGCGAACCCGTCGAGCGCGAGATCGTGCGCGCCCTCATGCTGCTGCGCATCTCCACCCTCGCCACCGGCCGCACCGGCATCCGCCCCGAAACCCTCGACGCGTACATCGCGATGCTCAACGCCGGCATCACGCCGCTCGTGCGCGAGTACGGCTCCCTCGGCTGCTCCGGCGACCTCGCGCCGCTCGCGCACTGCGCGCTCGCGCTCACGGGCGACGGTGAGGTGGCCACCGCCGGCGGCGACGTCGTCCACGCCGCCGACGCGCTCAAGGCCGCGGGCATCAAGCCGGTCGTCCTGCAGGAGAAGGAGGGCCTGGCCCTCATCAACGGCACCGACGGCATGCTCGGCACCCTGTGCCTCGCCATCGCCGACCTGCGGATGCTCCTGTCAACAGCCGACATCGCCTCGGGCCTCTCGGTCGAGGGCCTGCTTGGCACCGACGACGTGTTCGCCGACGACCTGCAGAAGCTGCGTCCCCACCCGGGCCAGGCCAAGTCGGCCGCCAACCTGCGCAAGGTGCTCGACGCCAGCGGCATCCGCGATTCGCACCGTGACCCGCACGCCTGCACCCGCGTGCAGGACGCGTACTCGCTGCGCTGCTCGCCGCAGGTCATCGGCGCCGCCCGCGACACCCTCGATTACGTCACCACCGTCGCCGAGCGCGAGCTCGCCGCCGCCGTCGACAACCCCGTCGTCACGCTCGACGGCCGCGTGGAGTCGAACGGCAACTTCCACGGCGCCCCCGTCGCGTACGCGCTCGACTTCCTCGCCATCGTCATCGCCGACGTCGCCTCGATGAGCGAACGCCGCACCGATCGCTTCCTCGACCGCGCCCGCAACAACGGCCTCCCGCCGTTCCTCGCCGACGACCCCGGCACCGACTCGGGCCTCATGATCGCCCAGTACACGGCGGCGGGCATCGTCAGCGAACTCAAGCGCCTCGCGAACCCGGCCAGCGCCGACTCGATCCCCAGCAGCGCCATGCAGGAAGACCACGTCTCCATGGGCTGGGCCGGTGCGCGTAAGCTGCGCCGCTCCGTCGACGGCCTGACGCGCGTGCTCGCCATCGAACTGCTCACCGCCACGCGCGGCATCCAGATGCGCGCCCCGCTCACGCCGGGCCCGGTCGGCGCCGCCGTCATCGAAACGCTCGACGGCGCGGGCCGCCCCGGCCCCGACCGCTACCTGTCGCCCGAGATCGAATCCGTCGTCGCCCGTGTCGCCGACGGCGACGTCCTCGCCGCCGCCACGCGCGCAGCCGGCGACTTCAACTGACCCCCAGCACGAACCGAAGGAGACCGCCATGGAGGGCGCCCGCCCCGTCCGCGCACCGCGCGGAACCGAACTCAACGCGAAGTGCTGGCAGACCGAAGCCCCGCTGCGCATGCTCATGAACAACCTCGACCCCGAGGTCGCCGAGCGCCCCGACGACCTCGTCGTCTACGGCGGCACCGGCCGCGCAGCCCGCTCCTGGGAGGCGTTCGACGCCATCGTCGAGACGCTCAAGGACCTCGAGCCGAACGAGACGCTCCTCGTGCAGTCGGGTAAGCCCGTCGGTGTCGTGACGACGAACGAGTGGGCGCCGCGCGTGCTCATCGCCAACTCCCACCTCGTGCCGGACTGGGCCACGTGGCCCGAGTTCCGCCGCCTCGAGGCCGAGGGCCTCATGATGTACGGCCAGATGACGGCCGGTTCGTGGATCTACATCGCGACGCAGGGCATCCTCCAGGGCACCTACGAGACGTTCGCCGCCGTCGCCCGCAAGCGGTTCGGTGGGACGCTCGCCGGCACCATCACGCTGACGGGCGGCTGCGGCGGCATGGGCGGGGCGCAGCCCCTCGCCGTCACGCTCAACGACGGCGTGTGCCTCATCGCCGACGTCGACCGCACGCGCCTCGAGCGCCGCGTCGCCAAGCGCTACCTCACCGAGATCGCCGACGACCTCGACGACGCCATCGCCCGCGCCAACGCCGCGAAGGCCGAGAAGCGCGGCGTCTCCATCGGCATCGTCGGAAACGCCGCCGACGTCTTCCCGCAGATGCTCGCGCGCCACCGCGCAGGCGACATCACGATCGACGTCGTCACCGACCAGACATCGGCGCACGACCCGCTGAGCTACCTGCCGTCCGAGGTCGCCGTCGAGGAGTGGCAGCGCGAGGCCGAGGGCGACCCGGTGGGCTTCACGAAGAAGTCACGCGAGTCGATGGCGGCCCACGTGCAGGCCATGGTCGAGTTCCAGGACGAGGGCGCCGAGGTCTTCGACTACGGCAACTCCATCCGCGACGAGGCCCGCACCGCTGGTTACACGCGCGCCTTCGAGTTCCCGGGCTTCGTGCCCGCCTACATCCGCCCGCTCTTCTGCGAGGGCCTCGGCCCGTTCCGCTGGGCGGCGCTCTCAGGCGACCCGCAGGACATCGCCGTCACCGACGCCGCGCTCAAGGAACTGTTCCCCGAGAACGAGCACCTGCACCGCTGGCTCGACGCCGCCGGTGAGCTCGTCGAGTTCGAGGGCCTGCCCGCGCGCATCTGTTGGCTCGGCTACGGCGACCGTCACAAGGCCGGGCAGCTGTTCAACCGACTCGTCGCCGAGGGCAAGGTCTCCGCACCCATCGTCATCGGCCGCGACCACCTCGACTCCGGCTCCGTCGCCTCGCCGTACCGCGAGACCGAGGGCATGCTCGACGGCTCCGACGCCATCGCCGACTGGCCGCTGCTCAACGCCCTCACCGCCACGAGTTCGGGCGCCACGTGGGTGTCGCTGCACCACGGCGGCGGCGTAGGTATCGGCCGCTCGATCCACGCCGGCCAGGTCGGCGTCGCGGACGGCACCGACCTCGCGGCCGCGAAGCTCACCGCGCTGCTGACGAACGACCCCGCCATGGGCGTCTTCCGCCACGTCGACGCCGGGTACTCCCGCGCCGTCGAGGTCGCCGACGAGCGTGGCGCGCGCATTCCGATGACGCCCACCGTTCGTGACGCCGACGGCGCCGATGCCGCGCAGGCTGCCGCCACGCGGGCCGCCGCCGAGCGCACGGCGCCCAAGGCCGGCAACTGAGCGAGTGCGAGGTACTGACGTGAGCGAGACCCGCCGATTCGAGTCGCTGTGGAACGACCTGCACCCCGTGGGCCGTGACGGCGGCTCCGGCGGCTACCGGCGCTTCGCGTGGACGCGTGAGGACGCGACACTGCGCGAGTGGTTCGTCGGCGAGTGCGCCGCGCTGGGGCTCGACGTCACCGAAGATCGCGCCGGCAACCAGTGGGCGTGGTGGGGCAACCCGGACGACGCGCCCGGCGAGGGCGTCGTCACCGGCTCGCACCTCGACTCGGTGCCCGACGGCGGCGCGTTCGACGGGCCCCTCGGTGTCGTCTCCTCGCTCCTGGCCGTGAAGGCGTTGCAGGAGAAAGGATTCGCTCCGTGCAAGCCGATCGGGGTCGTCAACTTCGTCGACGAGGAAGGCGCTCGCTTCGGCGTCGCCTGCGCCGGTTCGCGCATCATCACCGGTGCGCTCGACGCCGACCGCGCCCGCTCGCTCACCGACGCCGACGGCGTCACGATGGCCGAGGCATGGCAGCGCGCCGGGCGCGACCCGGGCACGCTCGGGCGCGACGACGAGACCCTCGCGCGGGTCGGGACCTTCGTGGAGCTGCACGTCGAACAGGGCCGCGCGCTCATCGATCTCGACGACGCCCCGGTTGCCATCGGCACCGACATCTGGCCGCACGGCCGCTTCCGCGCCGACCTGCCCGGACGCGCCGACCACGCCGGCACGACGGCCCTCGGCAACCGCGACGACGCGCTGCTCAAGGCGGCGCAGTTCATCGAGGCGACGCGGGGCGCGGCGGCCTCGCGTGACCGCTCGGGCGAGGGCGGCGACCGCGTCGTCGCCACCGTCGGCAAGCTCGACGTCGTGCCGGGAGGTATCAACGCCATCGCGTCGCACGTCACGGCGTGGGTGGACGCACGAGGCTCCCGAGAGGAGGACGTGCGGGCCGTCGTCGACGAGCTCGAGGAGCGCGCCAGGGCACTTGGGGGGTCCTGGCGCGCCGAGTCGTGGACGCCGACGACGCCCTTCGACGCGGGCCTGGTCGAGCGGCTCGACGCGACGCTCGGCGGCGTGCCCTTGCTCGGCACGGGCGCCGGCCACGACGCAGGCATCCTCGCCAACCACGGCGTGCCCACGGCGATGCTGTTCGTGCGCAACCCGACCGGCACATCGCACTCGCCCGAGGAGTTCGCCGAGACCGACGACTGCGTGCGCGGCGTGGAGGCCCTCGTCCGCGTTCTGGAGGACCTCGCCGGATGACGACCTACTGGGCCGAACACGCACTTCTGCCGGAGGGCGTGGCGCACAACGTTCGCCTGACGGAATTCGAAGGGCGCTGGAGCGCAATCGAACCCGGCGTCCAGCGTGGCGACGGTGACGTCTCGTTGGGTGGGGTTGTCCTGCCCGGTTTCGCGAACTGTCACTCGCACGCGTTCCACCGCGCGCTGCGCGGACGTACCCACGGCGACGGCGGCACCTTCTGGACGTGGCGCGAGCGCATGTACGCCGTCTCGAGGCGCCTCACGCCAGAGAACTACCGCACGCTCGCGCGCGCCGTCTTCGCCGAGATGGTCATGGCCGGCATGACGAGCGTGGGCGAGTTCCACTACGTCCACCATCGCCCCGGCGGCGCGGCGTACGACGACCCGAACGCGATGGGCGAAGCACTCCGCGAGGCCGCCCGGGAGGCCGGGATCCGCCTCACGCTCCTCGACACCTGTTACCTCCACGGCGGGCTCACCGCCGACGGTCACGCGCCGCTGGGCGACGACCAGCAGCGCTTCAGCGACGGTTCCGCGGCCGCCTGGGTTGCACGCCACGCCCTGCTCGCCGACGACGAAACGACGCGGATCGGCGCTGCCGTCCACTCCGTCCGGGCCGTCGCCCGTGACGAGATCGGTGAGGTGCTCGCCGCGAGCGATGGTCAGCCCGTGCACGCGCACCTGTCCGAGCAGCCCGCGGAGAACGAGGCGTGCGAGGCGTTCTACGGCCGCTCGCCGGTGGCGCTTCTGGACGACGCAGGCGCGTTGACCTCCCGGTTCTCGGCCGTCCACGCCACGCACCTGAGCGATGACGACATCGCGCTGCTCGCCGCCGCGAACGCCGTCGCGTGCTTCTGCCCGACGACCGAGCGTGACCTCGCCGACGGCATCGGTCCCGCTCGCGCGCTCGCCGACGCCGGGGTGCGCGTCAGCCTCGGCAGCGACCAGCACGCGGTCGTCGACACGTTCGAGGACGCCCGCGCGCTCGAGATGCACGAGCGCCTCGTGACGAACGACCGCGGCCGCTTCAGCCCCGAGCAGTTGCTCGACGCGGCCACGCGTCACGACACGATCGGGTGGCCGGACGCCGGACGCCTCGAGGTCGGCATGCGCGCGGACGCCGTTGCCGTGCGCCTCGATTCGCGCCGCACCGCAGGGTGTCTGCCCGAGCAGGTGCTGCTCGCGGCCACGGCGGAGGACGTCACGGACGTCGTCGCGGACGGCGCCCACGTCGTCACAGCAGGTCGTCACCGCCTCGGTGACGTCGGGGCCCTGCTCACCGAAGCCATCACCACACTCTGGGAGGACGCATGAGCACGACGCTCGTCACGAACATCGGGGAACTCGTCACGAACGATCCGGCGCGGGGCGGGGGTGGCGCGGCGCTTCGGGGAGAGGAGCGCATCGCGCTCCTGCGTGACGCCGCGCTCGTCATCGACGGTGAACACATCGTGTGGGTGGGCGCTGCCTCCGACGCCCCGGACGCCGACCGCTGCCTCGACATGGAGGGGGCCGCCGTCATCCCCGCGTTCGTCGACTCGCACAACCACCTCGTCTTCGACGGCGACCGCTCGGCCGAGTTCGCAGCGCGCATGACGGGGGAGGCCTACGACGGCGGCGGCATTGCGAACACGGTGCGCCCCACACGCCAGGCGTCCGACGAGCGTCTGCGCGAACTCGTCGCCGCCCGCGTAGAGCAGGCACGGGCGCAGGGCACTGGGCTCGTGGAGATCAAGTCGGGCTACGGGCTGTCGGTCGACGACGAGGCGCGGGCGCTGCGCATCGCGGGGGAGTTCACCGACGAAGTGACCTACCTCGGCGCCCACGTCGTGCCGAGCGACACGGATCGGCGCGAGTACGTCGACCTCGTCACCGGCGCGATGCTCGAAGCGTGCGCGCCCCTCGCGCGTTGGATCGACGTGTTCTGCGAACCGCACAGCGCGCACGCGTTCGACGGCGACGAGACGCGCGAGATCCTTGGCGCCGGCGTAGCTGCGGGCCTCATGCCGCGCCTTCACGCGGGGCAGCTCGGGGAGGGACCCGGTGTGCAGCTGGCCGTCGAGTTCGACGCGGCCAGCGTCGACCACTGCACGTTCTTGTCGACGGAGGACGTTGCGGCACTGGCCGGTTCGTCGACCGTTGCGACCCTCTTGCCGGGTGTCGAGTTCTCCACCCGTCAGCCGTTCCCGAGCGGGCGCGACCTCCTCGACGCCGGAGTCGAGGTGGCGCTCGCGACCGACTGCAACCCGGGCACGTGCTTCTCGAACTCGATGCCGTTCATGATCGCGCTCGCCGTGCGCGAGATGGGCATGACGCCCGCGGAGGCGTTGTGGGCCGCGACGGCCGGGGGCGCTGCAGCGCTGCGGCGCGACGACGTCGGCGTCATCCGCGTCGGCGCGCGCGCCGATTTGGCGATGCTCGACGCCCCGAGCTACCTGCACATCGCCTACCGCCCGGGTGTGCCGATCGTCAGCTCGCTCGCGGCCTGAGGTTCACCCGACTACGTGCTCGACTTCTTCGCCTTCGCGGGCAGGCCCTTGAAGTCCTGACCGAACGGCCCGGGCAGGCGGCTGCGCAGGTCGGAGAGCTTGGAGTCCTTCGGGTCGGCGATGCGCACGACGAGCGCGTCGGAGTCGATCCACATGCTGACGTCGCGGGCCTGGCCGATCACGTCTCCGTCGAGCTCGACGGCGCGTTCGCGGCCCATGGCGCGGGCCTCGACGCGGCGCGCACGCACCCGCTCCACGCGGTTCGTGTTGCGGCGCGACTTGGTGAGGATCTGGCGCGTCAGCGCGCCCCACTGCAGCGGGCCGTCGGCCGAAAGCCAGACGGCGTCGAACCATCCGTCGTTGCCCGTGGCGTCGGGCATGAGCTTGACCCCGCCGGTGAGGCGGCCGAAGTTGCCGACGAGCAGCGTCGTCGTCTTCTTCGTCCGCGGGGCGCCGTCGTCGAAGCTGGCGAGCATGCGCTCGGGGCGCTCGGTGAAGTACTTGATGCCGGCGAGGGGGTAGGCCATCCAACCGACGCGCTTCTTGAGGCCTTCGCTCGTCGAATCCATGATGTCGCCGTCGAGACCGAACCCGGCCATGATGAGGAACGTGTCGTTCTTGGCCGAGCCGTCGTCGAACGTGGCGTGCACGCGGCCGACGTCGATACGCGTGTCGTGACCGACGAGGGAGCGCGCGAAGTTCTGCGCGGCCGAGCCGTCGACGGAGACGCCGAGGTTGCGCGCGAGGAGGTTGCCCGTGCCCTGCGGCATGAGGCCGAGCGGGATGTCCGTGCCGGTGAGCGCGGAGCCGACCAGACGGACCGTGCCGTCGCCGCCCGCGGCGAAAACGATGTCGCAGCCCGCGCTGACGGCCTGATGAGCCTGGCCGACGCCGGGATCCTCGAGCGTCGTCTCGAGCCAGAGCGGTTCGTCCCAGCCGGCCTCCTTAGCGGCCTTGGTGCACTCGCGGCGCAGCTTGTCCTGGTCGTCGACCTTGGTGGGGTTGACGACGATGCCGGCGCGCTTGCGGGCGCCCTGCGAGGGTGAGGAGTTCGGCACCTCACGACTGTATCGGTCAGCGAGCGTCGGCGCCCGGGCGACGGTTGGTTGCCGACGTGAGCATGCCTCGCTGTGGGAGCGAAACACCCTCGATGGGAGCGTTGCGGGCCCCGTCTTCGGCGCCCGTCGCGGGCTCTGTCTTTCGGGCGAGTTTCGTGACACAATATTGTTGTGGATGACGCCGTCACACTCCATCCCTCGGCCTTCAAGCACGGATTGTCCGCCGAGGACGTGACGCAGGCGTGGATGACTGGTTTCGCACGACAAGCTCGCCTTGAAGACGATCAGCCCGAGCGGTATCTACGCATCGGAGTCGACACGAAAGGGCGGCCCGTGGAGGTCGTCGCCTTGGTGTTCGACCAGAAGCGGACGCTCATCATTCACGCGATGCCGGTACGCAAGGCCACGCTCGACTTACTAGAGGGGAGAAAGCGATGAACGAGAAGTTCGACACGGCAACCCGACCCGACGGTGGCTCATGGGGCACGGTGAATGGGCAGCCGATCACAGAGGAAACGATCGAGGCCCTCGTCGCTGACGCCGAGGCGGGATTTTCCAAGGCTCGGGTGGCTCCGGTCGGGCGTCCGCGCACCGTGGGGAAGCGTCCGGCCGAAACCGTGACAGTACGGCTGGACCCTGAGCGCATCGATGCTGTCCGCGCGCGGGCGCGTCGGGAGCACACGAGTGCCAGTGACATCCTGCGTCGAGCCCTGGACGAGTATCTCGCCGGTTGAGCAGTGCCGATGGGAGTGTTGCAGCGCTCCCGTCGCCACAATCCGCGCCCGTCGCGGGTTCTGCTCCCGTCGTGAGGCGCCCTAAGGTCAGGGCGTGAACCCTCGCCGTGTTGTCTTCGTCATCCTGACGCTGATGGTTCTCGCAGCGCCGCTTCTCGTCGAGGCCTCGCGGCAGGGTCACCGCGAGCTCGACCGGTGCATGACGAGCGCGCCGACGGTCGATTCGCCGTCGATGGTCAGTTGGGAGATCGACCACGACTACGCCCGTTTCCGACTGATCTGCACACTCTTGGACTCGAACGATCCGACGCAGCGCATCACCTGGACCAGGCCGCTGTGGGAATGGCCCCCGTGAGCCGACCGAAACGAGGTCGCGTCGGTGCCTCATCGATAAGGTGCCGACGTGGCATCGAGGGATAGCAGCGTGGCATCCGTCGAGCGGTGGCAGGCTCGCGGATGGCAGGTCGAGATCGAATACGCGGTGGCGGGCACCTTCGACGAGGTCTTCCTTTCGCGGCCAGGACGCGACGTTCACGCGCTTGTCGCCCCCGAAGGCGATGAGGTGGTGGTGGACCCGGGCGGTTCTCGCGAGGAGATGCAGCTGCGGTCGTTCGATGATCTGCTCGATCGCCTTGCCTTCGGGTGGGTGATTCGGTGCGGCGAGGGTCGACCGGCGCGCGACAAGGTGAATCGGGGCGAAACGCTCTTCGCCGGGCGGGTGCGTTCCGGCGACCTAGCGGACACGGAAGTCACCGTCCTGCTCATCCAGCCGCGACGCGGACTTATGCGCCGACTCTGTGATGCTGTCCGGCGGTCGCGGGAACGGTGCGGAGAGTTCGGCTTGGCGTACGTGTATCTCTGGCCGATACCCGGGCGCGAGCCCAACGTGAGCTGGGGCCCGGGCTTCGCCGGCGCGTGGTCGGAACTGTACGACGCGAGATTGCCGGAGGACGTCGAGTGGTATCCGGCAACTGAAGTGGAGCGATTCGTCGAACGGTTTGCGGTTGACCAGGGGATCAGCGATGAGGCGGCTGCGGCCCATCTGCGGAACCTTCTCCTGCTGCGAGGTGTTACCGCGAGCGCGACCGAAGCGACCGTGACAGTGGAGCGCGCGGGCATCCGCGTCGATGCATTGGTGACGTCTACCTCGGTCCACCTTCTCGTGAACGGCCGACGCGTCGATGCGCCACGTGAGCGCATGCCGAACGAACCGGCCGCCGAGATGCTGCTGGATGCTGCGGACTGGTTTGCGGAGGACTCGCGCGTGTGGTCGAGGCCATGAATGGAGGGCCTCACAGGCCCGTGACGAGTGCGTTGGGACGGTACGAGTTGTTCAACGCTCTCCCCTTAGGCGGGTTCTGCGCTCGTCGGGGCGTCTCCGGGCAACCCGGTTGCCCCTACCCGATAGCCTTACCTCGTGATCGACATCAAGCTTCTGCGCGAAAACCCTGACGCCGTCCGCGCGAGCCAGCGGGCTCGCGGCGCCGACGAGAGCGTCGTCGACCAGATTCTCGAACTCGACGCGACGCGTCGTTCGTCCCTCGGCGAGTTCGAGAAGGTGCGTGCCGAGCAGAAGCAGGTCTCCAAGAGCGTCGGTGCCGCGATGGGCGCGCTCAACAAGGCGAAGAAGTCGGGTGACGACGCCGAGGTCGCGCGTCTGCAGGCCGACGCCGACAAGGCCCGCGAGGACGCCACCGCGCTGAGCACCCGCGTCAAGGAGCTCGAGGCCACCGCCGACGAGGCCGGAGCCAAGTTCGACGAGCTCATGCGCACTGTCCCCAACGTCGTCCTCGACGGGGTGCCCGCCGGCGGCGAGGACGACTTCGTCACCGTCAAGACGGTCGGCGAGCCGGTGCAGTTCGACTTCGAGCCGAAGGACCACCTCGAGATCGGCGAGAAGGTCGGCGCCATCGACATGGAGCGCGGCACGAAGGTGTCGGGTTCGCGCTTCTACTTCCTCAAGGGTGTCGGCGCTCGCCTCGAGCTGGCGCTGCTGCAGATGGCACTCGACCAGGCCATCGCCAACGACTTCACGCCCATGATCACGCCGACGCTCGTGCGCCCCGAGACCATGCAGGGCACGGGCTTCGACGTCAAGCACGACGCCGAGATCTACCGCGTGCAGGAGGAGGACGACCTCTACCTCGTCGGCACCTCCGAGGTGGCCCTCGCCGGCTACCACGCGAACGAGATCATCGACGTGACGGAGCCGGTGCGCTACGCCGGATGGTCGAGCTGCTACCGCCGCGAGGCCGGCTCGTACGGCAAGGACACGCGCGGCATCATTCGCGTGCACCAATTCAACAAGGTCGAGATGTTCACCTACTGCAAGGTCGAGGACGCCGAGGCCGAGCACGCCAAGATGCTCGCCTGGGAAGAGGAGATGCTCGCCAAGTGCGAACTCTCCTACCGCGTCATCGACACGGCCGCCGGCGACCTCGGCACGAGCGCCGCGCGCAAGTTCGACTGCGAGGCCTGGGTTCCCACGCAGGGCACCTACCGCGAACTGACGTCGACGTCGAACTGCACGACCTTCCAGGCGCGCCGCCTCAACATCCGTGAGCGCACCGACGGTGCCACCCGCTCCGTCGCCACCCTCAACGGCACGCTCGCGACGACGCGCTGGCTCGTCGCCATCCTCGAGACGCACCAGCAGGCCGACGGCTCCGTCCGCGTTCCCGAGGCTCTGCGCAAGTACATGGGTGGCCTCGAGGTGCTGCCCGTCATCGCCTGACCTGGTTGCCTGACGCGAGTCCCTGCACCGTTCGCGGTGCAGGGACTCGCGTGTTCACGGGGCACTTACGTCGATGTCTGGGGACTCCGGCGTGGAGCATCTTCCGGGTATCGCAGCTGCCCACCCAGCGGCGTGACGAAGCCCTGCACCTGGACGAAAGCGGTGCCTCGCCATCTGTCGGCCCAGCGTCGCCAGTGGTCGGTGAGGACGGGCACCGTCACGAGGTTTCGCGTGTCATCGCGATCCGTGAGCTGTCCAAGGCTCGGCATCCCGCTGGCTGCTTCCTCGTCGAGTGACCGGGCTATCGCTGTGGTGGTCTCGTGGGGAAATCGCGCACCGACCGGGTCTTTTCCCGCCTCGAAGGGTGCATAGCGCCAGCCGTCGACGATGATCGACCGGCCCGTCCAGATTCCCGTGACCTCGATGCTGTCGTTCGAGGTCCCAGGAAAACCTGCCACATGCGCAGGGACGTCAAGGTCGACAGCGCCGAGAGAGCGCCAGTCATGCCCCAACACGCGGGCCGGTAGCCCTGCGTTCAACGTAAGCCGCCCCAGCGTGGCGTAGGTGCACCCTGTGGCGATCACGGGGGTTCCAGGTGTCAGCGACTCGTAGAGTGGGAGCTGAGAGTCGTTGTTCATGGCGTCACTTGTAAGAGGCAAAGAGGGTGTCCTTCGCCGACGAGTTCGGAGTCCGCTGAGTGTGGAGAACTGCAGGGAACGTACGTGATTTCACGCATCGTTCGCCCCCCGATGCGCTGCGCTGGCTAGATTCCTTTGTCATGAAGCTGTCGAACAGCGTCAACGCTTCAACGGGCTTTGTCATCGGATTCGTGCTCGGGTTGTTGTTCTTCCACGACAAGGGCGAGGCGTGGTGGGCCACCGTCGTCCCCGCCGCCGTTCTCGGAATCGCGGGTGGGTTCGTGGGCTACATCCTCGCGCGCGATGCCGAGAAGAAGCGCGCTGACAAGCGGTAGGACCCATCGCAGGATGTGAGCTCTGGCCCGGTCTGTGACCGGCGCAGCTCACAGACCGGGCCACAACTCACATCCTGGGCCGAAGGTCACACATCGCCCGCCCATGGCGAGCGCTACCGTTCACCCCATGGCTTCGCACCCTCGCGCGCTGACGCAGCGCGCCGGCGTCAGACTGGCTGTGTGCATCGCGCTGGGCGCGCTCGTCGCTGCCCTGTCGATGGCGAACCTTGCGCGGAGCCTGGCCTTCCACGTCATGGCGGGTTGGACAGCGGCGGCCACGATCTACGGGCTGTGGACGTGGCTCACCGTTCGACCCATGAACGAGCACGAGGCCGCCGAGCACGCGCGCGAGGAAGATCCGAGCGTGGCGCTGTCCGAGGCGACCGTCATCGGTGGAACCGTGGCGAGCCTCGCCGGGGTGGGCCTGTTGCTCGCGGCGGGGCAGCACAAGAGTTCGGGCACCCCGGAAGCGCTGCTCGGCGCGGGCAGCGTCGTCGCGTCGTGGTTCCTCGTGCACCTCACGTACATGACCCGCTACGCGCGTCTGTACTACGGCGACGAGCCGGGCGGGCGAGGCATCGACTTCGAGGGCGGCGAGCCCGATTACTACGACTTCGCCTACGTCGCGTTCGACCTCGGCATGACGTACCAGGTCTCCGACACCACGCTGAAGAACCGCCAGATGCGCCGCCTCGTGCTCGCCCACACGCTGTTGAGCTACGTGTTGGGCGTCGGCGTCGTCGCGACGACGCTCAACCTCGTCGTGTCGCTCGCGTCGAGCTAGGCCGCGCCGTCAGTCGGTGGTTTCGGTGGGCGTGCCGGGGTCGTCGCTGACGATCTCGCGCTCGGGCGAGCCCTCGTCGATCGCGCGAGCCTCGTTGCGGGCGTCTTCGCCGCCCTCGTCGTGGTCCCCGTCGTTCGAGAACGCGTCGGTGAGCTTGTCGATACCCATGGGATCTCCCTTGTTCGGTGCGCATTCTTCTGGTGTGCGTGGTTTTTGGCGTGCCCGTGCCCGGCCGGCGCGGGCACATCAAGGGCAGGCAGTCGGGCGGCCGCCGGTGAACGCGTCACGAGGACGCTGCAGGGGCGCACTTGCGACGCTTCGTCGCGATGTCGCGCAAGCGCGCCCGCGCAGCCGGCGGCCGCCCGATCGGGGAGCGCTCAGGCGCCGGTCGTCGGGCGAGCGGCGCTCACCTGGGGCGTGCCCGCGTCCTCGTCACCGGTGAGCGCGTCGATCTCGCGGACGATGCGCTCGAACTCGTCATCGTCGATGGTGACGCCCGCTGCATCGAGGCCCTCCCGCAGCTTGCTGTCGATCTTGGCGTCGCCGGCGCTGTAGTCCCACGACGTCGCGGTGTCGACGGCGGCCTGGGCGGCCTCGCGCGCAGCTTCGAGTTCTTCGGGGGTGTGGCTCATGGGTGATGTCCTTTTCGTGTGTTCCGGCGGGGTGGGTTGGTGCCGTCACTCGCCCTGGAGGCGGTCCTTGTCGAGGCCGGACTGGGGCACGTTGTCCTCGTCGACGCGGTCTGCTTCGCCGCCCGCCTCCGGGTCTGTGATGTTGCGCTTGTCGCGCTCGCTCGGGCGCCCGCCCTCGTTGTCGCCGTCGTCCGGCATCTCGAAGACAGCGTCAGTCGCTACCGTCATGTCAGTTCCTCCACATCGAGTCTCGTGCAAGGCAGTGGACGGCCGGCCCACACGTGGGAGTGCCGCCCCGGCCATGATTGCCGAAATTGTCTGCCCGCGTGCGGCTTACGCTCAGGCGCCGCCGCGAGTAGGACACCCACTCAGCCAATCAGGAGGTACGTCGTCTGTCACCCGACCCCAGGGGTGGCCTAGCCCAGTGCGAGCATCTCCGCCGCTTGAGGGAGGTGCGCCCGGCGACTGCGCTCTACCCTCGGTCGGGTGAAACAGTTCTTCGGCCTCGACGACGAATGGGTGCGCAGGCGACCTGACGCCTGGCTGAGGCGAGATGTTCTCATCGCCATCCTGTTCTTCCTCGGCGCGCTGCTGGGTCTCGAGGTGTGGCGCGCACTCGGCTTCTCGGCCGATTCCCTGTGGCCGCGTTGGGCGCTGTATCTGAGCGCCGCCATCGGAGCCGGCCCGCTCGTGCTGCGCCGACGTTTCCCCGTCACCGTCATGCTCGTCACGGCCGCGCACATGTTCGTCATGGGGCTGACGCAGGTGCCGGTGATGTCGTCCATCGCCATGCAGGGCGTGTACTTCTTCGCCATCTTCACCGCGCTCGCCTGGGCGCCCGACCGCAAGCTGGTCACCCTCGCGGCAGCGGGCCTCGTGCTGTTCATGTTCGGCTGGCTGAGCGTGCAGTGGTCCGTGGCGGCGATGAACGATGACCTCCTCGACTCCTACAACGCCCAGCCCGCCAAGGCGCGCGACCCGTGGTTCGGCGCGACGGCCGCAGCCGTCCTGCAGGGGCTGATGATCAACGTGCTCTACTTCGCGACGGCGGTCGGGGCCGGGGCGAACTCGTGGCGTGGCGCCCGTGCCCGCGCGTTCGCCCACCAGCAGGCCCAGACGATCACCCGTCAGGCCGGCCAGCTCACCGAGCAGGCCGTCGTCGAGGAGCGGCTGCGCATCGCACGCGAACTGCACGACGTCGTCGCCCACCACGTAGCGGCCATCGGCATCCAGGCCGCAGCGGCCCGCAAGGTGATGGTGAAAGACCCTGAGCGCGCGACGGACTCGCTGAGCAACGTCGAGGCCTCGTCGCGTGAGGCCGTCACGCAGATGCGCGCCCTGCTCGGCACTCTGCGCGCCGACGGACAACACACTGCGAACGGCTCGGGCGAGCCCACGAACGGCGCCGCACGCGCACCCGAACCGGGCCTGAACGACGTCGCCGCCCTCGTGGCGGGCGTACGCACCCCCACCTTCGACGTGCGCCTCGACGACCTCGTCGACGTCGACGTGCCCGCCAACGTCGGGCACAGCATCTACCGCACCGTGCAGGAGGCGCTCGCCAACGTCCAGCGTCACTCGACGGCCACGGCAGCCACCGTCACGCTGCGCGCGGGTGGCGAGGGCAACGGCCGCTACGTCGAGGTCGAGGTGCTCGACGACGGCCGCCCCCGCGCGGGTACGTCCGGCAGCGGGCTGGGCCTGCTCGGCATGCGTGAACGGGTGCGCGCCCACCACGGCTCGGCCGAGATCGGGCCACGCCTCACCGGTGGATACCGTGTGCGCGTGCGCCTGCCTCTCGCAGCCTCGACCAGGAACAAGGAGACGCCGTGACCGAATCGCTCAGGGTCCTCATCGTCGACGACCAGCGGATGGTGAGCGGCGGGTTCTCCCTCATCCTGTCGGTGGAGGACGACCTCGACGTCGTCGCCACCGCCGCGAACGGTGAGGAGGCGCTCGCGGTCGCGCGCGAGCTGCACCCCGACGTCACGCTCATGGATGTACAGATGCCCGTCATGGACGGCATCGAGGCCACGCGCCGCTTCGTCGAAGAGGGGCTGGGCCGCGTCGTCATCCTCACGACCTTCGATCGCGACGACTACCTCTTCAGCGCGCTCGACGCCGGCGCGAGCGGATTCCTGCTCAAGAACGCCGAGGCCGACGAACTCGCCGAGGCGGTGCGCACCGTCGGTCACGGTCACGCGCTGCTCGCCCCCGAGGTGACGCGCCGCGTCATCGAACGACGTACCGCGCAGCAGGCCGCACCCGAAGCGGATGCCCGCCTCGCCGCGCTCACCCCGCGCGAACGCGACGTTCTCGCGCTGCTCGGGCGCGGGCGCTCGAACGCGGAGATCGCCGACGAACTCTTCGTCGGTGAGGCCACCGTCAAGACGCACGTGTCGAACGTCCTCATGAAGCTCGACCTGCGCGATCGCGTGCAGGCCGCCGTCGCCGCCTACGAAACCGGCCTCGTGCGCGTGGGGGAGCAGCCCGGCACCTGAAGTTCATCCTCCCGGCGGAGGTGAGAACCCCGCCGTTTCGCCAGGATGGTTCCCGTACCTCCCGAAGGGGAAACCGAGAGGAACGGACGATGTTCGAAGCGAAAGGGCTGAGCCGCACGTTCGGCGACAAGGTCGCCGTGCGCGACGTGTCGTTCAGCGTGCCGGACGGCCGGATGACCGGCTTCGTCGGCGGTAACGGCGCCGGCAAGACGACGACGATGCGCATGATCATGGGCGTGCTCGAGCCGAGCGCGGGCGACGTGCTGTGGGAGGGCCGGCCCATCACGTCGGCTGAGCGTCGGGCCATCGGCTACATGCCGGAGGAGCGCGGCCTCTACCCCAAGCAGCCGCTCATCGACCAGCTCGTCTACCTCGCTCAGCTGCGCGGCGTGACGGCTTCGGCGGCGCGCACGCGCGGCCTCGACCTCCTCGAGCGCTTCGGTCTCGCCGACCGTTCGAAGGACAAGCTCGAATCGCTCTCGCTGGGCAACCAGCAGCGCGTGCAGATCGCGGCCGCCGTCATCGCGGAACCGTCCGCGCTCATCCTCGACGAGCCGTTCAGCGGCCTCGACCCGCAGGCCGTCGACGCGATGGCCGATCTCCTGCGCGAGTACACGGCGCGTGGCGTGCCGGTGCTGTTCAGCAGCCACCAGCTCGACCTCGTCGAGCGGTTGTGCGACGGGCTCGTCATCCTCGCGCGCGGCGAGGTCGTGGCCGAAGGGCGCGCGCAGGATCTGCGCCGCCGCGGTCGCGTTCGCCACCGCCTCGTCCTCGACGCCGACGCCGGGTGGGTGCGCGATGTCGCCGGCTCGCTCGGCATCTTCGTCGCCGACGTCGACGGCCCGGTTGCCCTGCTCGAACTGCCGCACACGAACGGCGACGCAGCCGCCGACGAGCTCCTGCGCAGCGCCATGGAGCGCGGCCGCGTGCGCGAGTTCCACGAGATCGTGCCCCAACTCGCCGACATCTACCGAGAGGTGGCCTGAGGAATGAACGCCGCCGCAGAAACCCAGACCCGCCCCGCCTGGCAGATCGTCGCCCTGCGCGAACTTTCCCTGAAGGCGCGGGACAAGAACTTCCTCATGTCGCTCGTCGTGACGCTCCTGCTCGTCGCAGGCACGTTCGGCGTCCAGATCTGGCTCTCGGGCAAGACGCCTACGTCGTCCATCGCCGTCGTGACGCAGAAGAACGCGGCCGGGCTCTCGGGAAGCTCCCTCGTCGACGCCGCCGAGAAGGCGGCGAAGGCCGACCACGACAAGGTCGAGTACACGAGCGTCTCCGCGTCGTCACCCGCCGACGCCCGCGACGCGGTCAGGAGCGGTCGCGCCGATCTGGCGCTCCTGCCCACCTCCGGCGGCTGGACGCTCGTCGGTGACAAGGACGTCGACGCCGACGTGAAGAAGTTCGTCACGAGCGCCGCCGCGGAGCAGACGCTCGCCGCGAACGCGAAGGCTCAGGGCATCGATCTCGCCAAGCTCTCGAGCGGAGCGAACGTGACGGACGAACGGCTCGACCCCGGATCCGTCAACGCCGGGCTGGGCAAGCTCGTCACCTTCGTCTTCGCGTTCCTGTTCTACTTCGTCGCCTTCATCTTCGGCATGCCGATCGCGCAGAGCGTCGTCGAGGAGAAGCAGTCACGCATCGTCGAAATCCTGGCCAGCGCGGTGCCGCTCAAGCACCTGCTCGCCGGTAAGGTCATCGGCAACGCCGTCCTCGCGTTGGCCCAGGTGACGCTGCTCGTCGGCGTAGCGCTCATCGGGCTGTCGCAGACACGGTGGAGCACGCTCATCGGCACCGTGGCGAGTGCCTCGGGGTGGTTCGTCGTGTTCTTCCTCGCGGGCTTCCTCGTCGTCGCCTGCATGTTCGCGGTGGCCGGCGCGCTCGCGTCACGCAGCGAGGACGTCCAAACGACCGCCCAGCCGGTGACAATGCTCGTCGTCGTCGTGCTCATGCTCGGCATGATGCTCACCGGAACGGCCCTCAAGGTGGCCTCGTTCGTGCCGGTCGTCTCGACGGTGGCGATGCCCGCGCGCGTCATCACCGGCGATGCAGCCTGGTGGGAGCCGCTCGTCGCGCTCGTCATCGCGGGTGTCGCTGCGATCGCCATCACTCGGGTCGCGACGCGCCTCTACAGCCGCAGCGTCATGCAGACGGGTGGGCGCCTGAGCTACAAGGAGGCCTTCAAGCTGCAGGCGTGAGGGCTCCCCGGTAGATTTGGGCGCAGATCACACTTCAGCATCTCGACACGGGAGGGTCGCATGAGCGACAACAACGAAAAGCCCGCCTCCACCTGGGGCGGCGGCGACTCCGAGGCAGAGACCCGCATCGCGGGCGGTTCGACGCCGGCGGCTGAGCCGAACCCGGTGCACGACCACACCCAGCGGTTCGAGAACGATGCCACGCAAGTGGCCTACCGTGACCAGCCGCAGGCTGCAGCTCAGCCGGGGCAGTCCCCCGCGCGTACGGAGTCGCCGACGCAGGCGTCGTCCGCGCATTCGCAGGCCTACCCGAGCGCGCCCATCGCCCAGCAGCAGTCGGCTCCCTACGCGCAGGGTTACCCGGGTGCTGCCGGCCAGCAGGGTCAGTACGGCGCGGGTCAGCAGTACGGTTCGGCGCCGCAGGGTGGGCAGTACAACTCCGCTCCGCAGGGTCAGTACGGCGCGGGTCAGCAGTACAACTCGTCGCCCCAGGGAGGCCAGCAGTACGGCTCCGCGCCGCAGGGTGGTCATGCGCAGCCGGGTCAGTACAACTCCTCGCCCCAGGGAGGCCAGCAGTACGGCTCCGCGCCGCAGGGTGGTCATGCGCAGCCGGGTCAGTACAACTCCTCGCCCCAGGGAGGCCAGCAGTACAACTCCGCTCCGCAGGGTGGCTACGCTCAGCCCGGTCAGTACAGCTCGTCGCCCCAGGGCGGCCAGACGTACGGCTCGGGCCAGCACACGACCCCGGCGCACGGCGGCCAGCAGGGCCAGTACACGTCGGCCGCGTACGGTCAGTCGCAGTCGGCCCAGCCGACGAAGACCTCGAGCGCGTCCCCCGTGGCGAAGTTCGGCCCGTTCCTGCCAGCCCTCCTGGCACTCATCGCTCCGTTCGTCGCGTGGGTGACGTTCAAGTCGGGCAGTGAGACCGTCGCGCTCAACGGCATCGGCGGCAACAGCAACTCGGCCAACCCGACGCTCGGTGAGTCGAGCAACACGGGCGGCATCTTCGTCCTCATCCTCGCCATCGGTCTCGCCGTGGCCGGCGTGCTCGCCGCTCTGGGCAAGCTCAACGCGAAGGTGACGGGCATCGTCACGGCCGCCCTCGGCGTCGTGCTGCTCATCATCGGCATCCTGCAGTTCCCGAGCACGGCCAGTGCCGTCGGTGACGGTGGCGCCGCATCCGGTTACTCGGCGACGATCGGCGCCGGCGTGTGGTTGACGCTCCTCGCGGGGCTCGCGGCGCTCGCGGTCGGTGTCGTCGCGTTCCTGCAGAGCCGCAAGGGCTCGAGCGCCTCGGCGACGAACGGCGGCCAGCAGTGGAACGGTGGCTACCAGCAGGGCCAGCAGCAGTTCGGCCAGGGCAACGGCCAGCAGTACGGCTCGGCCCCGCAGGGCGGGTTCGGCCAGAACCACTGATCTGCCTTACCTGACGAGGGCCCCTTCCGAGTGATCGGAAGGGGCCCTGGGCGTCTGTTCGTCCTTCCTCCTGCCTCCCGTGCAACTCACGCCGTGACGTTCGCGGGAAGGCGCGACGCGTAGGGTGTGCGTGTGACTCCGTCCGACGACACGACGCCCGTCATTCCCGAGGCTGCGGCCGCGAACAGCGTCCGACCCGGCGCAGGTGCCGGCTCGCACGAATGGCCACCGCTCATGGTCTGCCTCGACATCGACGGCACTCTCCTGCAGTACGACGGCACGATGCACGACGCGACGCGTGACGCCGTGCGCGACACCGTCGCCGCCGGCCACCATGTCGTCCTGTCGACGGGGCGCGCCGTTGTCGCGACGACGCCGATCCTGCGCATGCTCGACCTCGACCACGGTTACGTCGTGTGCTCGAACGGCGCCATCACCCTGCGTCTCGACAGCTCGCTCGACGCGGGCTACGAGATCGTCGACCGGGTGACGTTCGACCCCGCGCCGGCGCTGTCGTTGCTGCGTGGGCAGTGGGAGGATGCCGTCATCGCCGTCGAGGGGCCGGACGGGTTCAAGGTCACCGCGCCCTTCCCCGACGGGGAACTCGACGGCGAGCAGACCGTCGTGGAGTGGGAGGAGCTCATGTCGGAGCCCGTGACGCGCGTGACGTTCCGCTCGCCGTCGGGCACGAGCGAGGACTTCCTCGAGCTCGCCGACCGCATCGGCCTGCACCACGTCAACTACGCCGTTGGGTACACGGCCTGGATGGACATCAACCCCGAGGGCGTCTCGAAGGCGTCGGCGCTCGAGTTGGTGCGCCGCAAGCTCGCCATCGAGCCGTCGAACACGGTGGCCGTGGGCGATCAGCGCAACGACCTCGAGATGCTCGAGTGGGCTGCGCGCGGCGTCGCGATGGGCCAGGCGCCCGACGAGGTGAAGGACGCCGCGGACGAGGTGACCGGCCCGATCGAGAACGACGGGGCCGCCGACGTCCTGCGCTCGCTCTTGTGAACGCGCCCGACGGCGGGGCGCCCGCTGACGCGGTACGGCTGACGTTCGACGGCGAGGCCGACGCGGCGTACGTCGCGTCGGCCCGGACCGGGGAGCCGGCGGCGTGACGCGCACCGTCCCGGTCGACCTCGGCGGCGAGCCGGGAATCGACGTCGTGTTGGACGTGGATGCGAACGGCCGCCTGGTCGGCGTGGAGGTGCTCGGCGCGAGCCGTTTGCTCGCGCCGGAGGTGCTGGCCGCCGCGCACCGGTTGGACGACTGATCGACCGTCGCTTCAGCGGGCCAGAGCCCGCAGGTAGCGGCGCGTCATCCAGCGCTGCGCCCACCGCATGACGGGGGCGCCGATGCGGGTGAGGAGCCAGCCGGGCCGACTGAGGGAGTCGATGCTGACCCACACGTCATCGCCGCGACGTTCGACGAGGAAACGTTCGACGCCGCACTCGGGGTGACCGGGCAGCGTCGCGTAGGCGAATCCGCGCCGGTGCGGCTCGTCGATCACCTCCGTGACGCGGCACGGAATCGGCAGGCGCACCCGCCCGACGCCGAGACCGAGCACGACGACGGTGCCCGCGCGCAGCGGCACGTCGTTCGCCCGCACCGTCATCCCCGAGCCCAGTTGGAGACCCCACGAAAGCAACTCGTCGCCGACGGCGTCGAGATCCGAACGGCGCAGCAGTGCCGACTCCGCGAGCCGCTCGAAGCCCCGAGGTGCCGGCGCTGCCGTGTCGTCGAAGTCGAAGGCGAGAAGCTCCGTCGGAGCGGTGATCTGTGCTCCGGCCAGCGTCCGAACCGTCGCCTCGGACAACAGCCCGACCCCCGCCTCACTCCTCACCACAGCACCATCCTGCACGTGCAGATCGGGGCTTCGGCGGTGGGGGTTGAGTGGGGGAGAATGGGCGGGTGGCTGATCTTCACCTCACCTCCGCGACCAACCCGCGCCTCAAGGGGCTCGTCGGTCTGCGTAAGCGCCGTACCCGCGAGAACGAGGGCGTCACCCTGCTTGAGGGGTACGAGGAACTGTCGCTCGCGCTCGATGCAGGGGTGCGCCCCCGGGCCCTCTACACGTGCGACGACCTCATGCTCGACGCCGACCGCCAGCAGGACGTCGTCGACGCCGCCCGCGCCGCCGGCGCCGAGATCGTGACGGTGGCGCGCGCCGCGTTCGAGAAGGTCGCCTACCGCGAGGGGCCGGACGGCTTCCTCGCCGTCGTGCCGAGCGTCCAGGCCCACCCGCGCGAACTCGACCTGCCCGAGAGTCCGCTCCTTCTCGTCGCCGAGGGCGTCGAGAAGCCCGGCAATCTCGGGGCCATGCTCCGCACCGCCGACGCGGTCGGCGTCGACGGCGTCATCGCCGCCGACCCGGTCACCGACTGGGGCAACCCCAACGTCGTGCGCGGCTCGAAGGGCACCGTCTTCAGCGTGCCGGTGGCCGCCGCGTCCACCTCCGAGACCCTGAGCTGGCTCGAAGAGCGCGGCATTCCGCTCGTCGCGGCGACGCCGGACACCGACGTCATGCACACCGACGTCGACTACCGCGGCCCCGTCGCGATCGCCGTCGGCACCGAGAAGTACGGCCTCACCGGCGAGGCGCTCGCCGCCGCCACGACCCGCGTGCGCATCCCCATGGTGGGCCAGGTCAACTCCCTCAACGTCGCGACGAGCGCCGCCGTTCTGCTCTACGAAGCGATGCGTCAGCGTGGCGTCCGCGGTTGACGGAGCGCGCCGCGTCGAAGGGGAGTGACCCGGATTACAGTCCACACCGATGGGCGTGGCACAGTGTGCACATGCGTATTGACCACGTGATGTATGCGGCCGAGTCCGACGGTCTGCAGGCGACGGCCGAGCGACTCGCGCAGCAGCTCGGCGTGGAAGCACTCGACGGCGGCGTTCACCCGCGGTTCGGTACCCGCAACGTCATCCTGCCGCTTACCGAGCACCGGTTCCTCGAGGTCGTCGAAGCCCTCGAGCACCCCAGCGTCGACAAGATGCCGTACGGCCAGGCCGTCAAGGCTCGCTCCGCCAACGGTGGCGGCTGGATCGGTTGGGTCGTCGAACTCGACGACATGACCCGCCCCGTCGAGAAGCTCGGTCGCGGCACCACCGAAGGCCGCCGTCACCGCCCCGACGGCACCGAGGTCACCTGGCAGCAGATCGGCATCAGCGACCTCGTCCTCGACCCGCAGCTGCCCTACTTCATCAAGTGGGACGACGACGCGACCCACCCGTCGTCGGACGGCCCCAGCGACTCGGGCCTCAAGGGCATCACGCTCGCAGGCGCGCCCGAGCGCGTGCGCGAGTGGATCGGCCTCTCCGGTGAACCGGGCGTCGACCGCGAGGAGTGGGAGCCGAGCATCGACTTCTCCTTCGTCGCCCCGCACGGCACCCCGTCGGTGCTGTCGGTGACGTTCACGACGCCCCGCGGCGACGTCACGATCTGACGCACGCATCACGCTCATCACGGGTCGGCATCCACGTTCGGATGCCGGCCCGTTGCGTTGCCGTCGTGCACCCCTGGGGAGGCTTCACCTCACCTGGCGCGGGTGGTCGGATGAACATATGGGCGACTCGGTGACACGGCAACGTCTCGCCTGCGGGCTGACGCTCGTCGTCGGCACGCTCGTGCTGGCGTGGAGCCTGTCGATCGAGCCCGCTGATGCACTCTTCTACCCCGCGACGGCGCTGCTGGCCGCGGTGTGGTTCGTCGGCGCGTTCCTGGCCCGACGTCCGGGTGGGCGTGAAGCGCCGAAGCCGACCGAAGCGCGTCGGCCCGCAGCCGACGTGGCTCTCGGCGCCGGCGTCGGGGCCGCACTCGCAGGGGCTTTTCTCGTCGGTGCGCTTGTTCTCACGCAGATTCCCGCGTTACGCGACCCCGTCCAGCAACTCCTCGATCACGCCGACCGCGGCGTCTTCGTCGTGGTTCTCGTCCTCACCCTCGTCAACGGCGTGGCGGAGGAGACCTTCTTCCGTGGCGCGCTCTACGACGCGTTGCGCGGCCATGCTCCTGTCGTCACGAGCACCCTCGTCTACACCGTCGTCACGGCTGCCTCGGGCATTTGGATGCTCGCCTTCGCCGGCCTCGTGCTCGGCGGGGTGTGCGCGCTCCTGCGCCGCCGCACCGGCACCCTTCACGCCCCGAGGCGGGCGTCGTCATCGGTGAAGGGTCGTCGTCGTTCCAGATGTTGCGTCACCTCGCCGAGCGGCTGCCGGGGGCGCTCGCGCCGCGGTGGGTGCGCAACACGATCCAGCCCATCGCCGTGGCCGACGCGGTGCACTACCTCGTGGCCGCGGCGGACCTGCCGACCGACATCAACCGCACCTTCGACATCGGGGGCCCCGAGGCCATCCAGTACGCCGACATGATGAGCGAGTACGCCACGAGGGTGGGGTTGCGACCGCGCATCGTGCTCAAGGCGCCCGTGAGGACTCCGGGGCTGGCGGCTTACTGGGTCGGCCTCGTGACACCCGTGACGACACAGCTCGCCACACCGCTCATCGGCAGCCTGCAGCACGACACCGTCGTCCACGAACGCGACCTCGACAACCTCGTGGGGCCGCCGCCGGGCGGGCACACCACCTTCCGTGACGCCGTCCGGACCGCCTCGCGCAGCGCCGACACCCGCCGATGGGGTCGGACGCTCGCGCGCACGAGCGCCGCCGTCGCGGCGACCGCGGTGGTCGGCAGTCTCGCGACCGACCCCGACTCGCTCTGGTACCGCACCCTGCGCAAGCCCGCCTTCCAGCCGCCCGCGTGGGCCTTCCCCGTCGCGTGGACGGCGCTGTACGCCGACATCGCGCTCACGAGTTCACTCGTGCTCGCGGACCTCGGCGAGCAGGGGCGCACGCGCGAGCAGAAGGCCTATGCAGCGGCTCTGGCCGGCAACCTCGTGCTCAACGCGGGATGGAGCGTGCTGTTCTTCGACCGAAAGAAGTTGCGTCCCGCCTGCCTCGAGGCCATTGCACTCGCCGTGAGCAGCGCCGACCTCGTGCGCCGAGCCGGTGCTCACACCCCGGAGCGCGGCGTCGCGCTCGCGCCGTACGCCGCGTGGACCGGTTTCGCAGCCGTGCTCACCGGTGCCATCGCGCGCTTGAACCCGCGTCGCTGACACCTCGGGCTCAGTAGCCCCGGTAGGCGCCCTTCTGCGCGTCGAGGATCGTGGGCGACAGCAGGGTGGACGGTTTCACGGGCATCCGGCCACGGTCGGGCGGGAAGACGGCAGCGGCGCGCAGCACGTCCTGCGTGACGAAGCGCTGCGCCGGGGCGTCATCGGGCAGCGTGAGCGACGGCGGCGTCGACGAGCGCGTCGCGAGGTGGAAGCCCCAGTCGCCGAAGCTCGGCACGTCGACGTGGTACGGCGTTGTCGCGAACCCGGCGCGGCGCAGGGTCGCCTCCGTCGTCCAGTAAGCCTCGCGGGCGAAGAACGGCGAGCCGCTCTGGACGACCATGCGGCCGCCGGGGGCGAGGGCCCTGTTCATCAGCCCGTAGATCTCCTGCGAGTACAGCTTCGCGGTGGCCACGTCGTCGGCGTCGGGGAAGTCGACGACGATGGCGTCGAACGTCTCGTTCTGGGTGCGCAGCCACGTGAACGCATCGGCGGCGCGATAGGTCAGGCGCGGGTCGTCCATCGCATCGGCGTTGGCCGCGAGGAATTCGGGCCGCGTGCGCGCGAGATCGACCACCGCCGGGTCGAGGTCGACGAGCGTCACCTTCTCGACGCCGGGATACTCGAGCACCCGCCGTGCCGCGAGTCCGTCGCCCCCGCCGAGCACGAGGACCTTCGTGCGCGGCCCGTTCATCGCAGGAGCGACGAGCGCCTCGTGGTAGCGGTACTCGTCGAGCGTCGAGAACTGCAGGTCACCGTTGAGGAACAGCCGCACGTCGCGTCCGTCGAGGCCGGACGTGACGACGATGTCCTGGTAGGCCGAACGCTCGCTCACGACGATCGGATCGCGGTAGATGCGCTGCTGCGCGGACAGCTCGAACTTCCCCGAGAACCAGGCAAGCCCCGCGAGCCCGACCAGCGTCACGGCGAGCGCGCCGCCGACGAGGCGCCGCCCCCACGTCGTGAACGAGTCACGAAACACCCACAGGCACAAGGCAACACCGACGAGGGCGTTGACGGCGCCGACGGCGAGTGTGCCGCGGAGCAGGCCGAAGAGGGGCAGCAGGAGGAACGGGAACGCCAGGCCACCCACGAGGGCGCCGACGTAATCGGCGGCGAAGAGATCAGCGACGGCGTCCGACGCATCCTGCTTGCGGATGCGCTGCAGCAACGTCATGAGCAGGGGGATCTCGGCACCGATGAGCGCGCCGATCGTGAAGGCGAGAGCGACGAGCGCTGGCCCGTAGAGCGACCACCACGCGAAGGCGGCGTACAGCACGATGACGCTCGTGCCGCCGATGACGGCGAGGGCCAGCTCGATCAGGGCGAAGTTGCGGGCCGCCTGGCCGCCGAGGCGCTTCGCGGCGAGCGAGCCGATGCCCATGGCGAACACCATGACCGACAGGACGATCGACGTCTGCGTGATCGAGTTGCCGAGCAGGTACGAGCCGAGCGCGACGAGCGCGAGCTCGTAGACGAGACCGCATGCGGCGCACAGCAGGACGGCGCCGAAGACGAGGGCGCGGGCGAAGCGGGGAGCCTCAGACGGTGAGCGCACGGCTCACCTCGATCGCGCGAACGCTGCGAACAGCGTCGCTCACTTTCCGCTGCCCGAACCGCCACCGCGGAAGGAACTACCGTGACGGCGCGTCGTCGAGCTGCGGTGATCGTTGTCGCAGGCCTCCTTGACGGCCCGCTCGTTGGGCGTGAAGCCCTGCGCTCGCGCCATCTGACGCTGCTGCTCGCGGCAGGCTTCCTCTTCCTTGCTCGTGCCGCAGCCGCTCAACCCGAGGCCGAGGGCCGCGACGAGCAGTACGTTGACGGTGCGCTTCATGCCGGATCCCTCCGTCGCTGCAGGTCGAGCGAGGACGCGGTCTCGACCAGTTCTCCGTGCTGCGGGTAGACGTGCCAGGTGCGCCACGTGAGGACGTCGTCGCGGCGCTCGGCGACGAGGGCCGTCAACGCGAGGTCATGCCCGGGAAAGCGCGCGACGACGGCGTCGTCACGCTCGCCGAGCGCAGGGACGAACGCGTTGACCGCGTCGCGCAGGGCGTCCGGAGCCAGGTGCGTGACGCTCGTGCGCAGCGAGTAGCCGGGCGCGGTGTGGCGTTCCGGCAGAGGCATCGGGACGTGGGGGAGGTAGGCGATCGTCTCGGTGAACGGCTCGTCCTCCGTCTCGATGACGACCTGGTGCGAGGCCCCGAGCACGCGCAGGTCGGCACCCGCCACGAAGCAGGTGGCGAGAGGCTCCACAGGGGCCAAGCCGAGCCCCAGGCGCAGGTCGGCGGCGCAGGTGTCGACGAACGGCGACGCGATGGCGTGAAGGGTCACGACGAACCCCCGGTGACCTGCACGCCGAACGCCGGGATGTGACGGCCGGTCGACGGCTCCCACGCGCCGTCGTCGAAGCGCTCGAAGGCGACGAGCGTGCCGCCGAGGCGGTAGTCGGCGCAGGCGTAACGGCCCGAGCGCCCCGACGGAAGGCTGCGGTAGGTGCCCGTGCCGTCCTCGTTGCGGCGCAGCTTCGTGCCGTCGCAGACGACGTTGCGATCGCCAGGCTCGCCGCGCTCGGGCAGGGCCGGGCGGTCCTTCCACAGGGTGAGGCTGAGCGTGCCCTCGTCGTCCTCGACAGTGAGCCAATCGGCGTCCGGATGCCCGCTGAGGCGGTGCGAGTGCCAGGTGAAGTCGTCGACGGTGAGTTCGAGGGTCTCCTCGACGCGCGCGGGAGCGCCCGCGAGCGAGAGGTGCGAGCCGGGGCGGATGGTCAGCGCGTCGTGGGTCATGGGAGCGCCGATCAGGAGATGGCGGCGCAGATCATGAGCGCGACCGCGATGTGAGCCGCCGCCGACACCCAGACCGCCGGGTGCCTGTCCTCCTGCAGCAGCAACGCGCCCAGCTTGCCCGGCGTCAGTGCGTCGAGGGCGAAGAAGCTCAGGGCCATGAAGACGAGGCCGAGGATGCCGTAAACGGCAGTGCTCAGGAGACCCGCCGCGAGGCCGTCGTGCGACGAGCGGATGGCGGTGAAGACGATGAGGCCGACGGCGATGAGGTTCGCCGACACGAGGATCGCCGCGTTCTGGTTGCGCTCACGCCAGATGATGTCGGCGAGGCGACCCGGCGTCAGCAGATCGGTCATGAAGTAGCCGAGCGCCTGGAGCGCGCAGCCGACGATGGCGAAGGCCGCGATGGCCCCGACGTCGTAGAGCAGATCGGATGCGGTCATCGAATTCATTGCCTTCCCGGCCGACGCAGGGCTGGGGCCGTTCCCCACGCGCAGTGACTGCGCGATGCCCCAGCGATGCCCCCGGAACATGCAAGAACTATAGGCGAATCACTCCGCCCCAAGGGGTGATTAGGGGGTGAGAGCCGCGGGTCGCTCGGGTGCGGTGGTGGCGCGGTCGTACGTTGTGTCCTGACGCCGCCTGTCGTCGCGCAGCACGACGCCCTGCCCGCGGAGCACAGCTGCGGGCAGGGCGTCGCGTGAGCGCAGGTTCGTCAGACCTCGAGGTAATCGACGAGCTGAGGTGCGATGCCGATGTAGGTGGCAGGCGTCATCTCGAGGAAACGCGCCTCGACGTCGGAGGGAAGGTCGAGGCCGCGCACGAACTCGCGCAGGTCGTCGCCGGTGATGCGGCGTCCGCGCGTCAGTTCCTTCAGGCGCTCGTAGGGCTGCTCCATCCCGGGCACGCCCTGGGCGCCGAGCGCGCGCATCGCCGTCTGGATGGGCTCGCCGAGCACCTCCCAGTTGGCTTCGAGGTCCTTGGCCATGGCGCCCGGCACGGGGTCGAGACCGCCGAGGCCCCGCGCGACGTTGTCCATGGCCAGCACCGAGTGCCCGAATGCGGTGCCGATATTGCGCTGCATCGAGGAATCCGTGAGGTCGCGCTGCAGGCGCGACGTGACGAGGGTCGAGCCGAGAACGTCGAGCAGAGCGCTCGAGACCTCGAGGTTCGCCTCGGCGTTCTCGAAGCGGATCGGGTTCACCTTGTGCGGCATCGTCGACGAGCCGACGGTGCCCTGGCCGCGCACCTGCGCGAAGTAGCCCATCGAGATGTAGGTCCACACGTCGGTGCACAGGTTGTGCAGGATGCGGTTGAACCGCGCGATGTCGGCGTAGAGCTCGGCCTGCCAGTCGTGGCTCTCGATCTGCGTCGTCAACGGGTTCCACGTGAGGCCGAGGCCCTCGACGAACGACTTGCTCAGTGCCGGCCAGTCGGCGCTCGG
The DNA here is from genome assembly GCF_004151355.1 of Dermacoccus sp. 147Ba. NCBI lineage: Bacteria > Bacillati > Actinomycetota > Actinomycetes > Micrococcales > Dermacoccaceae > Dermacoccus > Dermacoccus sp. 147Ba. The sequence goes on from NZ_SEHL01000009.1 coordinate 126,261, forward strand.
CACCGCAGCCGTGTGCGCACCGAACGTGCCGGTGGCTCCGTTGATCTTGCCGAGGTACTCCTGCCCGCCGATGCGGCGCACCTGACGGCCCAGGCGGTGGGCGAGCACCGCGAACTCCTTGCCCATCGTCGTCGGCGTCGCGGGCTGGCCGTGGGTGTGCGACAGGAGCGGCACGTCACGCATGTCACGGGCCATCGTCGCGACCTGCTCGACGAGCGTCGTCGCCTTCGGCAGCCACACCTGCTGCGTCGCACGCTGCACCATGAGGGCGTAGCTGAGGTTGTTGATGTCCTCGCTCGTGCAGCAGAAGTGGATGAGTTCCGAGAGCTGCTCGGCGTCGTCGTGGCCCGCGTCGGCCACGATCTGCGTGAGGCGGCGCTTGAGGTAGTACTCGACGGCCTTGACGTCGTGCACCGTCTCGCGCTCGATCTCGGCGAGTTCGGCGATGTCGTCACCGTCGAACTGCTCCACGACGTCGCGCAGCGCCTCCTTCTCGCCGTCGTCCAGCGCGCGCACGCCGTCGAGGATGCCGGCGTCGGTGAGGTGGATGAGCCACTCGACCTCGACGTGGACGCGCATCCGGTTGAGCGCGGCCTCCGACAGGTGGTCGACAAGCGGGGCGACGGCGCCGCGGTAGCGGCCGTCGAGGGCTCCGAGGGCGATGGCGGGCTGGGTGTCGGCGAGGCTGTGCATGCACCCATTGTTCCAAACGACGAGCCCCGGACGCGTGTCGCATCCGAGGCTCGTCCTCACGGTGGAGTCAGCGCTTTCGGGCCCGCAGCGGGAGCCACACCGCCAGGCCCATGAGCGCCATCGCCAGCGGGACATGGACGGCGGCCATGACGTCCTTGCCCTCGTCCACGATGAGCCCCCCCGAGATAGGCCTCGAGGATCAACAGCACCGTCAACGCGAGCGCACCGAAGGTCAGGTCGGTGCGTTCACGCAGCTTCAGGAACGCCCACACCGTGGCGAGGAGCGCGAACCCGATGGCGGCCTTCCCGCACCACGAATGGACCTCGAGCCAGGGCGTCTTCTCAGGGGCGGTGTCGGGCGTCGACATGAACAATCCGGCCCACAGGCCCTGCAGCAGCACGGCGAGCGACGCGACGCCGACGAGTGCTGCGAACGTACGAGTGGGTGCCGTCGCGGCTGAGGAATTCGCGGGCGTGGAGCTCGTCATGATGGTCCTTCGCGTGGAATGAAGCAGTGTCCCCACAGCCAACCGCGTCCACCTAGGAGAACGCTCTCGTCCGGAACCGGCAGACCTGACAAGTACCCGGGATTTTCCTGGGTCAGGGCCGGCTCACCTCACCTGCTCGTCACTCGGCGTCGCGATCGTGCTCCGCTTCCTCCTCGGCTTCCGCGGTGTAGGAGATGACGTTGAAGACCTCGCCCTCGGGGCCGCGGATGGTGGCCTCGGGGCCGAACGGGGTGTCGAAGCTCATGAGCACCTCGCCGTCGAGCTCCTCGACGATGGCGACGCTCGAGTCGCGGTCGGCCACGACGAAGTGCGTGAGCCAGTTCGCCGGGACCTCGTCCGGCAGGTGCCCCGCGAGATGGATTCCGGCGACGACCTCACCGTCGGAGGCGCGCTTGCACGTGACGTAGTCGGCGCCCATCTCGTCGTAGCTGAACCCGAAGACCTTGCCGTAGAACGCCTTCGCGCCCTCGAGGTCTCGCGTCATGAGGTCGTTCCAACCCACGGAGCCAGACTCGTTGAAGATGCCGAAACCGTGGTGCTCACCGCCCTGCCAGGCGCCGAACGCGGCACCCTCGGCGTCGGTGAAGAACGCCATGCGGCCTGCACCAGCGACGCCCATCGGCTCGGCGATGACGCTGCCTCCCGCGGCGCGCACCGCCTCGGCGGTGGCATCGACGTCGTCGGAGGCGAAGAACGTCGACCACGCCGTGGGAACCTCTGGCGCCATACGCGGCGTGATGGCAGCGGCGGATCGTCCGTGCTTGAAGCACAGTGCGTAGCCGCCCATCTCGGCCGGGCCCTCCTGCACGTCCCAGCCGAAGAGCTTGGCGTAGAAGTCGCCGGCCTTCTTCACGTCGTCGAAGCAGCAGTCGACCCAGTTCGGGGTGCCTGCAGGCCAGTTCGTGTCACGGGTGGGCATGGGAGCTCCTTCGTTCGAAGTGCCGAGTTCAACGGCTCGACATCAGCCAACCACGGGCCACCGACAACCGCCAGGGTGTCTGGCTCCTGCGCAGATCCCGGTGATCAGGTCGCACGTTCGGGATAAGGCGTCCAATACGTGCCCACGAAGACCCGACGAGGCCTACTCTTGTCGCCGTGACCCAGCCCTCCGCCGAAGCGCGCATTCTCACGTCGGCAGCGTTCCGGCGCGCGCGGCTCCGGGCGGCGTCACTCATCGCCTCCCGCACGGAGTTGCACAGGCTGCTCGCCAGCGTCGAGTCGAAGCGCAAGAGCAACCCGCGCCTGTACGAGGGCGCGCAAGGGCTTGACCTCGACATCATCTGCTCGGTCGTCGACGCCTACGTCGACGAGGGCATGCTCACCGTGGACGGCCACGACGACCCACACACCACCAGCATCACCGGCAAGGCACGTCTGCGCCTCGTCGTGGCAGCGCTCGTCTACCTCGTCGACGTGGAGGACGTCATCCCGGACTCGCGGCCCAACGGCCTCACCGACGACGTCGTCCTCCTGCGCTGGGCGTCACGCATGGCGCGCGCCGAACTGCCCGCCGTCTGAGGTCACTTCAGACGTTTGGCACCTTCACTCGCGAGAGCGACGAACGGCTCCGGCTCGGCGAAGCCACCCTTCGCGGCACGCTGCTTCGCAAGCTCCACGGCGTCGTCGACACGGCCCGAATCGATGAGGGCGATGACGCAGCCGCCGAAGCCGCCGCCCGTCATCCGTGCGCCGTACGCGCCGCCGTCCTCGAGGGCCGCGGCGAGCGTGTCGACGGCCGGGACGGTGATCTCGAAGTCGTCGCGCATGCTGGCGTGCGACGCGCTGAGCACCCGGCCGACGGCGGGAGCGCTCTCGCGCGTGACGCCGGCCCCCAGCGCCTCGTGCACGGCAAGCACCCGCGCCGAGTCGGTGATGACGTGGCGCGCGCGGCGGCGCGGAACGTCGGGCAACTCCTCGAGGCGCGCATCGACCGCACTGACGTCGCGTCCGTCGACCTCACTGCACAGGTGACCTCGCTCAATGCCGAGCAGATCAGCGGCCTCCTCGCAGGAGCGACGGCGCTCGCCGTAGGCCCCGTCGACGAGCTCGTGCGGCGCGTGGGAGTTGACGACGAGCAGGACGATCCCGGCCGAGTCGAGATCGAACGGCACCTGCTCGGTGTCGTTCGTCAGCGTGTCGAGGCGTAGTGCGGAACCGGCTTCACACAGCACCGAGGCCATCTGGTCCATCGTTCCCGTCGGCGCGCCGGCGATCTCGTTCTCCGCGAGACGCCCGAGGCGGGCGATGTCCGGACGCTCGAGGCCCCATCCGGCCAGGTCGTTCCAGGCGCTCGCGGCCGAGCAGCTCAGCGAGGCGGACGACGACAGCCCGGCACCGCGCGGCACGTCGGCCGCGAACGCGATGTCGAGGCCGGGCACGTCGAGGCCGTCACGCGCGGCCGCCCAGCCGACGCCGGCCGCGTACGAAGCCCAGCCGAGCGACGCCTCGCGCGAGATGTCGCCCAGGCGCACCTCGACGCGCTTGCCCTCGGAGACGAGCCGGACGAGGTCGTCGTCACGACGCCGCGCGACGGCGACGGTGCCGGTCGGCAGAGCGATGGGCAGGACGTAGCCGCCGTTGTAGTCCGTGTGCTCGCCGACGATGTTGACGCGCCCGGGCGCCCACCACGCGCCGTCCGGCGTGACGTCGCCGAACTCGCGCGCGAACAGCGCTTCCGCTTCGGCGAGCAGGCGGCTCTGCGAGTCGCTCGAGGTGATCTCCTGCGTCATCGCGACGTTCCCAGCTCGCGCAGGCGCTCGGCCACCGCCTCGGGCGCCACGTCGTTGCTGAACGCGCCCTGGCCGGACTCGGTACCTGCGAGGTACTTGAGCTTGTCCGCGCTGCGCCGGATCGAGAACAGCTCGACGTGCAGCCACGCGAGGCGACGGTCCGGGTGGTCACCCTTCGCAGGAGCTTGCTGCCACGCCGAGATGTAGGGCAGCGGGGCGTCGTACATCGCGTCGAAACGGCCAAGGACGTCGCGGTAGAGCTCCGCGAGGCCGTCGCGCTGCGCCTCGTCGAGGGCCGCGAGGTCGGGCGTCTGACGGCGCGGGTAGAGGTGCACCTCGACGGGCCAGCGCGCCGCGAACGGCACGAACGCCACCCACGTCGCGTTCTGTGCGACGATGCGCGACCCCTCCGCCAGCTCGCGGCTCAGAATGTCGCCGAAGAGGTTGCAGCCGGTGCGCGAGTGGTGGCGACGGGCGGCGTCGAGTTCCTTGCGCGCCCGCGGCGGAACCATGTCGTAGGCGTAGATCTGGCCGTGCGGGTGCGGCAGGGTGACGCCGATCTCGGCGCCGCGGTTCTCGAACGGGTAGACGTACTCGACGCTCTCGCGCGCGGAGAGTTCGCGCGTCCGGTCGGCCCACGTGTCGACGACGAGGCGGGCCTGCTCGAGCGACAGGTCCTTGAACGAGGCTTTGTGGTTCGAGCTGAAGCAGACCACCTCGCACGCGCCGTACGCGGGCGCCGAGGCGAACAGCGGGTCGTCGATCTCCTCTACGCCCGTGACGGCGTCCGAGAGCGCCGGGAAACGGTTGTCGAAGACAGCGACCTCGTAGTCCTCCGAGGGCACTTCGCTCGCGTAGTCCGGGCGGCTCGGACACAGCGGGCACTCGTTCGCCGGCGGCATGAAGGTGCGGTTCTGACGGTGCGCGGCGAGCACGATGTACTCGTCGGTGAGGACGTCGTAGCGCAATTGCGACATGGGCGTCGTCTCGGGCAGATCGCGCCGGTCGGGCACGGCTTCGCGGCCCTCCTCGCGGTCGTACCAGCGGATCGTGCGGCCATCGGCGAGACGGCCGTCGGTTCGGAACATCACAGGTGCACCCACTTGCTTGCGTTGTTTCGGAAGGTGTTCGGGTCGAGTTGGGCCGCACGTTCCGGCAGGCGCCCGAGCGGCTGCGCGCCGGCGGCGTTCGGCAGGTCGTCGAGGTTCGTGCGCTCGGCGAGGCCGGGCTCGTCGGGGTAGCTGCCGACGACGTAGCCGATGAGGTCGAGGCCCCGGTGGCGCAGCGCCTCGGCGGTGAGGGCCGTGACGTTGAGCGTGCCGAGACGGGGCGCGACGACGAGCACGAAGCCCGCGCGAACGCCCTTGTCGCGCAGGTGAACAGCGAGGTCGGCCAGGGTGGCGCCCCCGCCGTCGAGGTGGACGAGCAGGCCGCCCGCGCCCTCGACGATGACGGTGTCGACGTCGTCGCGGTCGGCGATCTCGAGGACGCGCTCGGCGTGCTCCGCGACGGTCGGGATGCTCGTGCCGGCGAGGCGCGCGGCGGCGTCGGGCGCGAGGGGGTCGCGCAGGCGGGTGAACTCGTGTGTCGTCACGCCCTCGGTGCCGGCCAGGCGGGCGACCTCGTCGACGTCACCCGGCTCACCCGGGGCCAGGCCCGTCTGGACAGGTTTGACGACGGCGATCCGCATGCCCTGCGCGGCAAGTGCCGCGGCGACGGCGGCCGTCGTCACCGTCTTGCCGACCTCGGTGTCGGTGCCGGTGACGAGGATGACGGGGGCGCTCATTGTGCTCCTTCGAACGTGCTGGCGACGGCGCCGAGGATACGCCTGGCGTCGTCGAGCTCCGCATCCGTGAGTCCCGCCGTGGCGGTGACGCGCAGGCGGCTGATGCCGTCCGGCGTGCTCGGCGGCCGGAAGCACCCGATACGCAGACCCTGCGCGCGGGCCGCGTCGACGGCGGCCAGTGCTTCGGCGGGTGACGGCATGGGCTTGGACAGCACGGCCCCGGCCGACGGCTCGACGCCGAGGGCGTCGGCGATGGCGGCTGCTGCAGCGAGAGTTCGACCAGGGAGCTCGGGATGCGCGACGAGATGACGAAGGGCTCCGAGCGCGGCCCCAGCGGACGCGGGCGCGAGGCCCGTGTCGAAGATGAACGGGCGTGCCGTGTTGAGCAGGTGTTCCCGCAGCGATCGCGGCCCGAGAACCGCGCCGCCCTGACTCGCAAGCGACTTCGACAGGGTGACCGTGACGACGACGCGGTCGGCGCCCTCGCCGTCGAGGAGGCCGCCAGCCCTGACGAGCCCCTCGCCGCCCTTACCCGCGACACCGAGGCCGTGCGCCTCGTCGACGACGAGCAGCGCGTCGTGCTCGACGGCGAGCGCGAGGAGCGCGGGCAGGTCGGCGGCGTCGCCGAGCACGGAGAAGATCGACTCGACGACGATGACGGCGCGCGGCTCGGTGCGTTCGGAGAGGGCGCGACGCACGGCGTCGACGTCGAGGTGCGGTGTGACGGCGACGCGAGCTTTGGCCAGGCGTATGCCGTCGATGAGGCTCGCGTGGTTGTGAGCGTCGCTGATGACGAGGGTGTCGGCGGTGCCGAGCACCGTCATGGCGGAGAGGTTCGCGTGGTACCCGGTGGAGAACACGAGCGCGGACTCGTGCCCCATGTGCGCGGCGAGCTCGGCTTCGAGCGTCGTGTGGACGGCGTGCGTTCCGGTGACGAGGCGGCTCGCGCCCGCGCCGCCGCCGGCTTCGTCGAGGGCTCGCTGCGCGCCGTCGAGCACCGCGGGGTGGCGCCGCAGGCCGAGGTAGTCGTTGCCCGCGAGATCGATGCGGACACCGTCGAGCTGGTCGGCCTCGGCCGTGCGGGTGAGGTCGCGCTCGGTGCGCCGTTTCGCGGCGGCGTCGAGGGCGTCGAGGTACTGGTTCACGGCGCCTGCTCGCTCGCCGGGGCGCATGCGTGGACCGCGGCGGTGACAGCCTCGCAGATCGTGCCCAGGTCGTCGTCGGTGCAGACGAACGGCGGCATCGTGTAGATGAGGCGGCGGAAGGGGCGGATCCATGCGCCCGCGTCGAGGGCGGCTGCCGTGGCCGCGTCGACGTCGACGTCGTGGGTCAGCTCGACGACGCCGACCGCACCCAGCGTGCGAACATCCGCGACGTGGGGGAGTTCGCGCAGGGGAGCGAGGTGAGTGTCGAGTGTGTCGGCGAATCCGGCTGCGCGGGTGAGACGTTCGGTGTCGAGGAGGTCGATGCTGGCGAGCGCGACGGCGCACGAGAGCGGGTTGCCCATGAAGGTGGGGCCGTGCATCATCGCGCCGGTGCGCTCGCTGATGGTGCGGGCGAGTTCGTCGGTGCAGAGCACGGCCGCCATCGTGAGGTAGCCGCCGGTGAGGGCCTTGCCGAGGCAGAGGATGTCGGGCGTGATGCCGATGCGGTCGGCAGCCCAGTAGGTGCCGGTGCGCCCGAAGCCGGTGGCGATCTCGTCGACGATGACGAGCGCGCCGTGCTCGCGGGCGAGGGTGGTGAGGAATCGCACGCATTCGGGGTCGTAGATGCGCATACCGCCGGCGCCCTGCAGGAGTGGCTCGACGATGACGGCCGCGATCTCGTCGGCGTGTTCCCTGTAGAGGGAAGCGGTTTCGCGCTTCCATGCCTCGAGTTCGTCAGGGTCGGCTTCAAGGCCTGCAGGTGGGAGCGGGGCGAAGAGCTGTTGCGGCAGCGTGCCGCGCCAGAGGGAGTGCATGCCGCCGTCGGGGTCGCAGACGCTCATGGGGTGCAGGGTGTCGCCATGGTAACCGCCGCGGATCGTGAGGACGGTGCGTCGCGGACGTTCGTCGGCGGCGAAGACCTGGAGGGCCATCTTGAGGGCCACCTCGACGCTGACGGAGCCGGAGTCGGCGAGGAACGCGCGCGTCAGCTTCGGTCGGTCGGCCTCTGGTGCGGGCGCGATCTCGACGAGCTTCTCACCGAGGCGGACGGCGGGTTCGTGCGTCAAGCCGCCGAACATGACGTGACTCATCCGCTGCAGCTGCGCCTCGGCGGCGGCGTTGAGCTCGGGAACGTTGTAGCCGTGGATGGCGCACCACCAAGAGCTCATGGCGTCGAGCACCTCGCGCGATGCGCCGTCGTCGTCACGCAGGGTGAGGCGCGGCCCGTGCGCGGACTCGACGAACCGCGTCGTCGCAGGGTTCGTGGCGCTCGAGTAGGGGTGCCACAGGTGGTCACGATCCGAGGCGAGCAGGCGTGCGACGTCGGGGGTGGGCATGGCCCTCATCCTCTCACCTGGGGAAGGGGTGAGGCACCTGTGGCATCGATCGACTCGACCCGACTCTGCGCGTCGGCGAGTGGAGGCGGAAGGCGGGGTCGCTCCAGTCGCGGTGGCCGCTCTTGGCGCGCAGGGTCGTCTGGATCCCGGGGATGGTGAGGCCGCGCTTCGTCGCGCGGGTCGGCGCTGGCGGTACGCCGTTGACTCCGCGGGGCACGATTGCGCCGGCAGGGTGGCAGGCTGCCCGCGGGCGCGCCGTCCGGGTTCTCAGCCTCTGGAGCCGGTGTTCCTCGCTACCCTGGGAGGCATGCTTTCGGACCTCTCGGTGGCCGCCATGGTCGGTGCTGTCGCGCTTCTCGTCATTGCCGGTGTCATGACGTGGGTGGCGCGCGGTGCCGACGACGGACGCCTCCCGTTCGGTGGCCGCGTGTCGATCCGGACGGCGACGACCCGTCGTTCGCCGGAAGCCCTTCTCGTCGGCAACCGCGCTGCTGCCCCGTTCCTGCGCCGCTACGCCGTCATCCTCGCGGTACTCGCGGCCCTCGTGCTCCTGCTGAGCTTCGTCAGCGACATCGCGGCCTTCGCCGTGCACATCCTCGCCGTGGTGGCCCTCGTCCTGGCCGTGATGGTCTGCATTCGGAAAGCGAATGCGGCAGCAGCCCCAGCCCCAACCGACGCTTAACTGGTGACGTTTCCTGCGGTTGGTGACGTTGCAACGCAGCCAAGCGCCGCAAACGTCACCAGCTAGCGGCGCTCGGCGCGCGCCATTGCCGCGTGAAGGCGCGGCACGAACCGACCGCACCGCAGGTCGTCTGCGATGACACGGACAACGAGCCACCCGAGCTCCTCGATCTGGTTGTGACGCACCCGTTCCTTCTTCAGGTCGTCCGGGCGTCGGTACTTGCCCAAACCGTCGACCTCGACGACGACCTTGTATCCCGCAACGGTGAAGTCGACCGTGGCCACCCACTCGCCCGCCCTGTCGCGGATGACGGTCTGCGGCTCAAGACGGATCCCTTCCCCGTGCGCCTGCCACGCGGTTTGCGTTTCCAAGGGCGATTCGCGACGGCCGTCGGCGAGTTCGGCGACGAGCCGGGCCTGGGCGATGCCGTGGCGCTTGCCCCAGGAAGCCAGGACACGTTCGAACCGCACGTCCTCGTGCCGGGCCGCGACATCGGCAGGCACGAGTCCGTGGAGCGCACCCTCGCGCGCTGCCAGTTCGACGATGGCCGCCTCGGGGCACTGCACGTCCACCCCGAGGTCGTCGAGTGTTCGGATGTCATGCGACCACGGGCGGTGTGCGCGCAGCCCGAGCCTGCGGGTTTGGACACGGGACGAGGCGCGCGCGATGTGAGCGTCGCGGGGAAGAACGAGGAGGGGAAGTCCGAGCGCAAGGCACGCGCTCGGTCCCACGAGGTAAGCCCCGGAGGAGGATCGGCACAGGGCGACAGCTCGGACGAGATGCTCCCGTACCCGTGACTCCGGGCTTGCCGCGTCTACGTCGAGGCTTTCGACGTAGACACCTCGGCCGATTCGCTCGAGCTTGCCCGAGCGAACGAAGGCATCGATCTGACGTGAGGTGAGACCTGCGCGCGTCAGTTGCGCCGTCGTCACGCTCCGCACGGGCGGTTGATGGGTGCTCATGGAGCCAGCATCAGGAGCCTGGGCCGGGGTGACAAGAAGCCTCGGACGGGTCCTGTGGACAGAAGCCTCGGCCGTCACTGCTGTGGACACGCTGGTTGGTGACGTTTGCTGCGCTTGGTGACGTTGCAACGCAGCCAACCGCAGCAAACGTCACCAGCTAGCCCCCGCCCCAGCGGGTCAGACTCCTGCGCCGCCGCTCAATGCGCCGTGGCGGGAGCACTCGGCCGACCAACCCGTCGGGACGACCTGCACCTTCATCCGGCGGGCGCACTGGGCGCAGAAGCGGGGCGGTTCCTCGGCGGCGAGCCAGCGCGCGCAGGCGGTGTGGTCGGCCTCGTCGGGCAGTTTGCCGCACCGGGTGCAGTACGTCGCGGTGACGTCCGCGACGCCCGTGTCGCTCGTAGCGCTCATCAGGAAGGTCTCCTCGAAGGGTGAGACGTCCGCTCCCGAACGCGAGGCGATCGGGAGCGGACGAAGAGTCGGTGCGGGGCGGCGCTCAGAGCGTGGCGTTGAGCGCCTTGATCGGCATGTTGAGGTCCGACAGGAGTGACAGGTCTTCCTTCGGGTCGCGTCCGAGCGTCGTGAGGTAGTTGCCCACGATGACGGCGTTGATGCCACCCATGAGGCCGTCGCGCGTGCCGAGGTCGCCGAGCGTCAACTCACGGCCGCCCGCGTAGCGCAGGATGGTGCGCGGCAGCGCGAGGCGGAACGCGGCGATGGTGCGCAGGGCGTCGTTCGACTCCATCGGCTCGATGTTCTCGAACGGCGTTCCCGGGCGCGGGTTGAGGAAGTTGAGCGGCACCTCGTGCGGGTCGAGCTCAGCCAGCTGCGACGCGAGTTCGGCGCGCTGCTCAAGCGTCTCGCCCATGCCGACGAGCCCACCGCAGCACAGCTCCATGCCCGACTCGCGGATCATCTGGCACGTCTGGAAACGCTCCTCGTACGAGTGCGTCGTGACGACGTCGGGGAAGTACGACTTCGCCGCTTCGAGGTTGTGGTTGTAGCGGTGCACGCCCATGTCGCGCAGGTCGTCGACCTGCTCCTGGGTGAGCATGCCGAGCGACGCCGCGACCTGGATGTCGACCTCGGCGTGGATGGCCTTCACGGCCTCACGCATCTGCGTCATGAGCTTCTCGTCGGGCCCGCGCACGGCGGCGACGATGCAGAACTCCGACGCGCCCGTCTCGCGCGTCTGCTTCGCGGCGCGCACGAGCTGCGGGATGTTGAGCCACACCGAGCGCACCGGGGAGGTGAACTGGCCCGACTGCGAGCAGAAGTGGCAGTCCTCCGGGCACCCGCCCGTCTTGAGGCTGACGATGCCCTCGACCTCGACCTCGTCACCGTTGTAGCGAAGGCGCACGTCGTGGGCCAGTTGCAGCAACTCCTCGAGTCGGTCGTCGCCGGTGCGCAGCACCTCGACGAGGTCGTCGTAGCCGAGCGGCTGCCCGTTCTCGAGCACCTGCGTCCGGGCGCGCGCCAGGATGTCGGTGCTGTCGTCGGTGTGCGTGCTGGGTGCCTCAGTCGTCGCGGTCATGCCGCCTAGGTTAACGACGATTAACCGAGACGGGCGAGTAACTCGCAGCCCGATTGCCCGGGCTCGGCCACGCAGACCTCGGCGCCGTGCGCGCTGGGCGACGCACACACCGATCACGTGCGTGCACCGCCCAGCGTCGACGTGGCCGACTCAGCCCTGACGAGCCTTGATGCGCGGGTTCTGTTTGTTGATGACGTAGGTCTTGCCGCGGCGGCGAACCACCTGCGAGCCGGGCTGGTCCTTGAGTGAGCGCAGGGACTTGCGCACCTTCATCGTCGTCCTCCTTCGTCGATGCGTGATTCTGTGGGCGGGTCGATGAGCCCTCGTTCGACGGCCCGGGCGAGACGCCGCGGAACCCGGTAGAACGTCCCGTCCACGGCGACGGGGACGAGCGCCGCGGGCACCGCCTTCCAGTTCGCTCGTCGCGAGCGGGTGTTGGCGCGTGAGACTTTTCGTTTCGGAACGGCCATCAGTGGTACTCCTTCATGTCGCCGAGCCAGGGCTCGAGTCCGTCTTCGTCGGTGCTCCACACGGCTGCGAGCGTGTCGAGTTCGGCGGGTGTGCACAGGGCCGCTTCGAAGGCTCGACGCAATTCGTCGCGAGGGTCGCCGTGCGCGAGGAGCCCGGTGACGACGAAATCCGTACGCCGCGCGGCCGGACGGCGCCAGCGCCCCGCCGTGCCGATGTTGAGCTGACCCGCTGCGCCGTCCCACACGCACAGCGTCTCCGGCCGGGTCGGCACCCAGAAGCAGCCGCGCGTCCGGAACGCGCCGCCGCCGAGTTCCGGCAGGTTCTCCTGGATGCGCTCGGGGTGTACGGCACGTTCGGAGCGAAGCCGCACGCGCCACACACCGTCCTCGCACGAGTCCCCGATCTGGGCGGGTGGCGTCTCGGCGACCCACTTCTCGATGGCTTCGACGTCGTGCACGCCGGGCAGAAGCGCTGTCGCGTCCCACTGCGACCAGTTCTCGACCACCTGCGCACCCGGGCGCGCCAGCGTGCGGACGAGCGTCGAGCATTCGGGCATGAGTTCGCCGTCGACGGCGATGACATCCGCGTACTCGAGCAGGGTCGTCGCCACCTCGGCGGTGCCGCGCACGTCACCTTCGAACGTGGGCAACTCTCGTTCGACCAGCAGCTCGGGCCCGGTGAGGTGTCGGACGGCGTCACATCCGTCGACCGCGTTCACGACGGCTGCGAGCCGTGCCCCGCCGAGCGTGTTCGGCTCATAGGAGGCGACCCGGCACAGCTGCGTCGTCTCAGCTCCGATCGGCAGTCTCGCGATGATGCTCGACCAGTGGCCGCTGCTCGCGAGGCCGGCAATCGTCGGCAGCACGTCCTCGCGGATCGCGCACGGCACGCAGGCGTGTTCGAGGTCGATCGTCGTGCGATCCAGCAGGCCGGTCACGTCGCTCACCGTGCGCACGAGGCTCGTCCCGTCAGCCCCGAACGAGTGCGTGACGACGACAGGCTTCGGCAGGTCGAACAGCAAACTCATGGCCGTGGTGTCGGCTGCGCTCTGTTCGACGCCGGTGATGATGACGGTGGGCGTTGCGCTGTTCCCCTGCCCGCTCACGCCGTGCGTCCTCGTCCGTAACGGCGGTTGAACTGTGCCACGCGCCCTTCGCTGTCGTGCACGCGCGCCTTGCCCGTCCAGAGCGGGTGCGAGTCGCTGGAGACCTCGACGTTGACGACCGGCACCGCGTCACCGTCGATGTCGATGGTCTCGCTCGGGCGCAGCGTCGCTCGCGTGACGAACACGGCGCCGGTGGTGGAGTCCCGGAACGCCACGCGCTCGTAGGCGGGGTGGATGCCCTTCTTCACGGTTGCTACCCCTCTTTCCTCGCGTTGGAAATGAAAACCGTTCTCATTTTGTATCCGAGGAGCAGCATGTCACGCAAATGCATGGTCAGCGGCGCTGTGCCGGGCTTCGGCCATTCGATCTCGCACAGCCACGTGCGCAGCAAGAGGCGGTTCGACGTCAACGTCCAGAAGAGGCGCTACTGGGTGCCTAGCCTCGGGCGCACCGTGCGCCTCACCGTCAGCCCACGCGGCATTCGCACCATCGACAAGCGCGGTATCGACGTCGTCGTCGCCGAGTTGCGGGCGAGGGGAGTGAAGCTCTGATGGCCTCCAAGAGGAGCGACGTACGCCCGAAGGTCAGCGTCCAGTCGAGCGCCGGCACCGGCTATCGCTACATCACGCAGAAGAACCGTCGAAACACCCCCGGCCGGCTCGAACTGCGCAAGTACGACCCGATCGTGCGCCGACACGTCGTGTTCAAGGAGATCCGCTGATGGCCAAGAAGTCGAAGATCGCGAAGGACGCCGAGCGGCGAAAGATCGTGGCCCGGTACGCCGACCGGCGAGCCGAACTCAAGGAGCGCATCCGCACGGGCAGCCCCGACGAGGTGGCCCTCGCCGTCCGTGAGCTCGCTGCGTTGCCACGTGACGCCAGCCCGACCCGGCTGCGCAACCGTGATGTCGTCGACGGGCGGCCGCGCGGCCACCTCGCGCGATTCGGTCTCTCGCGCGTGCGCTTTCGCGCGATGTCCCACGACGGGCAGTT